>JBFKLX010000034.1:0-32758 GCA_041630155.1 Acidobacteriota bacterium
CCGCGGGCCCGGCCCCGCGCCCCCCGGCGATTGTCGTACACGCAGACCGGATGGCCGGCGCTGGCCGCCAGTTGGGCGATCCCGGTTCCCATCGTGCCGGCTCCCAGCACCCCGACCGGAAATGAGTCGTTCTTGGACATTGAGACACCCGCTTCGCAACTTGGCACTACCCAGAGTGCGAATCCCAGAGCTCGACCGTGTTCCCTCTTGGCGGGAGACGATCGGCCAATTGTGGGAGTCGCCTGTTCAGGTTCCTCGGAATTTTGGCTTCCGCTTGGCCAGAAAGGCCTCGACTCCCTCGCGGAAATCCGCGCTGGCGGCGGCCCGGGCTTGCAGTTCCTCTTCCAGTTTCAGCTGGGTCTCCAGATCGTTGTCCAGCGACTGGTTGAGCGCCTGCTTGGTGAGGGCCAGCGCCTGGGTGGGCATGGCGGCGAGTTTGTGCGCCAGCTCGAACGATTCCTCGGCCAGCCGCTCGCCTGGGCAAACCGCGTAGATGAGGCCGTATTGCAGGGCCTGGCGCGCCGAGAGGGTCTCCCCGAGGAACGTCAGAGCCGTGGCGCGGGCCAGTCCCACCAGCCGGGGCAAGACCCAGGTTCCTCCGCTGTCCGGGACCAGGCCGATCTTGGAGAATGCCTGGATGAAGCTCGCCTCTTCGGAGGCAATGACCAGGTCACAGGCCAGGGCCAGATTGGCTCCAGCGCCCGCCGCCGCCCCGTTGACAGCGCACACGACCGGCTTTTCCATGCTTCGAAGCCGGCGGATCAAGGGATTGTACTGCTCCCTCACGATCCGGGCCACGTCGGCGGCAGGCCCCTCTGCGGAAGCCGCTTCGGCCAGATCCTGGCCCGCGCAGAAGGCGCGACCCGCGCCGGTGATCCGAACACAGCGGACTTCCCGAGCTCCGGCCATCCGATCGAGCAGATCTTGCAGCCGGCGGGCCATGTCGCGATTGAAGGAGTTGAGCACCTCGGGCCGATTCAGAGTGAGCGTGGCAACCTGGTCCTGGATTTTCCACAGGATCGCTTCTTCCTTCATTGTTTCAGTCATCACTTTCCAAGCCCTCAGATCGTCTTGAAACTTTCGAACGGTTGGCAGCAGGCGCGGCAGAAGTGAAGCGCCTTGCAGGCGGTCGGGCCGAAGGCGCTGCGCAGCTCGGTCTCGATGGAGTGGCAGTAGGGGCACGGCGCGGAGACCTCCTCGTCGAGCTGCACCAGCTCCTGCTTCCGGGCGGGAGGGGCGATCCCATAGTCGCGCAGCTTGCGCCGGGCCTCTTCGGTCATCCAGTCGGTGGTCCAGGGAGGGGCATAGACCCGTTTCAGCCGCACCCCGGGAAGTCCCGAGTCCTCCAGAACCTGCCGGATCTGGCCTTCGATGACTTCCATGGCGGGGCAGCCGGAGTAGGTGGGAGTGATCTGGACGACCGTCTCCCGGTCCCCCAGTTCGACCCGCCTCACGATGCCCATCTCCACGACGTTCAGCACCGGTACTTCGGGGTCCTTGATCGAGGAGAGCAGGCGCAGCACCGCTGCTTCGTCTCCGAGGGCGGGACTCACCATGATGCCCCCGGAAAAGACCGGGCCAGGATCTGCATTTCGGCCAGCAGATGGCCCAGGTGCTCGGTGTGCTGCCCGCTCCGCCCGCCGCTGACTCGATGCTCCTCCCGGGGAAGCTGCAGCCCCGCCTCCGCCAGGGTCCCGGCAACTTCATCCTGCCAGGCTTCGAAAAGGGCCGGCCGGTCCGGGGCAATCCCGCTCGAAAGCAGGCCGGCCTCCAGGTCGTCGCTCTGGAACAGCTCCGCCGTGAAGCGCCACAGCTCGTCCAGAGCGCGCCGGGTGCGCCGGTTGCTCTCCTCGGTGCCGTCCCCCAAGCGCAGCATCCACTGCCGGCTGTGACGGTGATGGTAACGAATTTCCTGGAGCGTCTTGCGCGCGATTCCGGCCAATGGCTCGAAGCTGCTGGCCTCGAGTTTCTCGAAATAGAGCCGGCTGTAGACGTCGAAAAGGAATTGCCGCGAGATTGTGAACGCGAAGTCCCCGATGGGCAGCTCCACGATCAGCGGGTTGCGGAAATCGATGGCCTCGCGGAGGAAGGCCAGCTCGTCCGGGGTCCGGCTGCGGCCCTCGACCTGGCTCGCCAGGTCCAGCAGGGCTTCCGACTGCCCCAGTAAATCCAGGGCCAGATTGGCCAGCGCGATATCCTCTTCCAGGATGGGCGCATGCCCACACCACTCCGAGAGGCGGTGGCCCAGAACGAGCCGCTCGTCGCCCAGCCGCAGCAGGTACTCGAACAGGATCTGGCGGTCAACGGACTCGGGTAGCTTCACTCGAAATTCCTGTCCACCCGGTAGAAACTGGGATGGCGATACACCTTGTCTTGCGCCGGGTCGAAGAAGGGACCCTGGTCGCTCGGCGAACTGGCCACGATCTGATCGGAAGGCACCACCCAGAGGCTCACCGCGTGGCCGCGTCGGGCATAGACGTCCCGGGCGTTCTGCAAGGCCAACTCGCCGTCCGGAGCGTGGACGCTGCCGGCGTGCTCATGGGCGGCTCCGGTGCGAGGCTGAACGAAAACCTCCCAGAGTGGCCACTGGGTGTCGGAATGATCCTGGCTCGACATCTCGGCGTTCCATTCACCCGGCTGTGACCGAAGCGGACTCGGCCGCCCGCTTGGCGGCATAAGCGGCGGCCGCCTCGCGAACCCAGGCGCCTTTCTCGTGGGCCCGGCGCCGTGCTTCCATGCGTTCCCGGTTGCAGGGCCCCCGTCCCTTGATGACCTCCCAGAACTCGTCCCAGTCCAGCTCCCCGAAGCGCCAGTCGCCGGTGGCTTCGTCGTACTCCAGGTCGGGGTCGGGCACGGTCAGGCCCAGCGAATGCGCCTGGGCAACGGTCATGTTCACGAAGTGCTGGCGCAGCTCGTCGTTGCTCCGAGTCTTGACCTTCCAGCGCATCAGCTCCTCGCTGTTGGCCGAAGCTTCATCCGGCGGCCCGAACATCATCAGGGTCGGCCACCACCAGCGGTCCACAGCATCCTGGGCCATGCGGCGCTGCCCCTCCGTGCCCCGGCACAAGATGGCGATGATCTCAAACCCCTGTTTCTTGTGGAAGCTCTCTTCCTTGCAGATGCGGACCATGGCGCGCGAATAGGGGCCATAGGAGGCCTTGGCCAGCATCGTCTGGTTGACGATCGCCGCCCCGTCCACGAACCAGCCGATCACGCCGATGTCCGCCCAGGTCAGAGTGGGATAGTTGAAAATGCTCGAGTACTTGGCTTTGCCGCTCAGCAGCTGGTCGATCAGCTCTTCGCGGCTGATCCCCAGGGTCTCCGTTGCCGAGTACAGGTACAGCCCGTGACCGGCCTCGTCCTGGACCTTGGCCAGCAGGGCCTTCTTGCGTCGAAAATTGGGAGCGCGGGTGATCCAGTTACCCTCCGGCAGCATGCCCACGATCTCAGAGTGCGCGTGCTGGGACATCATTCGGATCAACTGCTGCCGGTATCGCTCCGGCATCCAGTCCTTGGGCTCGATCTTCTCACCTGCAGCCAGGCGAGCCTCGAACAGGGCGTTCTCTGCGTCGGGTGTGTCTTCAGCGTGCAGGTGCGGCTCGTTCATGGGCGCACTGTGCTTTCCAACTTCATCTAAATTGATTTAATCACGAAGCTTTTTGAGGATGCAACACGGTTCGGCCGGCCCCCGGGGGCCGGTCTCGGGGTTCGATCCGTCGGCGGGAAGGGGAGGCAGCGCTGTGGAATCACCCTTGGGATTGCCGGAGTGCCTTTCCGGGATCAGCGGCAGAGCCGGGGCCACTCACCTGCTGAAAACGGGTGTAACTGCGGAGGCTTACGCAAAACGGTAAGCATGTGTCAAACTGGAGGCGCCCAGCCGGAACGGAAGAATGGAAATGGCCGATTTTCCCATCGACATCACCCTGATCCAGGAAATAATCGCGCGCCACGGGATCCGGCACGTGGGTGCGGCTTCGATTCGAGAGCTGGTCTCGCTGGTCACCGATCTGGAAGAAGCCTCGGGGTGCAGCTTCTTGCGAATGGAGCTGGGTGTTCCTGGATTTCCCGCGGCCCAAGCGGGCGTCCAAGCCGAGATCGAGGCGCTGCAAAGCGGCGTCGCTTCGGTCTACCCGGCCGTCCGCGGCATTCCCGAGTTGCGCCGCGAAGCGGCCCGCTTCGTGAAAGCCTTCGTGGACGTGGACGTGGAGCCTCGTTGCTGCCTCCCCACGACCGGCTCCACCAACGCCAGCTTCGTCAGCTTTCTGGTGGCGGGGCGGCGGCGCAAGCAGCGCGACACCACGCTTTTTCTCGACCCCGGCTTCCCCGTTCACAAGCTGCAACTGCAGGTGCTGGGACTGCGCCAGCAAAGCATCGACATCTACCAGCACCGCGGTTCGCTGCTGCGGCGCGGGCTGGAACGGATCCTGAGCCGCAACAACATCGGCGCGCTGCTCTATTCCAACCCCAACAACCCGAGCTGGATGTGTTTGACCGAGGATGAGCTCCGCATCATCGCGGAGCTGTGCACGAAGTACGACGTGATCGCCCTGGAGGACCTGGCCTATCTGACCATGGACTTTCGACAGGACTACTCGGTCCCCTTTCAGCCGCCCTTCCAGCCGACGGTGGCCCGCTACACGAACAACTACATGCTTCTCATCTCGAGCTCCAAACTGTTCAGTTTCGCAGGGGAGCGCGTGGGCGTGATCGCCGTTTCGAGTTCCTTGTACGATTCGAGGTCCAAGGACCTGCTGGGCTATTTCAACAGTGACGTTTTCGGCCACTGCCTCGGCTACGGCGCGGTCTATGCGGCGTCCGCGGGGGTCAGCCATTCTTCCCAATACGGGTTGGCGGCATTGCTCCGAAACGCTTCCGACGGCAACGAGCCGATGCTTCAGCAAGTGAGAGAGTACGGGCAACGGGCGGCGGTGATGAAACGTCTTTTCCTGGAGGCCGGGTTCCGGCTGGTGTATGCGGAGGACGACGGCCGGCCGCTGGCCGACGGGTTCTATTTCACCCTCAGCTATCCGGGTTTCAGCGGAGACCAGCTGGTGGCCAGCCTCCTGCAGTTCGGCATCAGCGCCATCTCTCTGGCCCGCACCGGCAGCGCCCACCCGGAAGGGATCCGGGCCTGCGTCTCGAAGATGTCCGAAGCCGACATGCCCGAGCTGAAACACAGACTCGAACTCTTCCACGCCCACTTCTCACGAGTCGAGCGAGTCTGAGGCCCGAAGCCTGAGGCTTGAGAGCTCCACGTTGTTTTTCACCAGCCCTCCCCCTCAGGCCCCCGTCCCACCCCGCTCAATTCGGCCAATCTTGCAGCGCCTCGACGAAGCTCTGCAGCCATCGGTTGGCGGTGAAGCCGTCCAGCGCGCGGTGGTCGATGGTGAGTGTCACGTAGGCCAGCGGACGGATGACGATCGAGTCGCCGGAAGGTCCTTCCAGCACGATGAGCCGTTTTTCCACTTTCCCGACGCCGAGAATCGCGGACTGGGGCTGGTGGATGAGGGGCGTGGCGATGAGGCTGCCGCTGACGCCGTGGTTGGTGATCGTGAAAGTGCCTCCCTCCAGTTCCGTCGCTTCCAACTTGCCCTCGCGGGCGCGCCCGGTCAGTTCTTGGAGCCGGGAAGCGATTCCGAAGAGGTTGAGGCTCTGGGCCTGGCGAATCACGGGCACGACCAGGCCCTGTTCTCCCAATCCAATAGCGACGCCGATGTTGCAGTCGGCGAAAATCTTGAGCCCCAGGTCGCCCCACTGTGAATTGACTTCGGGGACCGCCACCAAGGCCTGGGCAGCGGCCGAGACCAGGTAGGCGGTGTAGGTCAGCTTGACGCCGCGTTTCTCGAACAGGGCGCGGCGGCCTTCCCGATCAGCCATGACAGCTGAAAAATCGGCCTCGAAGATGGCGGTGACGTGAGGCGAGGTGCGGACGCTCTCCAGCATGTGCTGGGCAATGGCCTTCCGCATCGGGGTGTGGGGTCGGACCTGAACCCTGCCGGGCGCCCCGCTTCCGGCCGGCCCCGCCGCGAGTGCCGGCGGCTCTGCCGCTTGCCGGGCGGCCTGCGGCTCGGCCGTGAGGTAGCGGGTGACGTCCTGGTAGGTGATCCTTCCCCGGCGGCCGGTTCCCTCGATCAAGGCCGGGTCCAGGGCGTTTTCCTTCAAGGCCCGGCGGACCGCCGGGCTCAGGCGCAGCTCGGGCGAGGCTGCCGGGGCGGCAGACTCCTGAGCAGAGACAGTGGCTCGGGCTGCCGCCGTCACTGGGACCGGCTCGCTCTCGGCCTCCTTGGTGACCGCCGAACCGACCCGGATCCGCCCCAGTTGCTGCCCCGGTTGAACGGGATCTCCCGGCTGGACCAGGCATTCGGCCAGGCTGCCGGATGCGGGGCAGGGAATCTCGACCACTACCTTGTCGGTGTTGATCTCGAGCAGCGGCTCGTGCTCCTGGACGGGCTGGCCCGCCTCTTTCAGCCATTGGCCGACCACCGATTCAGTCCCCTCCTGCTGGTCCAACGGCATCAGAACCTCGACGTATTGCGCCACTTTGGGGGTCCTCCTCGCAATCAGAACTCGATCAAGTCACGCATTTGCCGGGTGATTCCCTCCACGCTGGGGAGGATGGCTTCCATCAGGCCGACGTTGTGAGGAATGGGGACGTTGGGGACGGCCATCCGTTGGATGGGGGCGTCCAAGTCGAAAAAGGCGGCCTCGATCAGGGTGGCGCTGATCTCGGCACCGAAGCCGGCCGTCAGGGTGTCTTCGTGCACGATCAAACAGCGTTTGGTCTTGCGCAGCGAGGCCAGCACCGTCTCACGGTCCCAGGGGGAGAGGGTGCGGAGGTCGATGATCTCCACCGCGTCGTCCAGTTGCCGGGCGGCCTGCTGGCAGCGCTCCAGCATCGCCCCCCAGGAGACCACCGTGAGCCGGTCGCCGGACTCGAGAATGCGCGCCTTTCCAAAGGGCAGGAGGTAGTCGTCTCCCGGGTAGGGGCGGCGGGCCCAGGCCGCGTCCAGCAAGGCCCGGTGTTCGAAGAAGATGGTCGGGTCGGAGCCGCGCAAGGCCGAGCGCAGCAGGCCGGCCGCGTCCTCGGCATTGGACGGCATGGCGACCCGCCAGCCCAAGGCATGCAGGAAGGTGGCCTCGCTGGAGACGCTGTGCCAGGGGTCGCCGCATTTGAAGAAGCCGCCCGGCATCCGCACCACGATCGGGGCGGCGAAGCGGTTGGCGGTCCGCCAGCGGAGTGTGCCGCAGTTGTTGAGGTGCTCGGTAGCCGGGTCGGCATATTTGCGGAACTGGATCTCGGCCACCGGCATCAGGCCGCAGAAGGCCATTCCCACCGCCCGGCCGATGATGCCCTCCTCGGACAAGCTGGTGTCGAAAACCCGCTCGACACCGAACTTCTTTTGCAGGCCCATGGTGGCGGCGTGGACGCCCCCTTTGGGGCCCACGTCTTCGCCAAAGACGAGCACCCGGGGATTGCGCTCCAGTTCCGCTTCCAGGGTGCGCCGGATGGAGGTCAGCATGTTGATCCGGGCGGGCTCCGGCGCCGGCTCGGTGGATCCTTCCGGCAATTCCACCCCGGCTGCCTCGAGGCCTCCCACGCGAGCCGGCTCCCCGGCTTCGGAGAACAGGAAACGGCGCACCGTGGACGGCTCCGGCTGGGGCCGGGCCAGGGCTTGCTCCAACGCCTCTCCCACCTCCTGCTCGACTTCGGTTTCCAAGCGAGACCATTCCTGCCGGGACACGACCTCGGGCACCAGGTAGTCGCGCAAGCGGGGCAAGGGATCCCGGCGTTTCTCGTCCTCGAGCAGTTGCGGGGGCTTATAGGTCTGCGTGTCCTGGCCCGAATGTCCGCAGAGGCGGGGAACCTGCAGTCGGATCAGCGCCGGTCCTTTCCAGGAGCGCACCAGCCGGACGCTCTCCCGGATCTTCCGGGCCGCCTCCCCCGGGTCAGTGCCGTCGGCCTGCAGGCACCTCAGATTGCCGAAAGACTCCAGGTTGGACGCGATGTCTCCGTCGGGCGTCTGCAGGGCTCCGGGGACGGAGATCCCGTAGCCGTTGTCCTCGATGAAGAAGAGCAGCGGCAGCCCGAGCGTGGTGGCGATGTTGAGGGCCGACCAGAAACCGTTGGTGGCGACCGATCCGTCCCCGCCCAGGACCACCGTGATGGCGCCCTGGCAGGCCTTCTCCTCGAGCACCTCCCGTCGGTAGCGCAGGCCCTGGGCCCAGCCGGCGGCCGGCGTGTACTGTGAGCCGACGTCGCCCGACATGGGCAGGACCAGGGGGCCGTCGCGGCGGGGCAGGTTGCAGACCACACCGATGTCCCGGCCGTCACTGTATCCTCCAGAGCGGGCCATGGGCCCTGCCAGAGCGTCCTGGACGGACACCCCCAGGGTCAGGAGCAGCGGGCGCGAACGGTAATAGGCGCCGGCCGCGTCGCCGGGGCGGTCCAGCAAGCAGCCGAGCAGCACCTGAGCCAACTCGTGCCCCCGGGCCGAGAACTGGTAGAGGACCCTTCCCTCGGGGACCAGCCGGGTCTCCTCCAGGTCGTCGATCCGACGCGAGGTCATCACCAGCCGGGCCACCCGTTTCCAGTCGAAGAGGGTATCCACTTTGCGGGACTCAGTCGAAGCACTTGCCTTCATGTCGTGTACCCGATCGCTCGATGTCTCCACACTTTCTTCGCTGTCCCAGCCGTCCGATGCGGCCTGCAGCGCCGGAGTCGTCTCTCCGAGATTCTAACTGCACGCCTCCACGGAAGGGGAGGGTTATCGTGATTTGACGGCCGCAATGGCCTGGCGCGCGTAGGCGGAGAGCACCAGAGAGCCGCTCTCAGCCGCGCGCTCTTCCAAGAGCTGATCCCAGTGCTCTGTTCCCTGCCAGAATACCTGTTTGAGGCGCGCCATGGCGTCGGGGCTGCTGGAGGCCAGCTGTCCGGCCAGTGAGTCCAGCGCCTCGTCCAGGGTCGTCACGTCCTCGAAGAGAGCCGCGTAGAGGCCGCGCTGGTAGGCCCATCCGGCGTCCCGCCATCCCGTGTCCGCCGCCAGGGCGGCGAAGTTCCCGTGGCCCAGTTTGCGCTCCACGCAGGGTCCCACCACGAACGGTCCGATTCCCAGCGCCAGTTCGCTGAGTTTGATGGCGGCCGCGGTGGTGGCCAGGGCATAGTCGGCGGCCGACACCAGGCCGACGCCGCCACCAACCGCCTTCCCTTGCACCCGGGCCAGCACGAATTTGGGTGCGGCCTTGATGGCGAGAATCAGCCGGGCGAACCCCATGAAGAACGACTTGCCGGCTTCTTCGTCCTGGATGGCCGCCAGCTCGTCGAAGGACGCTCCGGCGCAAAACGGTCCGTCACCGGCGCTGCGCAGGACGATGACCCGGACGGCCGGGTCGCGCCCCAGGCGCCGCACCTCGGCCGCCAGCCCGGCCAGCAACGGCCCGGGAAGGGAATTCTTCTTGGGATGGAAGAACTCCAGAGTCCCGATGCCCCGATCTGCCCTGGTTCGAACCGTTCCCGAGTCACTCACCTCTGTCGCTTCTCCCTGATGCGCCCCTGGTGGAACGGGCCGGCGGGGCAGACCCTTCAGCCTTGGCTATCCAGGATCTCGCCGATTCGGGCCGATTGAGCCACCAGGCCGCGGGCCTCGTCCGCACTGCAGTCCAGCTGCAGCATCACGATGGCCGAGCGCACGTCACCCGCCTCGTGCAAGGCGGCACGGGCCCCTTCCTGGTCGACCTCTCCCGCCGCCGCAACGATGCGGATGCCGCGGTCGATCAATTTTCGGTTGGAGAGCTCGAGATTCACCATCAGATTGCTGTACACGTGCCCCAGCTCGATCATTACGCAGGTGCTGATCATATTGAGCACCAGCTTCTGAGCCGTGCCGGCCTTCAGCCGGGTGGAGCCGGCAATCACCTCCGGGCCGACCGGCACTTCAATGACGAGCTCGGCTGCACGGGAGAGCGGCGCCTCCGGGTTGCACGAGATTCCCACCGTCAAGGCGCCGATGCGGCTCGCCTCCTGGATGGCTCCGATGGTGTACGGTGTGCGTCCACTGGCGGCCAGCCCCACCACCGCGTCGAGCCGGCTCACACCCCGCTCCTGGATGTCGGCCGCACCCTGCTCGGGGCTGTCCTCGACCGACTCGACCGAGCGGTAACAGGCCTCGTACCCCCCCGCCAGAATGCCCTGAACCAGCCGGGAGTCGACTCCGAACGTGGGCCTGCATTCCACCGCGTCCAGGACCCCCAGCCGACCGCTCGTCCCTGCTCCCACGTAAAAGAGCCGGCCCCTCTCGCGCAGGCGCCGGCCGATTTGCTCGATTACGGGAGCCAACTGTGGGATGGCGCTGCGGACCGCCTCTGCGACCGTGCGATCTTCACGATTCATCAACTCCAGGCGGCGCCGGATGTCCACCCGATCGATCTGGAGCGTAGCCGGATTGCGTTCTTCGGTCAGCATCATGATGGGTTTCGAGCCTGCAGGACCCCTCCGTCCAAGCCCCACATTGTAGCAGTTCGGCCCCCCGCTCACGACCCCGACCCGCCCAACTGGTTGGGTTTCGCACCTGGGACGCAGATGCATGAGAAATCCAGCGCGGAATCTTTGTGGCAGTGACTCCGATCACCTGAGTTTCGGTCGGGTGATTGCAGTCACTTAAATGGTAAAAAACAGAATCACTTAGGGGTGCGTGAGCCGGATCACTGTATTAATGAAATAGGCCTGCTAACCTTGGCCGCAGTGCGTCAGGCTGGGGTGAGAGTCATGAAAGGCATTCGTCAAAACGGGTTCTCGATGCTGGATGTGCTGATAGCCGGCGCTCTGCTGGCTGTCCTTCTGAGTCTAGCTGCGCCGTCCGTCCAGAGCTCGATGCTCAACTACCGGCTGGTCTCGGCCGCCGAAACGGTCGCCGCAGAACTGAACACCGCCCGTGTCCTGGCGGTCTCGCGCGGAACCAGCTACCGCATCGACTTCAGCACTTCCCGCAACTCAATTCAAATCACTGACCTGTCCGACCCCGACAATCCGACCCGGATAGAGAAGCCGCTGGGTGACTCCTTGTACCTGATATCGGTGCCGGATCAGCCCATCGTGTTCAGCAGCCGGGGAATGGCGCGCGGTGGGACGGTGGTCTTCGCCAACAACGTGGGCAAGCGCATGGCCGTCGAGATCACCTCGTCGGGCAAGACGATCGTCCACGACATGGCGTCGATGTATTGAGGCACTCCCTGATGCCGATTGAGGCACTCCCTGATTCTGAGGGTGTAAGCGCAATGGATACGATTATGGATACGCGAAAAAACGTAGAGCGAAGGAGCCGGAGATCCAGCCGCGGCTTTACGGTAATTGAGCTCCTGGTTGCCGTCGCGGTTCTCTCCATCAGTCTGCTGGGACTCGCTCAGCTGCTGGGAGTCGCGATTCAGCAAAACCAGCTGTCGCGTTACAACACTGCGGCACTGGAAGTGGCCAGAGGCAAGCTGGAGCGGCTCAAAGCTCAATTCAACCGACAGCTGGAGACCGGGGTCCCTTCGTCCGATCTGGTCGACGGCTCTCACGGGCCGGAATCGGTAGTCCTGTCCTCTCAAGACGAAGCCTATGGCAGCCGCATGCTGCAAGTGAGCTGGCGGGTCAGTTCTCCCGGTGGGAGTCGAAAGGACGTTCAGATCAACGTCAACCCCTTGGGGGCCGGCAACCAGAACCAGGGCCTGTGGCACAAAGTCGTCACAATAGACACGAGTTTCACGCCATGAATAACCAGAGAGGCTTTTCACTTTTGGAAGCGTTGGTGGTCGCGTCGCTGCTGGTCGTCGTCAGCGGAGGCGTGCTGCACATCATGTATCAGGGCCAGAAGACCTTTCGATCTCAGAACGAGATGAACCGGGTCAGTGAGCAGGCTCGAATCGCGATGGACGTCATCGTCCGCTACCTGCGGCAAGCCGGCAACGATCCCTTCGACTACATGAAGGACGGCGGAGTACCGGCTGTGCAGATCCTCGGCTCTGGGGAAATGCTGGTCAACAGTGACGTCACCGGCTCGGTGGCCAGCGCCACCGGGAATCCCAAAGAAGCGACGGGGGATCCGGACGGCGCCCTGGACAGCATTCACGAGCAGGTGCGTTTCCGACACGACCCCAGCACGCGGCAGCTGTTCATGGACGTTGGATATGGCGAGACGGTTCTCTCCAATGGGGTCCTGGTACTGGCATTCGAGTACTACGACAATGCGGGCCAAATGACCAGCAATTCCAGCCAGGTGGCCCAGGTCAAGGTCAAGATGGTCGCCCGCACCAATCGGCCAAGGATGGGCTCGACGCACGATCTGATGACACTCCATTCAGACGTCTTCCTCCGCAGCATGAGCTTCGACCCGTTCGAAGCCGACCCCGCGGAGACAGTGCCGGTGAACTGATTCAGTGAGTTGTCCTTCCGGGCTGCCCGCCCGAGGGGCCTTTAAATTGAGGTGGGATGAGACAATGACGAACAAGCTAAGAAACGGGAGCAAGACAACGGGAGAGCGAGGAATTGCGCTGCTACTGGCGGTAGTGGTGGCAGTCCTGCTGACCATGATCGGGCTCAGCCTGACCAGCTCCAGCATCGCGGAACTCTCCGTCACGACGGAGTTCGAAGCACACGAGAAAGCGTCGATCATCGCCGACGCCGCTTTCAACATTGCCCGCAACGAGCTTCGAGGCCAGGACTTGACCGTGGTACTGTCGACTCCCACGCCAGCCCTCAAATTCATGGACGCCACGGACCCGGTGGCGGGCAGCTATGCGGCCCGCAATCCGATTTCGCCCCTGGAGGCCAGGAGCATCGATTTCAATAATCCGCCCTATCCCAAGGGGGCTCGGACGGCTTTTGGACTCCTGACTCCTCCGCAGGGCGTCGCGATGGGCAGCGGGCGTTACTTCGCGTCCATCGCCGACAACGAAGACGAGATGCCGCTGGGCCTGCCCGACGATCCCCGCGTGGACACCGACTATACGGTATACATGCGCGTGATCGGCGTGCATCGAGGGATGGGGCCCCAGTCGGGCAACCTCCAGCTGGGGGGCAAGAACTCGATCGCCATCCTGGAGGGCCTGATGCGGCGCGACCTCAGCTTCGATCTGTCCTCGCCCATGACCTTTTACGGCCCCGATGTCAACGCCTCTTTTAATGGAAACGCTTTCGATCTGGTGGGCGACGCCGACCATCCGGCCGTCACGGTCCTCAACAACGACGGTGCGGCGGGTGACGGGGCAACCGCCTACCAGTCCATGCTGGACGCCCTCGGCAACAAGGGAACCGTGGTCGGTGAACCGGGTCCGGACGGGCCGTCTGTGCAGGACGGCACGCAGGAGGTGCGCGACAGCGAAAATCCGGACGCCACCAACGTGTTCGATCCCATGTTCCTACTGCGGTTCATCCACTACATCTCGGCGGTCGCCGACAACCTCTACACTTCGGACGCCCATCTTTCCGGTGATGAAGCGGTGTTTGGAAACGTCGACGCTCCGGAGATCACGGTCGCCCAGGGCAACCTCTCCCTGACCGGTGGCGGAAGTGGCGCCGGAATCCTGATCGTGCAGGGCAACTTCGAGCTGGGCGGCTCCTTCCGCTACGATGGCATCGTGCTGGTGGTGGGTGAAGGCAACTTGAACATGCACGGCGCCAACAAGGATCTGGTCGGCGGCGTGTACATCGCCCGCATCGAGAGGGATGCGGACGGGAATCCGTACTTCGGGGTTCCGACCATCCGTGTGCAGGGAAACAGCAACTTCATCTTCAATAGTGGCAACCTGCGGATGGCCATCAACATTCTGCCCATGAAGACCCTCTCGCTCCGCGAGATTACGCCCGAACTCGAGCCACTTTCCTGACTGAGGTGGCACAATTCGGCTGCGGCCCCTGGCTGAGCCCGGGGCCGCAGCCGGGGTACTCAGCACACCTGCTTTGGGGCAGGAGCCGCTCCGTCCTGCCCACCTCGTCCCCCTCCCTACCGCCGTGGGGCAGGACTCGCTCCGTCCTGCCCCACCCTCTCCTCCAAGGGTTGTCGAAACCCGCTCCTCACCGTCCTCGCGCCCGCTGCAGGAAGCGCATGAACTCGCCTTCGGTGGACAGGATCAGCAGCGAGTCTTCGTCCAACGCGCGCGAATAGGTTTCCATGGTTTTCAGGAACTGGTAGAACTCGGGGTCGCGATTGTAGGCCTCGGCGTAAATGCCGGCGGCCTCGGCATCGGCCTTGCCGACCATCTCCTGTGCCTGCCGGTAGGCTTCCGAGGTGATCTGTTTGAGGTCTCGCTCTTTCTCTCCCCGGATGCGGGCGCTGTCTCCCTGCCCTTCGGATCGGAAACGCTGGGCGATGCGCGTGCGCTCGGCGATCATGCGTTCGTAGACGTTTTCCCGGACATCGTCGTTGTAATCGATGCGTTTGAAGCGGACGTCGATGACTTCGATGCCCAGGTTGCTGCTCTTGCTCGCGGCCGAGAGGAGTATCTCCTGCATGATGTTGGACCGCCCTTTTTCAATCTGGGCCAGCCCTTCCTCCAGATCGGCCTCGGGCAGCGAGGGATCGAGGGCGGCTTCGCGATTGCTGCTGCGGACCAGCTCCACCAGGTCGTGGTTGGCCACGGCGTCGCGAGTGGCACCGTCGATGATGTCATCCAGCCTGGACTGGGCGCGTGACTCGTCCGTCAAGCGCTGGTAGAAGAGGAGCGGATCCTCGATCCTCCAGCGGGCGTACGTGTCCACCCAGATGAAGCGCTTGTCTTTAGTGGGGACTTGATTGCGGTCGCCGTCCCATTCCAGGAAGCGTTTCTCGAAGAAATGAGCCTTGTGAAGCAGAGGCACCTTGAAGTTGACGCCCGGTTCGGTGATGGGGTTGCCCACGGGTTTGCCGAAGCGGGTGATGATCACCTGTTGCTTCTCATTGACGATGAACAGCCCGTCCCAGATCACGATCAACGCCGCGACACCCAGGATCACAATGGTCAGCCATCCCATTTGTTTCATTGGTTCTGCCCCTCCTTTCCCAGTTGCAGCAGCGGCACCAGATTGCCCGTCTCTTTGTCGACGAAGAGTTTGCGCCCCACCTTGGGGAGCACCTCTCCCAGGGTTTCCAGGTAGATTCGGCGCCGTGTCACATCGGGTGCTCTCCGGTACTCGGTGAACACAGACTTGAATCGCTCAGCTTCGCCACGCGCCCGGTTGATCCGGTCGATGGCGTACCCTTCGGCGCGTCGAATCGTTTGTTCGGCTTCGCCACGGGCCCGGGGAACGGCCAGGTTGTAATCGGCCCGCGCCTCGTTGATCAACTTCTCCTTCTCTTGCTGAGCCTGGTTGACTTCGTTGAAGGAGGGCTTGACCGGATCGGGAGGCGTGATGTCCTGCATGATCACCTGATCGACGCGGATCCCCGTAAGGTATTGGTCGCAGAGTTCCTGCAGCTTCAGCTGGGCGGCGACCGACAGTTCATTGCGTCCGACCGTCAATACCTCGTTGACGGTGCGGTCTCCCACGATCTCCCGCATCACCGCTTCGGCCATGGCGCGGAAGGTTTCGCCGATGTTTCGGACCTTGAACAGGTAGAGGAAGGGGTCAGAAATCCGGTACTGCACGCTCCATTCCACCGACGCTACGTTCAGGTCGCCGGTCAGCATCAGAGATTCGGTCAGATACTTCTGGGGAGCGTAGCGGGTCCGGATGCCGGCTTCCTCGGTGCGAAATCCGAACTCCTCCTTGAGTTGCCGTTCCGCCGGGACGATGTCGTACGTTTCCAATCTCAACGGCCATTTGAGATGGAGTCCGGGACCCAGCGTGCGGTGGTATTTGCCCAGCCGCAGCACCACCCCCACGCTCTCGGTGCCTACCTGGAAGACACTGGAGAACATGATGATGATGGCCAGCAGGGCCAGCACCGCAATGCTGATCTTGCGCCGGTCCAAATGGCCCTCCCACTTGATCTTTTTCAGGTCGATGTAATCCTGGGGTTCCATACACTGCCTCCTCTCGGGCGAGGGTGTCGGCGGCCCCGCCGAGGCCCCTCGCCTTCACAAAATCGTTCACCCGTAGTACGATAGATCCGAATATTAGATAGAAACAGGAGGTGTGGCCAATGAGCAGTGTTCTCAAGAAAAAGCGGAAACGCCGTGGAAAGCTGCGGCGCAAACGCCGGCATCAGATCCGCAAGAATTCGCATTCCAAGTAGCGTTTCTCTCACGTACAGTCGGAGGTCATTGGGGCGCCGTAGCCCGCGTGGATTTGGTGCGAGCCAGTGACCGACGACTCCTCCCACCAGGGACGCTCCAGTCCCGGGCTCAACCACCTTAACAGAGTGTCCGCCGTTGGGCTAGTTGCCAGAGCTCGTCCAGTCGCGACTCCCCCGGATCGCCCCACCGGCGAGGCCGTTCACAGGGCCGCTTCGCGCTCCCGACAGTATCCCGTTCTCACACGGATCGGGCCTGTTGGAAATCCTCTCGCAAGGCGTTGCCGCCGGTCGGGATAGAGGCTATAGTGGGGGTCTCGAGACCGACTGTACTACACGACCCGAGGAGGAGTTATGTCAAAAGCGGACAAACCCAAGGAAGACCGGGCGTCATTTTCCAGACGCGACTTCCTTCGGACCAGCACCGCGGGCGCGATTACGACCAGCCTCGTGAGCACACGCCAGAGCCGAGCCCAGAGCGACACGTCCGTAGCGGTGCTCGGCCCCGGCCCCGTCCCCGTGGAGTTGAACATCAACGGCCGGCGGCACCGCCTGGAGTTGGAGCCGCGTGTCACTTTACTGGACGCGCTGCGCAACCGCCTGGACTTGACCGGGGCCAAGAAAGTCTGTGACCGCGGCACTTGCGGCGCCTGCACGGTGCTGCTGGACGGGCGCCCTGCCTATGCCTGTTCGGTGCTGGCCGTCGAGGCTCGAGGCAGCCGGATCGAAACCGTCGAAAGCCTGGGAGAACCCGAGAATCTGCATCCGTTGCAGGCGGCCTTCGTCGAACACGACGCCTCACAATGCGGTTTTTGCACCCCTGGATTCGTAGTGGCCTGTAAAGCGCTGCTGGACGGCAATCCCAATCCCAGTGCAGAGGACCTGCGCTTGGGACTGGGCGGAAATCTCTGCCGCTGCGGCACTTACGTTGGGATCAGGGCGGCTCTGGACCAACTGGGAGGAGGTGGCACCAATGGCTGATTATTCTTGGCCGGAAGCCGGCAAGCGCTCCTTGATCGGACAGCGGATCTCCCGGCTGGACGGACCTGCGAAAGTCACCGGGAAGGCTCGCTACAGCCACGACGTCAACCGTCCGGGAATGCTCTACGGGCACATCCTGCGCTGCCCGCATGCGCATGCCCGAATCACGCGGCTGGATACCTCCAAGGCTGACGCCATGCCAGGCGTGAAAGCCGTGCGGGTAGTACAGGGCGAAGGGACTGAGATCCAATGGGCCCTGGACGAACTGGTGTTCGTTGCGGCCACCACTGAAGAAATCGCCCGCGACGCGGTTGGCGCCATCCAGGTCGAGTATGAAGTCCTGCCTCACTTCGTCAACGAAGAGAACAAGGACCAGGCTCCGGAAGTCAACCCCGCGCAGGCACAAACCACCGGAGACCCGGACGCCGCCATGGCTGCAGCCGAGGTCACCTCGGAAGGCACCTACGGTCTGGCCTCGATTTCGCACTGCTGCCTGGAGCCGCATGGCCAGGTCTGTGAATGGGAGGATTCAGAGCATCTGGTCGCATACTGTTCCACGCAGGGCGTTTCCATCCTGCCCGGGCAGTTCGCCCAGGGTCTGCAGATTCCCGCCTCCGACGTGCGGGTGATCACGCCTTACATGGGTGGCGGCTTCGGCAGCAAGTTCAGCGTCGACCGCTGGGGCATCGAATGCGCCCAACTGGCGCGGCAAGCCGGGGCTCCCGTCAAGCTGATGCTGGATCGCGATGCCGAGTTGACCGTGGCGGGAGACCGCCCCTCGGCCTATGCCAGCGTCAAACTGGGCGCCAGCCGGGATGGGCAGCTCCAAGCCTGGATCTCCGACTCCTGGGGATCGGGCGGGCTGGCCGGCTCGGGAAGTCCACCTCTTCCTTACGTGGTGGAAGTTCCCAACCGGCGCCAGCAACACAGCTCCGTGCCCACCAACATCGGCAGCTCGCGCGCCTGGAGAGCGCCCAACCACCCCCAGGGCTGCCTGATCACCATGGCCGCCCTGGAGGACTTGGCCGCCAAGCTGGAGATGGACCCGCTGGACTTTTTCCTGAAAAACATCGCCCTCACGGGACGTTTTCAGGAGGTCTACGCACAGGAACTGAGACTGGCCGCCGAGATGATCGGCTGGAAGGACAGCTGGCACCCGCGCGGCGCGGGCGCGACCGGACCGGTCAAACAGGGTCTGGGGCTGGCGCTTCACACCTGGGGTGGCCGGGGCCACAACAGCAACTGTGAACTGGTGGTCTATCCGGACGGTGTCGTGGAAGCCAAGCTGGCGTCTCAGGACTTGGGCACCGGTACGCGCACGGTCATTGGAATCGTTCTGGCCGAAACTTTCGGCCTCCCGCTCGAGTCGGTCAAAGTCAGCATGGGAGACAGCCAGTACCCGGCTTCCGGACCCTCGGGCGGCAGCACCACAGTTGGCGGTGTGAGTTCCTCGACCCGGCGGGCGGCGCAGGACGCGCTGGCGGAGGTGCTGAGCAGAGTCGCACCCCACCTCGAGGCCGCTCCGGAAGAGTTGGAAGCCGTGGGCGGGCGCGTCCGCGTCAAAAACGACCCGGGCCGTTCCCTGGCCTGGAAGGACGCAGCCGCCAAGATCGGCGTCAACCCCGTCTCGGTGACCGGACGCAATCCGGGGGCCGGCAATCTCACCGACAGCGGAGTGGCCGGCGTCCAGATGGCCGATGTCTCGGTCGACGTGGATACCGGCCTGGTCCGGATCAACCAGATGGTGGCCGTGCAGGACTGCGGCTTGATCATCGACCTGAAGACCGCCGAGAGTCAGGTCTACGGGGCCCTGATCATGGGCATCGCCTACGCCTTGAGCGAAGAGAAGATCATGGACCCGGTGACGGGACGAATGCTCAATGCCGACATGGAGTTCTACAAGTTGCCCGGTGTTCTGGACATCGGCCGGCTGCGAGTGCACATGATGACGGGAGAAGGTTTCGACGACCGGGGAGTGATCGGCCTCGGTGAGCCGCCGGTGATCTCCCCGGGCGCGGCCATCTCCAATGCCGTCGCCAATGCCATCGGCGTGCGAGTTCCCCATCTGCCCTTGACCCCGGATCGGGTCTTGGACGCTCTGGAGAAAGGAGGGAGGGCCTGATGAAAGCCTTTGCCTACGCCAGCCCTTCGAACACACAACAGGCGGTTCAGTTGCTCAGCAGCCACTCGGGCCAGGCTGCTCTGCTGGCCGGAGGAACCGACCTGCTCAGTTTGATGAAAGACCTCGTCGTTTCCCCCGACCTGCTGGTCAGCCTGGGGAAAGTCCAGGGGCTCGACCGCATCACCCGGCAGGGCGATGCCTTGCGCATTGGCGCCATGGTGACCTTGGAGCAGTTGTTGGCCGACCCGGAGGCTCAGCGTTATCCCGGCCTGATCCAGGCGGCGCAGGGGGTCACCAGTCCTCAGATCCGCAGTCAGGGAACCGTGGGCGGAGATCTCTGCCAGCGCCCCCGCTGCTGGTATTACCGCAAGGGCCACGGACTGCTGGCCCAGCACAACGGATCCTCGATGGTGCGACAGGGAGACAATCGCTATCACGCCATTCTGGGCAACTCGGGGGACGCCCTGTTCGTCAACGCCTCGAGCCTCGCCCCGGTTTTGATCGCGCTGCAGGCCCGGGTCCGCATCGCCGGTCCCGAAGGAGAGCGTGATCTGCCACTCTCGGACTTCTACCGCACGCCGCAGAGCCCCGACGAGAAGGAATACGCCCTGGAAAAGGCGGAGGTGCTGATGGAGGTCGAGATTCCTGCAGGGGAAACCTCCAACGCGACCTATGAGGTGCGGCAGCGGGAAGTCTTGGACTGGCCGCTGGCTGCCGCCTCGGTGGCGCTGGGAATGCAGGGCTCCCAGGTCTCGGGAGCCCGCGTCGTGCTGGGGCACGTGGCGCCCGTTCCCTGGGTTTCCAGAGAGGCTGCCCAAGTGCTGGAAGGGCGGGAGCTCACCGATCAGCTGGCCCGGCAAGCCGGGGAGGCTGCCGTGCAGGCCGCCAAACCGCTCAGCCGGAACGCCTACAAGGTGCGCCTGGCCCGCGTGGCCGTCGAGCGGGCCCTGCTGCGGGCCGCTGGAAGGGAGATCTGATCATGCAGGAAAAGAACCCGCTGCGGCTCTGCCGTTACCTGCGGTCCAAGGGCATGTACATCGACGTCGAGCCGGACCACCAGGTCCCGAATCCAAGCGATGGCTTCTGCTGGTGCGCCCACACGCAGAACTGCCTCGGGCCCGACCGGCGCCCCGTCGAGACGGCGCGCTGCCAGCCGGGCCGGGACTGTTTCGAAGCCCAGTGAGGACAGCCGACCACGCTGAGCCCGGCGCCGTTTTGCTAGACTGGTTCAAGAAGGCCTCTTGGTGAGAGGTTCGATCGGGTCCGGCCCGAGGGAGCCCCACGCGGTCAACAGGGATGATCCCGGCGCCGTGGTGAGCTCTCGGGAGGGATCCGGGCTGGGGCCCGATGACGGTTTGCCTTCGCGAAGCCCCGACTGACGGGCTGGTGAATGCCTGCGCCGAAGAGCCTTTCCAAACGGATTGCAAAAGGGAGAGCGTGATTATGAAGTACGCAATTGGGATGATGACGGTCCTGCTGGTGGCCCTGCCGGTCCACGCCGCGGTCAGCGGTGATTACGTGGAGGTCCGGACCTCCGATGTGTACACCGGCCCCTGCTTCGCCAACGCGGAAGTCAACCTGACGGGCAAGGAAGCGATTCTGGCCTGGCGCGTCCGGGAGGGCGCGTGGGAGGGAGTCGAGCTGAGCGGGCTCAGCGTCGTCGCGGTGGTTCAGGCCTCGGCGACCCTGGGAGACCCCCATGCCGACCCGGACCCGGCGCGGGCCCTCCTGGTGGTCGATGAGTCGGCCTCGGCCCAGCAGCGTGACGGGCTGGTGAAACTGGCTCGAAGCATGGCCCCCGAGTTGCTCGGGCAGATCGTTCGAGTCGACGCGGCGCCCATCCACTTGGAGCTGGGCGACCATGGACAGGCCTCTCTGCAAGCCGGCCGGATCGCCCGCATTGAGACCCGGGCCCTGCACGAAGGGGATCATATCTGTGGCAACGAGACGGTTTACTATCCGCCCCTGATCGACGCCCAGGCTCACCCCGCCTACACCCGCGTCCACGAGTTTCACGGCAAAGGCCTCGGCACCGTCTGGAGCAGCCCCTTCAAGCGTAGCGCCTTCATCGGGACTTTCTCCCACTGAAGAGGCCTGGTCGCGACACGTGACACCGGCATCTTGCCGGTGATGCAAGGGACCAAAAATGCCCAAACTCTACAACGCTCTCCTCTTTCCCCTGCTGGTGCTGCTGACGCTGGCCTGCGCGGAGGCCGGAACGCTCCAACTCGCGGTTTCCGAAGAACCTCCTCCTGCCGGCTTGCCCCAGGCGATTCGCGACGCCCTGCAGCCACAAAAACACACCGTTTCGAAGGACGGCAACACCGCAGTCGAATTCTGGTTTCCAGGAGAAGTGGAAGCCTCAGGAGCCGGGGGGATGGCTCTCGGGGTCAACTTCAACCAGTTTCAAACCGGCGCCTTCCTGGGAATCGTCCGGCTGGTGTCGACCTGGCACGACTACAAGAACAAGCCGATCGAGCCAGGCCTGTACACACTGCGCTACGGGCAGCAGCCCGCTGACGGCAACCACACCGGGATCACGTTGTATCGGGACTATGTGATCCTGCTGCCGGCTGAACTGGACGAGGAGCCTGAGACCCGGTTCGGCCAGCCCGATCTCAACCAGTTGAGCCGGCTGGCCACGGGCACGCCGCATCCAGGGATCATGGCGCTGTTTCCGATCTGGGACGAGGTCGAGGGTGCTCAGATCGTCCCCAATGAAATCGACCAGCCCACCCTGGTGCACCATTGGGGCGGCCTGCAGATCGGGTTCGTCCTGGAAGGGCACGGCGAGCTGGAGGGGTACTGAGCCAGCCGGGCGCCGAGCCTCCCCGTCGCGGCGGTGTCCAACTCCTGCCGGGCCGGCATTTCGTTCAGGGAGTCCTTTGACCGGCCGGAACACCGTTGGGTCTGCCCTTCGGGAAGATTTCCGGTGACCTGACAGGAGGAGATTCTCACCACCCACTGGATATCGATGCCATGCAACCCAACTGGCTGGAGCGGCCTGCGACTCGAACCCGCCTGCACCGCCTGGCAGAAGCCGGGGTGATCGACCAGCCGGCGCTGGATCGAGCGCTGGCTCTGGCCGGGCTGCTTCCTGTGCGGCAGACCTGGCGCTCGTTCGTCGACCGTCTGCTGTTGCTGCTGGGCGTAGTCTTCTTGCTGGCGGGGGTGATCTTCTTCTTCGCCTACAACTGGGCCTTCCTGGGGCGCTTCGCCAAGTTCGGACTGATCGAGGTCGGACTGCTGCTGGCGGCAGGCGTGGCGTGGCATCAGGGGGTCGAGCGGCTCACGGGACAAGCGGCTACCCTGGCGGCGGCACTTCTCCTGGGAGCCTTTCTCGCTGTCTTCGGCCAGACCTATCAGACCGGCGCTGACGCCTATCAGCTGTTCGGGACTTGGGCCTTGCTGGCCACGCCATGGGTGCTGCTGGCGCGGTTTCAACCGCTCTGGCTGCTTTGGCTGGCGCTGCTGAACGCGACATTGCTGTTGTGGGCCCTCCAGACCTGGGAACCCCGGAATCTAGCGGTCTGCTACTTGCTGGCGTTCCTGTTGGACTCGGCTGCACTGGCCGGCTGGGAGCTGAGTGCGCGCAGAGGAATCGGGGGACTGGGCGGCGACTGGCCACGCGGCTTCCTGACCGTGGGGGCGCTGTTTTTTGTGGTGGTGGGGAACGGCATCTTCACGTTTGACGATCGGATCGAATGGGCCGGAGTTGGGTGGTCCCTGGCCACGCTGCTCCACCTGGGTTTCGTTGGTTTTTGCCTGTCGTTCTATCGCCGGCGCCGGTTCGACGCGCTGGTGCTGGCCGCGAGCCTGTTCAGTGTCATCGTCGTGGTGACGATGTGGTTGATCGAATTGGTGCCCTTCGAAGGAAAATGGGCGCTGCTGATCGGCCTGGCGGTCGTGGCGGAGACGGCAGGGGCGGCAGCCTGGTTGCGCGCCGTTGCGGCAAAGGAGAAACCGTGAAGCAGCCGGGCACCTTGCGTGAAGCTCTGGGGCGTCTCGTCGATGAGGGAAGAGTGAAGCAGCCCGAAGGGGGCTGGCCCAGTCCGCCGGCCTTTTCTGAGCAGGAGGAGCCCTGGCACCTGAGAGCCCTTTCGGGTCTGGGAGCTTGGCTGGCCGCGGGGCTCTTCCTGATCTTTCTCTTCGCCGTGTTCTCCCACTCCCAGGTGCTGCTCCCCGGCCTGCTCCTGCTCGCCGGAGCCGTCTGGATGCGCCGGCTCGCTCCCGGCGGCTTCGCCCATCAGCTGGCGTTCGCTTCCAGCCTGGCAGGACAGGTGCTCGTGATCACCGGTCTGTTCGATGTCCTGGAGGCAGGGTGGGCGGCCTATCTGTTGGTGGTGTGCCTGGAAATCCTCTTGATCGCCGTATTTCCCGACCCTGCGCACCGCTTCGTGAGCACCGTGCTGGGTGTGATCGTGCTGCTGGTGTGGGTCATCGACAGAGGCCACGGGGACCTGGTTCACCTGCTGGTGGCCTGCCTGATGGCGGGAAGCCTCTGGCTGTGGCTGCAGGAGACCAGCGTCACCGTCTCGGGATGGGGGCCGGTGCTTCGGCCGGTGGCCTACGGGCTGACGGCGTGTCTGCTCGCGATCCTTACGGTTCCGGCCGGCTTCCCCGACCCCGTCAGTCACCACTGGTGGATCTCCTCCCTTGTGCTGGGGGCCGGGTTGATCCTGCTGGCGTACCGTATCTTGATCGCCCTGGGACTGGAGGGGGACGGCCGTCTAGCGGGCCTGCTGTTGGGGGGCTTGCTGCTGATCGCGGCGCTGTCGGTGGGAGCCCCGGGAATTCCCGGCGCCCTCTTGATCCTGTTGCTGGGACACCACCGGGGCAACCGCCCGCTGATGGGCTTCGCTTTGATCTTCCTGGCTCTTTTCCTCTCCCACTTCTATTACAGCTTGAAGCTGACGCTGCTGGTCAAGTCGGGCGTACTGGCGGCTACCGGGCTGGTGCTGCTGGTCTGGCGCCGCCTGCTGGCGGCGCAGTTCGGGAGGGAGGCCAATGTCTGACTCCCTGCGTTCTCTGGCCGTCGTGTTGACCGCAATCGTCGTGCTGGGTTTGTGCAACCTGCTCGTCCTCGACAGGGAACGGTTGCTGGCCGATGGGACCTCGATTCTCCTGGAACTGGGTCCGCGCGATCCCCGCTCGCTGATTCAGGGAGACTACATGGCGCTGGCTTACGAAATCCCGGAGCCCATCCAGGGAGACCCGAACCTCCCGTCGGACGGCCGACTGGTGGTCCGGCTGGACGAGCAGGGCGTGGGGACGGTGCAGAGGCTTTACCGGGAAGGCGAGGCCCTGCAGCCGGGAGAGCACTTGCTCCGCTACCGCCGGCGCGGCACGAGGATTCGGCTGGGCGCCGAGGACTTCTTCTTCCAGGAAGGCCAGGCCCCGGAGTACCAGGGGGCACGCTACGGCGAACTCAAGGTCGACGCCCAGGGCAACGCGCTCTTGATCGGCCTGCGAGACGCCGAGCGCCAGCCCTTGGGCATACGCCTCCAACCTTGACCACACCTCGGCGCGAGCCAGCGGCAGAGTTCGTCTGGCGCCGACGTGTCGGTGCATGCATCTCGAAGCGGCGTCGTCCTCGACGCGAAGGCGAGCAGGCCGAGGGAGCGAAAAGGGTCCGGAATCCTTTACGCTGCCAAGCCTCTTCCCCTTTGAGCCGGGATGATCCGGGCGCCGCGACAGATCTCTGGCGAGAAATGTGGCCTCTGCGGCAACAACCTCCCCTCCTACCGGTTCCGGGAACGTGCCGGGCGGGGAGGTGTGATGGAGGCGTGGTAGTGGTAAGCTCGCCAGCCCTCCGCGGTCTTTCGCCAGAGAATCGTCGCCCGCCCCTCGAAGTCCCGCGAGGAGCCGTCCTGGCGCAGCTGGGTTTGCGTCCAGGTGCCGGTTTGCAGCGCCCGCTCCCCGTCGATTTCGATTTTCAGGTCCTCCGAGAAGTCGAACTTGGAGATGGTGTAGTTGGTGGTGGCGGCGCGCCAGATTCGCTTCAGCCGGTCCAGCCCCACCATCGGGCCTTCGTTGATGTCGTAGTAAATGTTGGACGGATCGGAATCGAAGATCCGGTCGATGATCGTCAAGTCCTTGGCCACGATCGCCTGGCAGAACTGCTCGGTGAGCGCGCGGATTTCGGCTTCGTCCTGGTCGGAGGCCCGCAGCAGCGGGGCGAGGAAGGCCAGAGCGAGGCATGCAGTGGTGAAGACGTTCAGCATGATTGTCAAAACCTCCAATCGAGATCGGTCAAGTCTCGGAAAACGTGTGCAAGGTGCTTCTTCGCCCTTGCAAGATTCGATCGAGCCGGAGTCGCATCGCGAGAGATCCTCGCGAAGGACCCCCGGGTGCGCTCCACTGCAAGCAGCGCGCCATGGGTCTGGGAAGCCAGGGCTCCGCGACCCCCGCGGTTGCCGGCATTGGTGAGCGTACTCGCTAGATGGCCCGATATGACTCGCACATGGCGAGCTAGGGCCACAGCCAGCCGAACACTCCGGCGGTCAGCAGCGAGTAAATGAGACCGTCGAAGACGTGCTTGATGGTGGTGCTCCAAGCCTGGCTCTTCCAGATCGAATCGACGATGTGGCCCAGTCCGTAGCCTGCGAACGCCGCCGCACCCGCAATCTGAAAGACTCGAAGGTAGGGGGTGTCCGGAGGCAAAGTCCGTCCGGTGAGGTAGGCCACGAAAAAGCCGACCAGCAGGCAGTAGAAGAACCACAGCACGAGATTTTTCCCCATCGCCGGAGGACCGCTGGGCATGATGGTGGCTAATCCCACGGGCCCGCGCTTGTACCGCTCCAGCATCTCGGGAGAGCCCATGTCCTTGGGGCTCGCCGGACACGGAAAGGCGTAGTCTCCCGGGGGGACGTTCTCGTTGCGAATCGCCTCCATGATCCTGTCTTCGGCGGGGAGTTTCCGGTAGTCGCTGCGGTGATAGGGCAGGACCATGTGAGCCAACGAGCTGGCGGCGAACACCAACACCGCGGCAAGCACGATGGGCAACCATAACTCGAGAGTGCCGACCATACGAACCTCCTGGTTTGAATTGCGGGAATCTCGTTCCAGCCGATCGCCCAGCATTGTATCCGTTGGGGCAGGGTCTTCAAAATCCAATTTTGGCGCGACCGGCAGGACTCGGGCATCACTGAAGTCCGAAAGCCGCCCGACATCCACGTCCGCTGCGGCATGAATTTTCAATCGGCCTGGAATTTCCTACCGAATCGGCCTGGGGGACAGGGCGATTTTTCGCAATCAGTCGGCAGCATGAATCAGCAGCAGCATGGGGACAGAGAACCGGGGAGGCGGAACTGGAGGCGGAGGCGGATCTGGGGACAAGGCATTTTTCGACTCCGGGACTGGGGACGGAGCTGGGGGCAGGGCAAGTCTGGAAAGCGCATCTTGGGAAGGCGGCGCGCACGGGACGGAAGGCGGAGCGCACGGGACCGGGGAATCTCTCGAAAGCGGCCCGGACGCCGAGAGGGGACCGGGCAGATTTCGCCGGGCAGATTCCGCCGCGCGTGGGGACAGGGCAATTTTCGACCCGGGAGCCGGGGACCGGGAGCTGGGGACAGGGCAAGTCTGGAAAGCGGATTTTGGGAAGGGGGAGTGGATTTTGGGAAAGGAAGAGCGTGGGGGCAGCGGAGTTTTCCCTTCCAGGAGCTTTCCAGGAGCTGGGGACAGGGCAGATTCCACCGCGAGTGAGGACAGGGC
The DNA here is from genome assembly GCA_041630155.1 of Acidobacteriota bacterium. Lineage (GTDB taxonomy): Bacteria > Acidobacteriota > UBA6911 > RPQK01 > JANQFM01 > JBFGHG01. The sequence continues at coordinate 27,001 of JBFKLX010000034.1, forward strand.
ATTGTTCGACCCGGGAGCTGGTGGGGACCGGCAGCAGCATGCCTGCATGGGGACAGGGCAATTTTTCGAGGGTGGCGCATGGGCTCAAATACTTCCCCTGTCCCCAGTCCGCGTCACTTCTCCCCGGCGCTGGACTTCTGGAACTGAGAACTGGGGACAGGGCAGATTCAGCCCCGGGGACAGGACAGATTCCGCCACTCGTGGGGACAAGGCCCTTTTCGACCCGGGAGCTGGGGACAGGGCAATTCTGGGGCGTCACATTCGTCTGTTCGGGAGCTCGCCCCAGACCAGAGAATGAGCATCGGCGCAACCGGGAGGCAACGGACCGAGAGCAGTCTCAGGATTTTTCTACTACTTTGCGCTGTCCCGTCCCTCCCCCGTCCAACTACTTGCCCTGGCCCCCGTCCCATTGCGACGCAAGTGAAACTTGCGGTCAGTGCTGTGCTGGGCTGACGTTGAGCGGGCCTGCCGGGACGTTTTGGGTCGACTGAGAACTCCAATGTGGCCTTTGTATGTTTTTGATCTACTCCCTTCGATTGCCTGGGTTTAGCGGCTCACTGCAAATCGTAATGGCGGCCGCCGCCCGCGGGGAGCCACCCGAGTTGGCATGGCCTGTGCTACGGACCTCTCCGGTAGCGCAGGGCATTCCGCCGGCGCGATACGTTCACGGAGCTTGAAGAAAATGAGAAAACTGAGCCTTACTTTGGTGCTAGTGTTCGTGCTGACGGGCGTGGTTTGGGCGGACGAGCCGGTCCAGGCTTCTGGAAGAGGCTTCTTTGGGTTTGCCGGCGTCACGGACGAGAGCAGCGAGCTGCTGTTTCACATGGGTGGAGGAGGCGAAGGAAAGTTGGTCGGGGGGCTGGGAGTCACGGCTGACCTCGGATATCTCTTCTCGAGGGAGGGGTTCTCCGGCGGCATCGGCCTCTTCTCACCCGGACTCATTTACCATTTCAACCGCGACTCCCGGACCACTCCCTTCCTCACCGGGGGATATACGTTGCTGTTTCGGGACGGGGTGGCCAACCTCGGCTTTGGTGGCGGCGGTGTCGACCACTGGTTCAAGGAGCGTCTGGGCCTGCGATTCGAATTTCGACTGCATGTTCGAAGTGAGGGCCTCGCGGAGGGCCGCATCGCGTTCCTCTTTCGCTAGTCGCTTTTCCCCTGCGGGCCCGGGAGCTCGGCGCATCGGAAGTGGGGACCGCATCGAAAGTGGGGACAGGGCACTCGAAGGGAGCACGCCAGATCCGCGGCAACCGAGTTGTGGCGGGTCCCGCCTTTCTTGCTCCCAGGACGGTCCCCGATGCGCAGCGGTGCACTCGGCGGGGCGTTTTCCGCGGGAAGTCATCCGGCTCTCAATTCATTCACTGGGAGTTCGGGAGATGTTCACCGCATCCCCTGCACCTGGAAGATTTCCAGTGCGCCGATGCCCTTCATCTGGCGCTGGCCCAGGGAGCGGCCCAGGCAGCGGGACTCGATCTCGCGCCAGGCCTGCTCGCTGACGTTGACCGAACCGGCGTCGCCATTGCTTTCGACTCGGGCCGCGGTGTTGACAGTGGCCCCCCAGACGTCGAACAGACATTTGCGCCGGCCCACGATGCCCGCGATGAGCGGTCCCACGTGAATCCCGACGCGCACGTTCCAGGGGAGATTGGAGGCAGCCAGTCGGTCGACGAAGGCGAGCCCGCATCGGACGCACTCCAGTACCGGGTTCTCGGAACGCTGCAGCAGGCCTGCGGCTGCCATGAACGCGTCGCCGATGGTTTTGATCTTTTCCAGGCCGTGCTCGAGTGTCAGCTCCTCGAAAGCATCGTCGACCGTCTGCAAGTGGCGCAGCACAGTATCGGGCTCCCGCTCCTGGCAGTAGGCAGTGAAGCCGACCAGGTCGGCGAAGAAGACTGCAACGTGCTGGTAAAGGCGGGGTTTGACGCGGCCGGTCGATTTCAGCTCCTCCACGATCTTGGACGGGTAGAGCAGATGGAGCAGGTGGTCCGCCTTTTCCTTGCCCAGCTTGATCTCTTCCAGATACGCCTCTTCCCGTTCCCGCAACCTCTTCTTCTCCAGGCCGGCCCGAACCCGGGCCCGCAGCAGGACGTGGTCGAAGGGCTTGCGCAGGCAGTCTTCGGCCCCTAGTTTGATGCAGTCGGCCACAGCCTGAATGTCGTCCATGGCGGAAATCACGATCACCGGAGTCCGGGCCAGCAGGCCGGCAGCGCGGAGCCGGCGCAGGACCTCTCGCCCATCGATTTCCGGCATGAGAATGTCCAGCAGGATCAGGTCGTAGGTGCCTGCCACGGCTTTTTCGAGGGCCACCTTGCCGTTTTCGGCAAAGTCGACGTCATGGCCCTGGCGCGTCAGATAGCGCCCCAGCACGTCCCGGTTGGCCTCATTGTCGTCGACCACCAGAACTCGTCCAGGAGCCATCTGGGCACGGACTTGTTCCCCGCTGGTGACGGGGGGTGGCAGCGGGGTTGGCGCCTCGGGTGGCTGAAGCGCATCTTGGCCGGCGACGCTTTCGGAATCGGCGAGATTGGCCAGCATGGCTGCGAGCTGCCGGGCCGCGGTGCGAATCCGGACCAGGTCGGGGCGCAGTGGTTCGGTTCTCTCGGTTCGCCCGACCAGGTGGTCGGCGAGACGTTCGATCGATCCGGCCGGCTGCCCGAGCCGCGCGGCCGTATCGCGGACGTCTCGCAGGTCGATCCGACCGGTGAGGAACTGCGAGTTGTCCAGTGCCCGATTGATCTCGTCCAGCAGGCTCTTGGTCCTCACGTGCAGTTGGTCAAGATCGCCGGCCAGCGGATGGGAAGGATCCTCTTCGAGGTCCTCCAACAGCAGTTCGCCGTAGCCCAGGATGGCGTTGATCGGGGTGCGCAGCTCGTGGCGCACCAACGCGAGACTCTCCTGGGTCAACGCCTCCAGGCGCGGCGTCGTTGCTGCCGGGGATTCACGGCCGTCATTGGCTTCAGATTTCATGCCGGTGTCCGAAGTAGGGCGTCGATCTTTGCGGTCAGGCGACGAAATTCAACCGGCTTCGTGTCGTAGTCGTCACAACCGGCCTGCAGAGCCTTCTCCCGGTCCCCGGACATGGCGTGCGCCGTGAGGGCGATGATGGGGATGCAGCCGGTTCCTGCATCGGATTTGATCCGTCGCGTGGCCTCCAGGCCGTCCATTTCCGGCAAACCGACATCCATCAGGATGAGATCAGGAGATGCAGAAGTCGCCATCTCCACTGCCTGCACGCCGGTGACGGCAAGGCTAACCTCGAATCCCTTGCGCTGCAAGCGCCGCGACAACATGTCCCGATTCAGCTCGTTGTCTTCGACCAGTAGTATTCTCGCCATCTCTGCTACTCCCTCCGGGACGGGTCTTGGCTGCTCCTCCTCAAATGCGGACGAGTCTCTTGGTGGCCAGCAGCTCTTTCAATTGGCTCAGTAACTGCTCGTGGTCCGCTTCACTCTTGCGCACGATCTGTTCCACCCGCCCCGAGAGCCTTTGCCGGTCCTCGCCGGTGATGGTCTTTGACGTGATCACCACGATGGGAATCGAGCGGGTTTCGGGATCTTGCCGCAGCCGTTCCACCAGTTCGAACCCGTCCATGACGGGCATGAGCAGGTCGATCAGAAGCAAGTCCGGAAGAGGAGATTGTCGGATTCGATCCAACGCGACCCGTCCATTTTCGGCTTCCAGCACCGACCAGCCCGCGTCTTCGAGGAGCCGACGTTCCAGCTGTCGAACCGCGGAATCGTCTTCGACCACCATGGCCAGTCGGGCGCGGGTTTTCGTCTTGTAGAGTTCCAGGATCTGGGTGAGCCGCTCCCGATCGACTGGTTTGGTGATGAAGTGCGAGGCGCCGAATGCGAAGCCCTTCTTCTCTTCTTCGAGTATGGAGATCACGATTACGGGAATCGACGAGAGCTGAGGGTCGGCCTTGAGCTTGCTGAGGACCGTCAGCCCGTCCAAGTCCGGCATGATCAGGTCCAGAGTGATGATGGACGGTCTCAGTTGCCGAGCCAGTTTCAGTCCCTCGTGACCCCCTGAAGCACCCACGGCCCGGAGATTCTCCTTTTCCAGGAAGCGGATGATCAGATCACGCGTGTAGGGGTCGTCGTCGATTACCAGGGCCAGCTCTTCGCCCCGGCGAGCCGCCTCCCGAACGAGTTCCCGGGCCTGTTCCCCGGAAAGCGGGATTTCGCGTTTCTCGCTGACCTTCAAGGCATCGGCCGGAAGCTGTACCAAGAAGGTGGACCCCACGCCCGGCTCGCTCTCGACCGAGATATCGCCGCCCATCATCTGGCAGAAGTGGCGGCTGACAGTCAGCCCCAGGCCGGTGCCTCCGTATTCCTTGGTGGTGGAAGAATCGACTTGCGTGAAGGGCTCGAAGAGCTTCTCCCGCTGCTCGGGGGTCATCCCGATGCCAGTGTCCGAGACCTGGAACTCCACCCAGTTGCGATTTCCCTCGTGGCGGCGTGAGGCCGACAGTCTGATGGTGCCCTTGAGCGTGAATTTGCAGGCGTTGCTGACCAGGTTCAGGAGCGTCTGCTTCAGCTTGGTGACGTCTCCCGTCATTCGGCCGATCTCCTCGGGACAGTGAACGTCCAGCCGGTTGTTGTTCTTTTCCAGCAATGGTGGTGTGAAATCGACCACCTCCTGGATCGCCGCTGCGATCTCGAACTCCTCGACGTGGAGTTCCATCTTTCCGGCGCGGATCTTGGACAGGTCGAGGATCCCGTTGATGACCTCCAGGAGGTGGAGACCCGAGGCGTGTATCTTTTTCAGATCGGGAATGAAATCCTCCAACCCTTCGTCCTCGGCGTCCTCGCGAAGCATCTCGCTGTACCCGATGATGGCATTCATCGGAGTGCGCAGCTCGTGGCTCATATTGGCCAGGAAGGTGCTCATGGCGCGGGTTCCGGCCAGCGCTTCGTCGCGGGCTACCCGCAGCGCGCGATCTCGGTCCCGGACCTGTTTCACCATGTTTTGGAAGCTGTGGGCCAGCACCCCGATTTCGTCCGGACTTTGGGTGGGGAGGGCCAGATCTTCGTCGTAACTCCCGTCGGCAGCGAAATGGTGGGCAGCGGCGGTGATTTGAGAGAGAGGCCGAGTCATGGCTCGAGCAAACTTCCAACCCGCCACTCCGAATACGCCCATCAGTGCCAGCACGACCAGGCTGGAGGCCACGACCCAGGCCTGGGAAGACGCTTCCAGGCGAGTGATTTCGCTCACGGGCGCCCCCAGGGCCAGCCAGAGGTGCCGCTGTTGAGCCCACGACTTGCCGTTCGCCGCTGATCCGATCTCGTCTCCACCGGCCGGGGCGAGGTCCGAGTAGCGCTCCAGCGGGAGACCGTAGAGCATCAAACTGTGCAGCCGGCCCACCGAATCCGGGACCTGAAACGTTCGCAATTCGGGCGACGGAGTCGAGTACAGCGCACCCGGAAAGCTACCCAAGCGAGGGAAGATTCCCGCGAGCCGGTAGGTGCGATCGTCTTCGCTCACCAGAATGCGATCGAAGCCGAACGCCTTCTCAGGATCTTCGGGATTGGCCAGGATGTGACCGAACCGGTCGATCACGTAGAGTTGCCGCGAGGTTTGCTGCAATCGAACCAACCATCGCCCGAAGTCTACCTTGATGACCAGGATTCCGAGCACCTCGGTCCCTTTTCCCCGTTTTCCGAAGATCGGAATCGCGGCCCGCAGGATGGGCCGTGGAGGCAGGATGATTTCTCCGTCTCGCAGGGCCGGGGGAATGTCGAAGATCAGCTCA
>JBFKLX010000035.1:0-31589 GCA_041630155.1 Acidobacteriota bacterium
AGCAGCTTCGGGCTCGAGGCGCAGGGTTCATCCTGTTTCCGGAGACCTCCAGGTGGTGGTTGGATTACTACGGTGGCTTGAGGAGGTACCTCTCGACGCGGGCCCGAGTGATCATCGATGAACCCGGAGTCGCAGTCCTTTACGAGCTGCGAGATTAGCGGGGCTCGAAGGTGGTGAATGTCCGTGCTGGCAGCCGCTGTTGGATCCGGTCCTTGACCCTCGTGCGACCTCTCAGTATCCTGCCCTTTTGGCGGTGAAAGCGCCTGGAAGCACTGGTGAGAAGGGCCGCACACACGATGACGCCACGCGATTCTCGCCCAGTTGACGATTGTGAGAGGCCCCGTGTAGCGGGAAAGTTCTTCCAGCTCGGCAATCAGAAACTTTACCTGCGAGGCGTGTCCTACGGCCCTTTCGGACCCGTCGGCCGGGAGTATCCCGCACGCCAGACAGTCTTGGAAGACTTTGGCTGCATTCGAGCTGCCGGCTTCAATTGCGTGCGAACCTACGCGACGCCCGAGCCCTGGTTCTTGGATCTGGCCGAAGAGCACGGGTTGTTGGTACTGGTGGGGATCGCCTGGGAGCAGCACCTCGCGTTTCTCGACAACCGCCGGCTTTGCCGGCGTATCGAGGCCACCGTCCGCCGGGCAGTGCGGCGTTGTGCCGGCCGGCGGGCAGTCCTCGGCTACGCCTTGGGAAACGAAATCCCTGCATCCATCGTCCGCTGGCATGGCGCGCGGCGAATCGAGCACTTTCTGCAAACACTGTACGTCTCGGCCAAGCGGGAAGACCCCGACGGACTCGTCACCTACGTCAATTATCCGACCACGGAATACCTTCGGCTGCCCTTTCTGGACTTCTGCAGTTACAACGTCTATCTCGAGACGCGGGAAGGTCTCAGCCGCTATCTCGCCCGACTCCAGAATCTAGCCGGTGCAGCCCCCCTCGTGATCACGGAGTTGGGATTGGACGTGCTGAGGCACGGTGAGGCGGCGCAGGCCGAGGTGCTGGGCTGGCAGGTCGAGGCAGTCTTTCAGGCGGGAGCTGCAGGTTGCGTCACCTTTGCCTGGACCGATGAGTGGTACCGGGGAGGCGAAACCGTTCAGGACTGGGCTTTCGGTCTCACGAATCATCGCCGAGAGCCCCGCCCCGCGCTGGACACCGTCAGCTCGAGTTTCTCGAGCCTTCCCTTCGCAGACGGGAAATGGCCGCGCGTTAGCGTGATCGTGTGTGTTCGCGACGGCCGCTCGACCATTGAGCGTTGCCTGCGAGGTGTCAGTCAGCTCCGTTATCCCGATCTGGAGGTGGTGGTGGTCGACGACGGGTCGAAGGATGGAACTTCGGAGCTCGTCCAACGGCTTTGCGGAGAGTTGGGCTTTCAGGTCGTCACCACGGAGGGGTTGGGCCTTTCCGCGGCACGCAACGCCGGCCTGGCCAGGGCCCGTGCGGGGATCGTGGCCTTCACGGACGCTGATGCCTACCCCGACCCTGACTGGCTGCATTACCTGGTCCACGATCTCACCAAGGGTGGTTACGCCGCGGCCGGTGGCCCCAACCTGGCACCGCCGGAAACGGGCCTGATCGCTCGCTGCGTAGCCTCGGCCCCCGGCTGGCCCAGGGTTGTGTTGATCTCGGATCGGGAGGCCGAGCACATTCCAGGCTGTAACATGGCCTTTCGGAGGGATCTCTTGCTGGAGATCGGAGGTTTCGACACCCAGTTCCGGACCGCGGGGGATGACGTGGACGTGTGCTGGCGGCTGCAAAGGGCCGGACGGAGAATCGGCTACAGCCCAGCGGCGCTGATCTGGCACTACCCTCGCGACACGGTTCGCGGCTACTGGCGCCAGCAGCTGGGCTACGGACGAGCGGAGACCCTGCTGGAGCGGAAATGGCCCGAGAAGTATGACAGTCTGGGCCAGATTTCCTGGCAGGGAAGGATCTACGACCAGCCGGGCTGGCCTTCGGCAACTCGCCCTCGAATCTATCACGGAGTCTGGGGAAGCAGCCTCTTCCAGTCGATCTACGACCAGTCCGCTCACCAGTCCTGGGGGTTGTTCTCACCTTGGCTGCTGGCCCTGTATTCCACACCCGAGTGGAATATGGTGGCGCTAGCTCTGGCCTTGCTCGCTCTGCTCGGCCTGCTCTGGTGGCCGCTGCTCGCGGCCCTGCCGATTCTGCTCGTCACTTCTGCGATTCCCATTTCCCGGGCTGTCAAGGCAGCCAGCGGGGCTGGTCGTCAACTAGGACTGGTCTCTCGTCGAAGGCGAATGGTGTTCGTAGCCCTCACCACCTGCCTGCACCTCCTTCAGCCAATGGCCCGCCTGGCCGGCCGACTGGGACGGGGCATCCGGCCACTCCTCAAGGGGCCGATCTATCTCGCCTGGCCCCGGCGCAGGACGAACAGTCTCTGGAACGAACAATGGGTAGCGCCCAGCACGATGCTGTCGCAACTGGAGAGTGAGCTGATCAGGCGCAACGCTGCGGTTGCCCGTGGAGGAGCATTCGATCGCTGGGACCTGGAGATCCAGAGCGGGGTGACCGGTTCGTTGAGGATCCTGCTGGCTCAGGAAGAGCACCCCCAGGGCCGCCAGCTGGTCCGACTCCGAGCCTGGCCTCACTGGTCCCCGGAAATCCTGACCATCATGTTCACCTTCGCTCTGCTCTCGGTGGTGGCGGCGCTGGATCGAGCATCGCTGGTGGGTCTCATTCTAGGAGGTTTTGCTCTGTTGGTCGGCATCCGAGCCTTCATCGACACAGCTCTGGCAAGCGGTGTCTGGGTGGACACGGTCGATTCCGATCCCCGGCGAATGAAGTCATCTTGAAACAGCTTCCAGTGAGACGGCGAATCCTGCAGTACCTCTCCCCTTATCGCCCGCTGCTTTGGGGGGCCACGGGAGTGGTTTGCTTCTCCTCGCTCTTCGGCCTGCTCACCCCCTGGCCGCTGCAGATCATCATCGACAGCGTGCTGGGGGGCTATCCCCTGCCCGGGCCGTTGGAAGGGGTCTTGGGCTGGCTGCGCCCGCGGCCCTACTGGCTGCTGGCGGCAACCATCGCAGGGGGCCTGGTGTTGACCCTGATCCAACGGATTCTCGATCTGCTCAATGCTCGGGTCCAGACTCGACTCACCAACAAGCTGCAACTGGACCTGCGCAGCGACCTCTTCGATCAGGCCCAAAAGCTGGCCCTGTCCCCCGGGGAGAGCCGGCGAAGCGGAGACATTTTGAACCGCATCAGCGTCCAAGCCGCGTCGATTGGCCCGGTAGCGCTCGCCTTCCTGCCCTTGTCACAGAGCCTGATCACTTTACTCGGCATGTTCTGGATCGCCTTCTTGCTGGATGCCCAGCTGGCACTCCTCTCCCTGCTGATCGTTCCCTTCCTGTACTGGTCGATCGGCTACTACACGCGGCGAATCGAGCCCCAAGTGCGGGAGGTCCGCCAACTGGAGGCCAATTCTCTCTCGCTGATCAACGAAGCGATGCGGATGTTGCCCGTGACAGTCGCCTTTGGGAGGGAGTCGGATGAAAGCCGTCGCTTCCGGCAGCAGAGCGAACAGGCTCTCGACGCGCGGCTGCAGTTGACGGTGCAGCAGACTGTCTTCTCCTTCGGAGTCAACACCGCGGCAGCGGTGGGTACCGCCCTGGTGATTGGAGTGGGCGCAATGCACGTGCTTTCGGGAGAACTGACAGTGGGGCTTCTGCTGGTCGTGCTCACGTACATCGGCTCGGTGTACACGCCGCTTCAGGCAATCTCCGGTGCGGTAGGATCGCTCCAGGAGCGCCTGGTCGATTTGAGGATGGCCTATGAGATGCTGGAGTCCGAGCCGCCGATCCGAGACTCCCCGGGGGCCAAGGCCATCGCCTCCGCGCGAGGACATCTCCAGTTCGAGGACGTCTGCTTTTCTTACGATCGAAGGGGAGCTGTGCTGAAGGACGTGTCGTTCGAAGTGCACCCCGGTCAGTTCGTGGGGATCGTCGGACCGACGGGGGCGGGCAAGACGACACTGATCAGTTTACTGCCCAGATTCTACGAGCCTGACTCCGGGAGAATCCGCCTCGACGGGGTGGAGCTGCGGGAGATCCAGCTGAAATCGCTGCGGCGCCAGATCAGCCTGGTGACACAGGAAGCCCTGCTCTCCTCGGCCAGCATCGCGGAAAACATCTGTTACGGACGTCCTGAGGCCAGCCCGGAGGAGGTAGTCGAAGCGGCGAAAGCGGCCCAGATCCACTCCTTTGTCGAATCGCTTCCGAAGGGTTACGGCAGTCTGGCCGGGGAATTGAGCGCCCGGCTGTCGATGGGTGAGCGCCAGCGCTTGACCCTGGCTCGGGCGTTTCTGAAAAACGCCCCGATTCTGGTCCTGGACGAGCCCACCTCTTCATTGGACGCCCGAACGGAGAGGTCGCTGCTGGAAGCCCTCCGAAGCCTGATGCGCGGCCGCACCACTTTGATGGTGGCCCACCGCCTCTCCTCGGTGCGTCACGCCGATTTGATTCTGGTACTGGCGGACGGGAAAATAGCGGAGTCAGGAACGCATCAGGAGCTGATCCAGAGGGATGGGCTCTACCGACGTCTCGACGAAGCCCATCGCTCCTCCCGAGAGGAGCTCCTGGCGCCCGGCGCGAGAGACCCCCGGGCCCATCGCTCTTCGGCAGAATGAAGACTCAACCGTTTCCGGATCACGATTTGGAGGTGGCCGTGACCGGTCGCTGGCCCTGCCGGCTGCCGGGCAAGACCGAAGCAGAGATTTTGGCTTGGCCCGTGCCACGGCCAACGCCGCACCAGGGAGCAGCAAGCCCGGCCACCTCGATAGTCGTCGTGACCTGCAATGGCCTGGTTTTCGTGAAACTCTGCCTGACCTCTCTGTTCGTCAACACTCTCCACCCGGCCTATGAGCTGATCCTCGTCGACAACGCTTCGCAGGATGGCACCCGCACTCTAGTCGAGCGGGTGGCCGCGGAGAGCCGCTCAGTGGAAGCGATCCTCAACGATCGTAATCGCGGTTTTGCGGCGGCTGTCAATCAGGCCTTGCCGCGAGCCTCGGGAGAGCGGCTGATTCTGCTCAACAGCGACACGCTGGTGCCACCCGGTTGGCTGGAAGTGCTGTTGCCGCATCTCGAATCGAGCCGGGTGGGACTGGTCAATCCCTCGACCAATCGCAGTGGAAACCTCGCAGAAGTGGGTTGCCGCTACCGGACCTACGGGGAGTTCGTGGATTGCGCGGAAACGCGACGGAGGTCATTTTCGGGCCGGGCGCTCGAGCTGTCCATGATCTCAATGTTCTGTGTGGGGATGCGTCGCGACGTGTACGCCAGGCTGGGCCCCCTGGACGAGCGGTTCGGAATGGGCCTGTTCGAGGACGACGATTACTCTCTGCGTTCTTTGCGGGCGGGCTATCGGAATCACTGCGCCGAGGATTGCCTGGTTCACCACTTCGGTCAAGTCTCCTTTGGCCGGCAATCCTCCAGTGCCGGCTACCAGAAGCTGCTCGAGCAGAATCGCCGGCGTTTCGAGCGCAAATGGGGGCGGCCCTGGGCTCCCCGGGGCCGGCGGATCGACGCGAAATACCATCAATTGCGTTCGAGAATACGCGATGCTGTCGAGCAGCGCCTCCCGGCCAATGCCCGCGTTCTGGTGGTCAGTCGGGGGGATGCGGAGTTGCTCTCTCTGCTGGGATCTCACTGCAGCCATTTCCCCCAGGACCGGACGGGAGAGTATGCCGGGTTCCACCCGCGCGACAGCCACGATTGCATCCAGCACCTCGAATCACTGCGCAGCCGAGGCGCTGAGTACCTGCTGTTGCCCCAGACCGCCCGCTGGTGGCTGGAGCATTATCGGGATTTCGACGAACACCTGCGGAAACGATACAGCCTGGTGCTGGACGATGCGGATACGGCCGTAATCTTCGACTTGAAGGGGAACTCTGGGCCGGATCCTTCCGCGAGAAACGAGGCGACCTCTCATTGAAAGGCCAGGAGAAACGAGCGTCCGTGCTGGTCTGCTCGCCCGTCATCCCGGAATTCGACCGGGAGAGCGGAGCCAAGAGGATCTGGGATTTCATTCAGCTCTTTCGCGAGGAGGGTTGTCAGGTCGGGCTGCTGACCGAGTCCACGCGGGCGGAGCGCCGTTACGTGGAGGAGCTGAGAGGCCGGCAAATCGAGATCTTCCAAGGCCTGGAACGAGCGCCGGAGGCCCTCCAGAGGCAGCAGCCCGATTTGGCGCTGGTGTGCTTTTGGAGGCTGGCCCAACACCTGTTGCCTCGCTTGAGGGAGCAGCGGCCTTCGATCCGGGTCGTGGTGGACAGCATCGACCTTCACTTTCTGCGGGAATTCAGGGGAGCGTTTCGCGGCCCGACGGGAATGGTCGATCCGGAGCACTGCTTCGACCTGATGCGTGAAGTCAACGCTTACGCCGCTGCCGACCGGGTCTGGACGGTTTCTCACAAGGAGAAGGATCTGCTCAACGATCTGGTGGGCGACTGTCGGCTGGCTTGCTGCGTTCCCGACTGCGAGGAGCTGTCCGTCTCTCCGCTGCCCTTCGCACGGCGCCAGGGCATGGTCTTCGTGGGGAATTTTCGCCACCCCCCCAATCGAGCGGCGGTCCAGTGGCTCTGCCGCGACATCCTGCCGCGCGTCGATCGGCGTCTGCTGGATGCTCATCCGGTCTCAGTCGTGGGCCACGGCCTGACCGACGAAGTCGCCCGATACGGCCAGGATCGGCCTTACGTGAAAATGGTGGGTTGGATGCCGTCGTTGGAGCCGGTGCTGCACAGCAGCCGGCTCTCGCTGGTTCCTCTCACTTTCGGGGCTGGAACCAAGAGGAAGCTGATCCAGAGTCTCATGTGCGGCACCCCGGCGGTGTCGACCTCCATCGGCATCGAAGGCCTGGGACTGGCTCCGGGCCGCCACGTCTTGTCGGCAGATGAGCCGCAGTCTTTTGCCGACTCTATCGAGCTCCTGCTCAGCGACGCTTCTCTCTGGCGGAAGCTCGCGAAGGAGGGCCGCCGGCGAGTGCTCAGGTCGCATTCTCGAGAAGCCGTGCGCGAATGCTTCCGCCAGGCGGTAGCGGACGCGTTGGGGGCAACCGCCAAACCCGCCCGGCTGGCCCAGCGGGCTTTCGATCTCCAAAGACACTGGCTCCAGCCGCAGTACGAACAGCTGGTGGCACGGCTCCGGCTGGCCGTCCAGGAGAGTACGCCCGCCGGGTCCAGGCTTCTGGTCGTCAGCCGGGGCGACGAGGAAATGCTCGTCCTGAAAGACCGAACCGCCCAACACTTCCCCAGCGATTCGAGTGGCAACTATCTGGGCCATCATCCCCCTGACAGCCGCTGGTGCATCGCTGAATTGGAAGCCTGCCGGCGTCAGGGTTTCTCCCACTTCGTCCTGCCCGCTGCTTATTCGTGGTGGATGGAGCACTACAAGGGGTTGCAGGAACACCTGGTGAAGCGCTGCCACCTGGTGCTCGAGCGTCAGGACACGGGCGCCATCTATGCTCTCGAGGCCCGTCCCAACCCGGAGCCGGATGATGGTCAGGAGAAGGCTAAATACTCCGGTTCGTAAATAGGGTGACGGTTGCGGGCGGGGCTCTCGAGGCGAGGTCGCGAAGAGAGGAGGAGGCGATGCCGTAGCATCGTCGAGGAGGAACGACAAAGAGATCGCCCGAGACCCTTGTGCGCCCGAAGGGTTGCGGGCGAGCCCCCAGGTGCCCGCCGCCTCCGAGCAGGGGGGCCCACTCGGTTTCCGGGGGCCGGCTGCTGCTTGGAAACGCCCGCAGCATACGTTGCTGTATTTATGGATCGGGGTACTTAACGATGGCCAAGGACACCATCGTGATTGCAGGCGCGCTGGCGCAGAAGCACGGCGTCGGAGGTCACGCCTGGGTATTGCTGCAGTACCTGCTGGGCTTCCGCTCGCTGGGCTGGAAGGTACTGCTGCTGGATTGCATTGATCCCGCCCAGTGCCGCGACCGTTCAGGCCGGTTTTGCCCGGTGAGGGAGTCCATCCAGTGGGCCTTCGCCCAGGACACATTGCGCCCTTTCGACCTGGACCGGCAGTACTGTGCGGTCACGCGCGGTCAGCGGGTCGCGCTGGGGCTCAGCTACGGGGAGTTGTGCCGGCGGGTCGCCAGCTGTCGAGCACTCTTCAATATCAACGGTTTCCTGACCGATTTGGAATTGCTGGAAGCAGCCCCCTGCAGGGTATTCCTGGACATAGACCCGGGATTCAACCAGTTCTGGCACGAGTTGGGACTGGCACCCATCCCGGCCCATCACGACCGCTATATCACGGTGGCTGCGAACCTGGGCCGCGAGGACTGCCCGATCCCGACCTGCGGCCTGGACTGGATCCCGATCGCGCCACCCGTCTATCTGGACTGCTGGGCTCCCGCCTGGGAGTCCACCCGGCCATTCACCAGTATCTGCAGTTGGAGAGGCGCCTTTGCTCCCGTTCAATATCAGGGCCGGACTCTGGGGCTCCGGGTCCATGAGTTTCGCCGCTTTGTTTCTCTCCCGAGGGAGACCGGGGAAGCGTTCGAGTTGGCTCTGCGCATCGACCCGGGTGAGATCCGGGACATGGATTCTTTGAAGGAAAGCGGCTGGCGCCTGATTCCGCCAGACTCGGTCTCTTCCACCGCCTCGCGCTATCACGAGTTCATCCAAAGTTCGCGCGCCGAGTTCGGGGTAGCCAAGAATCTGTACGTGGCCACGGGCAGCGGATGGTTCAGCGACCGGACGGCCTGCTACCTGGCCAGCGCCAAACCTGCCTTGGTGCAGGACACCGGTTTGGCGGACCATTACCCGGTGGGTGAGGGACTGCTGCTTTTTTCGAGCCTGAAAGGAGCCGTGGAGGGCGTCCGGCGCATTCAACGGGACTACCCGCGACACGCCCGCCGGGCGCGAGCCTTTGCCGAAGGTTACCTGGCGTCAGACCGGGTGTTGGGTGAAATGCTGAAAAAGCTCTCTTTGAGTTGAAGCGGGAACAGGTACCTCTCCTATGACGCAAACGATAGTGGTAGCGGGGGCCCTGGCCAACAAGCCCTTGAATGGGGGCGCCGCCTGGACGCGGATGAGCTGGGTCACGGGCTTGAGAGAGCTGGGCTTTCACGTCTGCTTTCTGGAGGAGATCCAGTCTCGTCATTGCATCGATGCGAGTGGAAAGCCCGCCGAGGCCGACGATTCGATCAATCTGCGCTTCTTCGAGCAGACCATCGAACAGTTCCGGCTGCAGGGTTCGGCGGCCCTGATCCTGGATGGCGGGCACGAGTTTTACGGGCTGTCGCGAGCCGAACTCTTGGATCAATGCGGTGGCGCCGCCTGCCTCCTCAACATCTCGGGGCACCTTCGATACGGCCCGGTCTGGAACGTGATCCAGCGGAAAGTCTACCTGGACTTGGATCCCGGCTACACTCAGACCTGGCACGCGGAGGGCTGGGATCTCGGACTGGAACGTCACCATTTGCACTTCACCATAGGCGAAAACATAGGGACGCCCGGGTGCCGGATCCCGACTTCCGGGATTCTCTGGCGGCCGACCCGCCAACCCGTGCTCCTGGAGCACTGGCCGACCCAGCCCGCTGGGCCTTCCAGTGGCTTCACCACCGTTGCCAGCTGGCGAGGGCCGTACGGCCCCGTCCAATTGGGCGGCGAGACTCGAGGAGGGAAAGCCCAGGAGTTCCGCCGCTTTCTTGGCCTGCCGGCCCAGACCCGCTGCCGGTTTGAGATCGCTCTCCAGATCGATTCCGCGGACCACAAAGATCTGGATCTGCTGAAAGCCGCCGGCTGGAGACTGGTCGATCCAAGGAAAGAAGTCCCCGATCCCGATGCCTTCCGCCGCTATGTTCAGAGGTCCCGGGCCGAGTTCTCCGTCGCCCAGGGCGCCTACGTACACAGCAACAGCGGTTGGTTCAGCGACCGGTCAGTCCGTTATCTGGCCAGCGGCCGGCCGGTGGTGCTGCAGGACACCGGCTACAGCAGCCACTATCCCACCGGAGAGGGCCTGCACGCCTTCAAAACCCTCGCAGAGGCGACGGCTGCGGTCCAGGCCGTGCAGCAAGACTACGCCGGCCAATGCCAGAGGGCCCGTGAACTAGCCGAGACCTTCTTCGATTCCCGCCGAGTGTTGACCCGGTTCACCGAACTGGCGGAACTCGCTCCCTGACCCGGAAGCTCAATGAGGAGTGCCAGCGCAACAGGCTGGGATCCACCCGAGTGATGGAGCCGGCAACCGAGTCGATGTACGCCCCGACCGCATTGTAGAAATGCGGAGAGCCCTGAGTCAGGAAGTCCTCGTAGGCATCGAAGTCGGCCCAGCTGTGGTTGCCGGAGCGGATGACGTAGTCGCCCAGGCGCTCCCCGTTGACGAGTTGGTAGGTCGTCCATTGCCAGGGGTCACCTTGCTCTTTCCTCCACTGCACGTGTGCCTGGAAAGCGGCTTCGAACTGGGGCGCCAGCCCGCTTTTGACATCCACCACGTAGAGCCGAGCCAGATTGGTGTCCGGGCTTGGCTGGGCACACCGGCTGCCGACGACAAGCTGGCCGCCAGGGCCAGCAGAACGAAGCTTCGCAACTGGTTCAAGATTTGCCCCCTCTGGTAAGGGGACGGTCGACGAAGGGTCAGGAACCCTGAAACCGCCGGGTCTCGAGAACTTGGTCTGGAATATCACGCCGGGAACGAGGAGCCTGCAGGCATTCCCGGGCGGCTGGACGGTCGCCTGCGACCGGGAGACCGCTGGCGGAGTCGGACACGGCGGAGCGTGACACGATCCTTGTCAGCTCCCGACGGTTGCCATGCGTCGCTCCACGGCTCGCTTGATGCGCTCGAGCCCTCGCTTCAGGTTTTCCATCGAGGTGGCGTAGGACAGCCGGATGAAGCCCTCCAGGCCGAAAGCAGCGCCCGGGACCATCGCCACCTGGGCTTCCTGTATCAGGAAGCGAGCGAATTCCTGGGAATCGGCGATGCCGGTAGCCGCGAGCGCCTCGCGAATGTCCGGGAAAGCGTAAAAGGCGCCGAAGGGAGGCGCGCAGGAGAATCCGGGGATCTCCGCGAGGCCGGCCAAAACCACTTGGCGCCGCCGGGCGTATTCGCTGCGCATCGCCTCCACCAGGCTGGGGTCGCTGGCCAGCGCGGCCAAGGCCGCTTTCTGGGAAATCGAGGTCGGGTTGCCGGTCTGGTGGCTCTGAAAGGCGGCAATCTTCTGGATCAGCTGCGGGTGCGCCAGGACGTAGCCGATACGCCAGCCGGTCATCGAATAGGTCTTGGAGACCGAGCCCACGATAGCGTAGTGCTCCTCGTTGGGATCAATGGCGGCGGCCAGCGAGGTGTGCCGGGCGCCTTCGTAGACGAAATACTCGTAGGTTTCGTCCGAGAGGAGGAACACCTGCTGCCGGCGGCTCCACTCGGCCAACTCCCGTACCGCCGTTTCCGTCAGGACGGCGCCGGTCGGGTTGTTGGGCGTGTTGACGATCAATCCCCGCGTCGCAGGACCGCAGGACGGGTCCAGCTGGCTCGTTTCCAGCTGGAACCCGTGGGCCCCGTCAGTCGCGACCTCGCGAGGCAACGCGTCGGCCATCTTGACGATCTCGGGAAAGGTCACCCAGTAGGGAGAGGGAATGAGAACCTCGTCTCCAGCCTCGAATGAAGCCATACAGACGTCGTAGATGGCATGCTTGGCCCCGCAGGTGACGGCCACGTGAGAGGCGGTGAAGGAGGTGCCCCACTCCCGATTGTACTTTTCCGCCACGGCCCGCCGAAGCTCTGGTATCCCCGCGGCAGCGGTGTACTTGGTGAAATTGGCCGCGATGGCCTGGCGGGCTGCTTCTTTGATCGGTTCCGGAGTCGGGAAGTCAGGTTCCCCCGGACCGAAGTCGATCACGTCGACGCCCTGCTCGCGAAGTTCTCGAGCCTCTTGCATGACCGCCATGGTGGGCGAGTCGGAAATCCCTCGTAGCCGTTTCGCAATCTTCACCAATGTGTCTCGTTCCCTTCTTGGACTGGGCTGTTAATTTCCTTTGGGCGAATCAGCGATTCAGAGCGGAAAGAGAGTCACCGACCGCGCCCCGCACCCAAGCCTCGAGCCTGCGGCCGGGCCTCTACCCCCCGAACCCGCCCTCTGCTCTAGGTCCGCATCTGCTGTCGCAGGTGAGTCCGGGCCTGCTCCACGTCTTGCAGGACCTGGGCCGGGGTCTTCCCAGTGATCATGGCTACTTCGTCTGAGTTGAACCCCTCCAGGGCAAACAAGACGAATGATTCTCTCACCGAGAGACTCAGGCCGGCAATGATTTTCTGGACCTGCTCCTCGGTTTCCTCTTTGGCCAACAGCTCCTCGGGGGTCGTGCCGTGGTTGTCCTTGAGCAGGTCTTCCAGTTTGAGCGCCTCATCGGGCTGATAGAAGTTCAAGACCTCGTCGTCCCAGCGGACGGTTTCGGTGACTTCTTCCTCGAGGTGGGGCTGGTCGCGGTCTCGTTCCAGCTCCCGGATTTTGCGGCGCACCGTCCGGCGCGCAACCTGGAACATCCACTGTTCCATGGTGAGGTTCTCGGGCTTGGCTTGCGCCCTGGAGCTGACATCCAGAAAAACTTCGTCCACGACTGCCTGGGGCTGTAGCATGCCGGGCGGAAAGTGATCCACGAGGGCCCGGTGAAACAGCTCTCGTCGAACGTAATTCTCGATCTTGTCCAGGCTGGAGCTGATGGCGCTCTCGACGCTCTCGAGGGGCTCCCGGGGGGGGGCCGCCCTGCCGCTGACTCGAGCAGTCTCTTTTTGCCAAAACCTCTCGCGGTTCAGTTGGCTCTTGAATTTCTTGATCTTCCGCAGCAACTCGTCGAAGGTCTGAACGATGCTGCGGGTGGGACTGTCCTCGATATCCTCGACTCGAATCGCGGTCTGGGGCGTCGTCAACACGAGGACCGTCTGAAACTGCTTTCCTTTGGACAGTTTCTCAACGGTGATGTGAAGCTCCAGGTCGTGAGGCTGGAAAGTGGGCAGCATCTTGCGGGCCTTCCGTGCCTTGCGCTCCACGATGTGCTTCTCCGACTGCGACAAGTCCACGCGTCGAGTCTGAATTTTCATGTTCATGACTTGGGATTATAAGCGGGAATCCAAGAGGGGGGCAACCGACTGGAGTCAAGCTGTATGGGCATTTCGGCGCTGCCTGGTCCCGCATCCAAGGGAAGCCGAGCCGGGGCGTTGCGGCACTGCGGTAAGATGAGAACATGGAGGTGCAGTCGCTCTCGGCCACCTCGCCTCAATGCCTGCAGCCTGTACTGGACGAAGAGGGGCGTTGCTGGTCGCAGCAGTTGGGCTGGGATTTTCGCCCGGCCGCCGAGTTGATCCGCAAGTACGTAGCGAGCCGGAGCCTGCCCGGCTACGTGCTGCGCCACACCGATGGAAAGCTGGTCGGGTACACCTATTACGTGATCGACCAGGGCGTCGGTTACCTCGGGAACCTGTTCGTAGTGCATCCGAGCGCCGACCAGCAGTCCTACCGGAGCCTGCTCCAATCCGCGCTGTCGAGTTTGCGCTGCAGTTCCGGCGTGCGTCGCATCGAATGCCAGTTGTTCCCCTTCAACTTTGAGTTTCCCAGCGTCTTCACGGATTTCGAGTTCGAGGTTCGCCCCCGGATCTTCCTGGGCCGGGAGCTCCAGGCAGCCGATCAGCGAGCCTCATCGAAACCGGGCAGACTCGGTTACCGGCTGGTCGGGTGGGACACCTCATTGTTCATCCAAGCTGCTGAAGTCGTGTACGACAGTTATCAGGGCTCTCCGGATTACGAATTGTGCCGAGACTACCAGAGTGTTCGAGGCTGTGTCCGTTTCCTCAGAAACCTGATCGAAAGTCCCGGTTGCGGGACCTTCTGCCCTACCGTCAGCCAGGTGGCCCTGGATCGGGAGAGCAAAGTTGCAGCCGTTCTGGTGGCTTCGCGAATCGGTGAAGGCAAGGCCATGATCCCGCAGATCTCGGTCCGCCGGGCCGACCAGGGACGCGGGTTGGGGACACTGTTGCTCCGGAAGTGCTTTCGGACGGCGGCCGGCCAGGGACTCTCGAGCGTTGCACTGTCGGTCTCGGAGGCCAACCGGGGCGCCTGCCGGCTCTATCGGCGTCTGGGGTTCGAACAGGTCAAACCCTTTCACGCGTTCCTCTGGAAGGCCCCGTAGCTGGTTCCCGTCCCGAAGGCTGTGGCGCAAGGGACGCCCGGCAGGAGTCTCGGCACGGCTGCCAAAATCTGTGCCTCAGCCCTCGAGTCTCACGTCGCCAGCCCCACGCTCCAAGCCTCCCCGAAAACCGAGGCCTCATTCCGGGAGCGGTCAATTCTTCCCGGCGGTAGCCGATGGACTCTGACGGAGCTGGAGGCGCTGGCCGGGGAAGATCGTCTGGTTGGGCCGGAGATTGTTCCAGGCGGCCAGCTGAGCCACGGTCAGTCCGAAGCGCCGGGCGATCAGGTAGAGGGAGTCCCCTCTCCTGACGACGTAGCTGGAAGGGCGGGCCGCCGTTTCGGTCCGGACTGGAGTCAAAGGGGGCCCGCGCCAGCCGGCGCTGGGGATCAGGAGGTCCTGGCCCAAACGGAGCCGATGGACGTTGCGAATCCGGTTCATCTGGGCGATGGCCCGGACTGAGCTGCCGAAGCGCAGGGCAATCCCCGAGAGTGTGTCGCCGCTCCTGACCCGGTAATGCTGGACGCGCAGCCGCTCTTCTTCGGGCAGGGCCCTCAGCTGCTCGGCCAGCGTATCTCCCCGCCCTACGGGGACCTTCAGGCTGAATCCGGGGCGCTGGTAGGGGGTGACACCTCGGCGCAGCTGCGGGTTGAGGTCCAGCAGTTCGTCGGTCTTCAGCTCGAGCAGGTCGGCTACCACTCGCAGGTCGACCTGGAATTCCAGGGGCACCTCTTCGAACTCCATGGGCGGATCCGGTTCCACCACGAAGCCGTACTTCTCCGGGTGCTTGAAGATGATGAGCGCCGCCAGAAAGGAGGGGACGTAGTTGCGGGTTTCGCGGGGCAGCAGCCGGCGCCGGCTCATCTCCCAGTAGTCGATGGACTCGTGGCGCGCCAGGTGGCGCCGAATCCGGCCCGGTCCGGAATTGTAGGCGGCCAGCGCCAGGTACCAGTCGCCGAACTCCTGGTAGAGATCACGCAGATGCCGAGCGGCGGCCACCGTCGATTTCTCGACGTTGGAGCGTTCGTCGATCCACCAGTCCACTTCCATTCCATACTTGCGCGCCGTCGCCTGCACGAACTGCCAAAGCCCGCGCGCCCGGGCCCGAGAGTAGGCGCGCGGTTTGAAGAGGCTCTCGACATGGGGCAAGTAGGTCAGGTCTCTGGGAACCTCCTCTGCCTCGAAGACGCGCCGGAAAAAGTCGAGATAGCGCCCGGATCGCTGCAGGCCCACTTCCATGATCCGCCGGCCGCGGCCTTGGTAATAGTCCAAAAACTGCAGAACCCTCTGGTTCAGGACCACGGGAATGTCGAAGCCGGTCTCCCGCAAGTCGGCCGTCACCAGTTCTTCCAGTGCCGGATCGACCTCGATGGTGTAGAGTTCCAGGCTTCCGAGCTGATCCAGTGGAGAAGGTTCGATTTCCGGCTCCGCGTCCAAGTCCTCCAATTCTCGAGCCAGCGACTGGGCTTTCCAGCGGAGCTCATCGGCCCAGCCCAGCAGCTGAAAGCGCTGGGTGTCGCGGCCGATCAGGGTGGGCTCCTCCAGCATTGCCTCGGCTCGATCGAGGATATCCAGAGCCTCGGCTGGAGTGCGTTGCATCAGCAAGCCCTCCGCCTGCATCAACAGAGCTTCCACTTTCGAGAGAGCTTCCCAGTCCTGGGGCGGGGAGGTGTCGGGGAGGTCTGTGGGCTGGGGTGGCACGTCCGGAGGGGCCGAATCGATTCCCCCACCGTCCGCTTCGGCGGCGCCGGCTGCGGGCTCGGGCGACTCGACAGGCTGGGAGGGCGAATCGGACGGGGCTTCATCGGAGCCGACCAGAGGGGGTGGCGGCTGCACGGCCTGCCGTCTGCAAGCCCCGGCCCCCGCAGTCAACAGAAACATCAAGAGACCCAATCCGAGTTTCTGCACACCCCTCCCGCTGGCAGTCTAGTGGCGCAGCCGGGTCATTGTGTCGAGGTTGTCGAGGAAGACTGCAGCCGGGCCAGTTCGCCCGCCCGAGGCATCAACTGGATGGCGCGCTGAACCTGGCGGTCCTGCTCCAGCTCCACCCGATAGCCTTCCTCTTCACCGAACACCTGAACGAACAACTGCTGTTTCAGCCGATTGCGGATCAGATCCGAATGCTGGTTGAAGTTCTCGTCCAACAGGCGCACCGGCTCCTCCTGATTCTCCAGGAACTGCCTGAAGAGTTCCAGAGTCAGGTCCGAGATCTTCAAATCACGAAGCAAGCTTTCACGCGCCGGCCCTTCCAGCGTCGTGTTCTGTTGGCGCAGTTCGGAATAGGGGACGTCGGCTCGGGTCTCGCCACTGGCAAGCTTGGAGGCGAATTTGTAGAAAAGATTGCGGCGGTCCAAGAGCCGGACCAAGCGTGGAGCCGTTTCGTATTCCACCAGCTCGTCCGGCATGATGCCTCCCCCCGAATATACCGGCCGGCCTCCGTCCGTTTCGAATTCCTCACCGGCTCTCGGCCGATTGTCGACTGATTCGCGCCGGTTGTAGAAATAGTCGAAGAATCCCTCTGAGTACTCACGCTGAATCAAACGGTCACTGGGCGTGTAGTATTTCCCGGTGGTCAGAGCCAGGCCCCGCCGGCCGTCCAGAGGATAAATCGTCTGCACGAGGGCTTTGCCGAAGCTCGTCTCTCCCACGATCAGAGCCCGGTCGTGGTCCTGCAGGGCGCCCGATACGATTTCACTCGCGCTGGCACTGTTGGCATTGATCAAGACGACCATCGGGTAGTAGTATTCGCGGCCCCGCTTGGCCGAGTAGGCACTGTCGGGGACACCACCCCGGCGGCGCGTGCTGACCACCAGCTCGTTCTTCTTCAGGAACTTGTCGGCTACCGCTATGGCCGCGCCCAGAGACCCGCCCGGGTTGTCCCGCAGATCCAGAATCAACCCCTTCAAGTGAGGCTCGTCCAGCTCCTGCAGCGCTTGGGCCAGCTCCTCTCCCGTGGTCTCGGAAAACTTGTCGACACGGATGTAGCCGATGCCCGGCCGAATGAAAAAGACGAACTTGATGGTGTACAGGGGGATTTCGTCGCGTTCCACCGTGAAATCGAGGAGTTCCGTCTCTCCCGGCCGTTCCACACTGATGTTGACGGTCGTCCCCTTGGGGCCCTTCAGGTTGGGAATCACTTCTTCGTTGATGTCCCAGTCCTCGATCGGTTCGCCGTTGATCTTGGAAATCACGTCTCCCGCCTGCAGGCCTGCCTTGTAGGCAGGAGTGCCCGGCGCCGGTGGCTCGACGACCACCACCCGCCCGCTGCCCGGAGACTCGGCCCGGATCGAAATCCCCAGTCCGTAATACTTGCCCTGCTGCTCCTCCTGGAGGCGGTTGTAGTCGGAGGTCGCAAAGAAAGAAGAGTGAGGATCGAGCGTGCGCAGCATGCCGCGGATGGCGGCTTCCACCAGATCCTGAGACGAGACCTCGCGCACGTAGTTCTCCTGCACGATGGCGAGAGACTGAGTGAACTCGGCCCAGAGTTTTTCCGTCTCGCCCCCGGCCGCGCGGGCGCTCACCCTGTCGCCCAGCCAGCCACCCAGCAGGGCCGCCGTTGCTACCGTCACGAGAACGAGGAAGCCAAACTTGTTGCGCATCATGAAACCCCTTTGCCAGCCGGCCCCAAGTATAGCACGGCAGGGTGCCAGGAAAAGGGGGCTTGGGGCGTGGGGCTTGGGGAGATCTGCAAACTCTGGGGGGGAATCTGGGGCTTTGTTCGAGCTTCGAGCTTCGGGCTTCGAACTTCCCCGAGCAGCCCCAAGGGCTGGGCAGTGAACTCCTCGCTGAATTGACTTGGTTGGAGGGGCTGGAATACACTGGCGACTTAGAGGAGCACCTCGCATGTTCAATCTCGGCTTTCAAGAACTGGTGGTGATTTTCACCTTGGCCTTGCTCATCCTGGGGCCCCGCAAGCTCCCTGAGCTGGGACGTTCCCTGGGCAAGGGAATCGGGGAATTCAAGCGGGCCACCAATGAGTGGAAAAGAACCTGGGAGGAAGAAGTCGAGGTCGAGAAGAGAAACCTCCAGAAGACTCTGGACGAGGAGAAACGCGATCTTGACGAGCTCACCCGCGATTGAAGAGTGCCGACTACTCCCGCGTGCTGAGCACTTCACAGTTCCCACCCGCCATCCTTTGAAACAGTCATGACCGACACTTCCGGACCCGCCGACACCGTCTCGCGGTCCTCGACTTCCGAGACCGAGTCGCAGGCCGTCGAGACGGCTGATTCCGGAGGGGGACTCGCCAATATCTACAACCGCGGAGCGCCATCCGGCTCGGGCGACGGCTCCGAGGACAACCTGGGCGGTAAGATGACCTTTCTCGAGCATCTGGACGAACTGCGCCGCCGCATCCTCAACAGCGTGATCGCCATCTTTGTGACCTTCCTGGGGGGTTGGATCTTCCGGGAGCAGATCTTTCAGTTCCTGGCCAAACCGATCTACGACACGGTGGGAGAGCAACTGATCGTGATCAAGCCTACCGAGGCCTTCACCATCTATCTGAAGGTAGCCCTGGCCGCGGCCATCTTTCTGGCCGCGCCGGTGATCCTGTGGCAGATCTGGTTGTTCATCGCCCCGGGCCTCTACCGCAAGGAAAAGCTCTACGCCGTGCCGTTTCTCTTCTCCTCCACCCTGCTGTTCCTGTTGGGCGGCGTGTTCGCCTACTACGTCGTGTTGCCGTCAGCGCTCAACTTCCTGCTGATCGTCTTCGGAAGGGAATTCAAACCGCTCATCACGGCCGTCGAGTTCTTCGACTTCGAAGTGCTCATAGTGGTGGGTATGGGCGTAGTCTTCCAACTTCCGGTAGTCATTGCCTTTCTGTCCCTCTTCGGTCTGGTGACGCCGAGATTCCTGTGGAGGAACTTCAAGTATGCCTTCCTGCTCATCGTGATCATCTCGGCAGTCGTGTCCCCCACCACAGACTTTTTCAACCTCTTCCTCTGGTCCGGCCCCATGGTGGTCCTGTATCTGTTCAGCATCGGGGTGGCCTGGGTATTTACCAGGAGACGCAGAAAGAGGGAGTAGGGGCGTTTGGGGGCCTGGGGCATGGGGGCTTGAGGCTCGGAGATCTCTTCTCCGATATTCCCGTTCGCGGTGATCGAGCCTTGGCTCAGAGCAAGGCCACGTCCAGTGGCTGCTCGACCCGGGAGGCTTCGAACTCGGCCTGCGCTGTCTGCTTGGCTTCCTCCCGGGAAGAATCGGGGACTGCCTTCGCGTGGTCGGAATTACGGGAATTCAAAAAGCGGACGATCCGCCGCGGATCACCACCCCAATAGTGGTCGGAGAAGTCCTCCAGAAGGAACCGCAGCACCCGGGAACGCTCGACAGCCGGCGCATATAGATAAGCTTTGCCGCGCTTGACCCGTGTAGCACTGCCCTTCCGGGCCAGCTTGTCCAGCAAGGTCATCACCGTCGTGTAGGCGACTTTGCGGTGGCGGCGGAGTCGCTTCAGGACCTGTCCCACCGAGAGCCGGCGCTGGTTGGCCCAGAGTTGCTCCATGATCTCGAATTCCGCCGGTGTCAGATGGAGCGGATCCTTCACAACAGCGGCAGTATACGCAACGGAGGTGACAGCCCTAGGCAGTCGGGAAACTGCAGGGGGAAGCTCGAAGCTCGACCTCGAGTTCTGAAGCCTTCCGTGAATCATCGCAAGCTGCCGGTGTCAAGCCTTGAGCCCTGAGCCCTAGATGTATGTGGGAGCGCCAAAAACACGATGGAGACTTGAGAAGAAGCCAACAGAACTGCAGCTGGAGGCTGTGGGTCTGAACGTTCTGTGTCTCAATGACTCGCTCTCGCTCCGCAGGGGCTGAGGTTAGCACAAGAGAGGGAAACGAAATTAAGTCATCGGTCTTCCCCCCAAATCTCCATCTTCCAGCGGTGATTCGGGTGACGTAAAGATGCCAAAACCCCGCTCGAACTGCAAGGATTATTGGCATATCCAATACTCATTCGTTCACCTACCGAACAAACCGTTGTGTCGGAGTCTTCTTCGGGGCGGCACTTCCACCGCCGGCGCTGGGAGCTGTGGTTCGCAAACAGGGGGCGGCATGCGGATGGGGCTCGTGATCTTCGAGGTCGCGAACGGAGGGGGAGCGATGACGTCCCCGCGCCCGCGCCTCGAGGCCATGCGGGAGCTGTTCAGAAACTACGGCGGCATGACGTCCCCGCGCCCGCGCCTCGAGCCCCAAGCTCCTACGCCCTTCGAGCGTCGATCTTTCCTTCGTAGGATGCCGACTGGCCGGGGGACTCCACGACTTCCACTCGGATGCTGTGCAGCCGCGCCAGCTCTTCCGGAGGCAACTGTCTGGTGAGCGACTGGAAGACGTACCAGGCGAGCATTTCCGAGGTGAGATTGGGCAGTTCGAGAAAGACCAGGTGATCGGTGGGAAACTCGAGGTGCTGTTCACCGAAGCTGATGCGGGTCGCCTGTTCCCGGCGCTCGATGTTCAGGCGCGGGTGCAGTGTGGGCA
This sequence comes from Acidobacteriota bacterium, assembly GCA_041630155.1. GTDB lineage: Bacteria > Acidobacteriota > UBA6911 > RPQK01 > JANQFM01 > JBFGHG01. The sequence goes on from JBFKLX010000035.1 coordinate 20,614, forward strand.
CCAGGGTGTGGTGGTTGAGCTGGTCGATGATTCGCCTCAGGATCTGCTTCACGGTCCGGAAGTCGATCACCAGGCCTTCCTGGCCGGCGGTGCCTTCGAATTCGATGGACAACTGATAGTTGTGGCCGTGCTGGCCCTCCATCTCGTCGCCGTAAATCGAGATATGGCCAGCCGAGAAATTGAGGTCTTCCCGATAGAGTCGGACCTTGAACAGTGCCGTTTCGAGCGCGTACTTGTCGATCATGGCCGTGGTCTCCAGTCGGGGGTGAAGGTGAGGCTCACGGAGGCGCTGCGGCCGGGCGCCAGCACGGAGCGGCGATCCTGGCTGAGAGGGTAGTCTTTGTCCAGCAGGTTTTGGACCCGCAGGTCGAGCTGCAGGGACTGCCGCAGCAGCAAGCCGGTCGAGAAGTCCACCAGACCGTAGCCGGGGGTGACGCGTTCCGTGGGCCCGGGGCGCACGTCACGGTCGTAGAGGGTGCCCCGCAGTTGCCAGTAGGCCTTCTCGAGGAAGCCATGGTGGAGTGTCAGGTCCAGGCTCCCGACGGGCACGTCGTCCAGCGGCTCGATTTCCGGTTCGGCCTGGCCCCAGGCGCTTTGAGCGCCGGCGCGCAGCTGCAGCCTCTCGCGCAGCTGCAGGATGCCTTCGACTTCCACTCCTCGCAGGACGGCCCGGCCACGGTTGCGAAAACCGAATTGATCCGGGGAGGTTTCGAATCGCTCGATGAGGTCGTCGATGCGGTACCGGTAGGCGTAGACCGCCCATCTGAAACGGTTGGCCGTGAAACGGACCGCCAGGTCGAACTGCAAGCTCGATTCCGGTTGCAGAAAGGGATTCCCGCGAATGAAGCCCCGCCCGGTGACTCCGGCGAAGTAGCGATCCGACAGGGTGGGATCTCGGAAGCCGCGCGACACCTGGCCCGTCACCTTCAGTGCTGAAATCGGCTTGATACTCAGGGCCGCGAAGCCTGACAGCGACGCGTTGGAGGTCGAGAAGTCGTCGAAGACGCCGCCTCGGTTTCGCGTGTTCACCGAGTCGAACCGCAGTCCGCCCGAGGCGCTGATGGGCTCTGCCAGGGAAAACTCCAAGCTGGCATAGACGGCCCGGTCCGAGCGCGAGGCGTCGCCAATGGCCGTGCCGGTAGTGGTCGCGGCGAGCCGGTCCTGCGCGTCGTAGAGGCGAGTGACCTCGAGGGCCTCCAGGTCGAAGCGGCCGTTGAAGTCCACCCCTAGCTCCAGGCGGGAGCGAGGCAGGGGTCGGACGGCCAGGAAGCGAATTCCGAAGTCTCTGGCCGATACATCGGAAGTCTCCGAGCTGCGCGGGAAGCCGGGTCGGGGCAGGTCCTCTCGAGTCGTTTCCAGCTCATAGCCGCTCAAGGACAGATCGACCTGCAGACGGCTGAAACCGCCCCAGGGATCGAATTCGTAGCCGGCGGCCAGGCGATGCGACTCTTCGAGCGGGTAGAAGAATCGAGTCCGGTCGGAGTTGTCTCGCGGGCGGCCCACGTCCCGGCCGAAGTCGCTCTGCCAGCTCAAAGTGAGGCGGCCTGGGCCGGTCTCGTAGTTGGTGGCAATCCGCAGTCCACGATTGCGGGCGCTGGAGTTGTCGACCGGACCCAGGGGGCTTTGGTAGTCGTCGAAGTAGCGGTAGCTGGCCTGGGCCAGTATCCCCCCTCTGTCGAGTCCCTGGCTCACCTCGATCCCCATGCCACGCTCCTGGAAAGGGCCCCCCAGGGCGCCCCGCAGTCGGAACGCAAGCGGGTTGCCCGGCTCGACGCGGCGCGTGCGGGCATGAATCACGCCGCCGATGGCGTCCGAGCCGTAGGCGACCGAGCCGGGGCCTCGCGCCACCTCGACTGCCTCCAGGAAGAACGGATCCAGGTACGTGGCGCTGGGACCGGCCCGGCGCTCGGTGGTGACCCTGCCTCCGTCCAGCAGGATCAAGGTTCGCCCGGCCGCCAGTCCGCGGATGGCGGGAACGGCGGCGTGTCCGTCCGAGACGCTGCGCACGCCCGGCACCGTGTCCAGGGCTTCGCTGAGCCGGGCGGGCGCCCCAATCTCCAGGTCCCGCCGGCTGAGCCGCGCGGTGGCGCTCGCGGCGGGAGCCTCGATGTGCGGTGCCACGCCGGAGACCGTGATCGAATCCAGGGTGACGGGGAGCGCTTCCAGCACGAGCAAACCGTCGGCCGGAATGGATTCCACGAAGATCGGAGCCAGGTAACGGCCGTCCGAGAGTGTGAGGATCACCTCGAACGGCGGCTGCGGATCAGGTTTCCAAACGAACCGCCCCTGGCGGTCGGTGCGCGCCGTTCCCGTTTCGCCGACGATCGAAACGGTGGCGTCCACCACGGGAGTACCGTCGGGGTAAACGACTTTGCCGTCCAACCCGTAGAGTGGGCAGGGCGTCACGAGCATCACGAGGACCAGCACTCCTGTCTTCACGGCTTCCCGATTATACTCATTCGACCGGCGAGACGGTCCTCGTGGAAGGGTCAGGCTCAGGGCTCAGGCCTGGGCCGGGCTGGCATCTTTGCCCCTGCCGCTTCAGCTGCTACAGTGTGGCCCTGAAGTCTCGGCGTGAGGCGGTAGGTGCTTCCAGATCCCGGAAGAGGCAAAGCGATGTGGGGAAGACAGAAGACAGGCTCGGTGATTTGTCGTTCCTGCGGCCTGCTCGTGGGGGTCAATGATCAGGAATGCTACCATTGCGGAGCCCGCAATCCCGCCTTGTGGGGGCTTGCCCCGCATTTGCGAAGCCTGGGAGCGGACCTGGGATTCATCAACCTGGTGACGGGGATCTCCGTACTGCTCTACGGGCTCAGCTTGGCCCTCGATCCGCGCAACGTCTCGATGGGGGGCCTGCTGTCGATGCTGGCGCCCAGTGGGGAGGCTGTCTACCGGCTCGGTGCCAGTGGAGCCGTACCGGTCTTCCTCTTGGGGCGTTGGTGGACGCTCCTGAGCGCTGGCTGGCTGCATGGCGGGCTCCTGCACGTGGCGCTCAACCTCTACTGGCTGCGCCAGATCGGACCTGTCACCGCCGAAATCTACGGTGCCGGGCGAATGGTACTGATCTACGTCTCGTCCTCAGTCGTGGGCTTCTTTCTGAGCAGCTTCGCCGGTCTCGTGATGCCCAATGTCTGGCTGCTGGCAGGGGGGCGCTGGACCCTGGGCGCCTCAGCGGCCATCTTTGGTCTGTTCGGGGCCCTGGTTTATTCCGGACGTCGTGGCGGGAGCAGTGCCCTGAGCAGCCAGGTCAAGAGCCTGGCGCTCATGCTGTTCGTTTTTGGACTGTTCTTTCCGGGTGTGGACAACTGGGCGCATGGCGGCGGCTTCCTGGGTGGCTACCTGGCAGGCCGCTGGCTGGACCCCATGCAGCCGGAGCGCACCAACCACCTGCTGGCTGCCCTCGCCGGAATCGTGCTCTCGCTGGCCGCCGTCGCCCTCTCGTTCGTGTCGAGTGGCTGAGAGGCTCGAGGCGTGAGGGCCGGGACTGGTGCTCCCTCGGGCTGCTTCGACGGAAACGGTACGGTGCGCCTCCTTCGCCTCGCGACCACCCCTCAGGAGAGAGCCAGGCCCACTGAGCCCCGGCCCCAGCCTTCGCCCTTCCAATCCCCGGCTGGGTCCGCGCGAAATATGGTAGAGTTTTCGTGACACTGGCATCGGCATCTGCAAAGGAATGGGAGCGAGGTTTTTGATCATCGGCCGGCTTCCCGAACACCCGCGGCGAATTCTTCGGCTGACCGTTCTGCTTTTGGTCTGCTGGGCTTTGCTGGGCGGCTCCCGCGCTGAGGACCGCTGGCTGGAGGTACGCAGTCCTCATTTCACGGTGGTCAGCAACGCCTCGCGTGGCAAGGCATCGCGGGTGGCTCGCGAATTCGAGCAGATCCGGGAGGCAATTCGCCGGGTTCTGCCGGGAATGAGCCTGGATCCCGGCCAGCCCATTGTGATCCTGGCGGTGAGGGACCAGAGCGATTTGCGGCAGCTGATTCCCCAGTACTGGGAGGAGTCGGAGCGAGCCCACCCTGCCGGGCTCTTCCTGAAGGGGCCGGAGCGCCACTGGGTGGCTTTGCGCTTGAACGTCGGGGGAGACCGTCCCTTCCAGACCGTCTACCACGAGTACCTGCACGTGCTGGTCTCGTTGAATCTGCCCCAGGCCCCGCTGTGGGTCAACGAGGGACTGGCCGAGTTTTACGCCAACTCATCCTTCAGCGACGGGGAAGTCGTTTTCGGCCTGCCCTCCGAGCCGCATGTGGCCTACTTGCGGCAGCATTCGCTGCTGCCGCTCAGCAGCTTCCTGGATATCGACGAAAAGTCGCCTTACTACAACCAGTCTCACAAGGTCACGATTTTCTACAGCCAAGCCTGGGCGCTGGTCCACCTCCTGCTGACCCACAACTGGGGAAGCGAGGAATCAGCTTTGGATCAGTACCTGAGGAAACTCAGCGACGGTGTACCCTCCTCCGAGGCTGCTCGGGCTCTCGGCGACCTGCCCCGGCTGGAAGAGCAGCTGCGTGAGTACGTGAATCAGGACAATTTCTTCGTCTTTCATTATCCCGAGACCATTGACGTTGCCACCGACGGCTTCCAGGTGCGGCGGCTCGACACCGCCGAAGCCGCAGCGCTGCGAGGCAGCTTTCTGGTCAGCAACGAGCGCTATCCGGAAGGAGAGGCCCTGATCGAGCAGGCCATTGCTCTGGATCCCAAGCTCGCGCTGGCTCACGAGAGTCTGGGGCTACTGCGCTACGTGACGGGGGACCCGAAGGGGGCCAGGGAGGCCTTCTCGAAGGCTCTGCAACTGGACTCCGACAGCTACCTGGCCCACTATTTCTTCGGGTTTCTGTCTCTGGACGGAGTCGGAGACGCCGGGAGCGAGGCTGGCGTGGAAGCGAGTCTGCGGCGGTCCATCGAGTTGCGTCCCAGCTTCGCCTACGCCTACACCGCCCTGGCCACGCTGCTGCTGCGGCGCCAGGAAGGCGAGCAGGAAGCCTTGAGGCTGGCCCGGGAAGCCTGCCGGCTGGAGGCGAACAATCCCAAGCTCCTGCAGACCCTGGCGTACGCTCTGGGGCGGGCGGGACGCTTGGAGGAGGCCGGGCAAGTGTTGGGTCAGATCTACCTGTGGGCCGCCTCGGAGTCCGACCTGGAGCTGGCCGGACGCGTCGAGCAGACCCTCGAGGGATTCCGCGCCTACTGGGAGAGCCGGACCGAGTATGCCCGCCAGGTCGATCAGATGGAACGCGAGCGGCAGAAGACCGAGCAAGCCAGGTCCAGCTGGCGCACCCGCCAGGTCGAAGGCACCGTCCGCTCCGTCAGTTGCACGGCGCCCGCTTCATTGGAGATCGTCCTGGACACCGAGACGGAGCCTGGCGCCGTGCGTCTCGTCTCTCACGATCTCTCGGTGGTTCAGTTCTTCTTTCGGGGAGAAGGTCCAGGGGGTGACTTCCATCCCTGCCAGGGCCTGACGGGAAGGCGCATCCTGGCTTCCTACGAAACCGACCGGCAAGACGCCTTCAACCGGCTCCTCTCCGTGAAGCTGCAGTGAACGGTGGGACTTCAGGGAATTTCCAAGTACTGGGATCCATCAATACGCCATCGTATTGACGAACCACAGTTCCAAGCCGGTTACAACTCCACCCCAAACACTCCCTTGAGCAGAAACGCCGCCAGGATCGAGATGAGAAAGAAGGAGACCAGCCAGTGGATGTTCCAACCCGCCAGTGTGAGCGGTAGCCGGGGGTGCCGGACCTCCACCGACAGCAGTGCCTGGGATGGGTCCAGCGGGGTTTCTCCCGGGTAGAGCAGCAGATCCAGGAAGCTCTGGCTGCGCAGGCGTGACACCGGCTTCCAGGTCGATCCCACCTCGACCTTCTTGACGAAGCGGTCGTTGCCGACCCGCAGGCCAATTTCCTGTGAGCCCTCTTGGATGAACTTCACCCGCCAGGTGACTTCGCCCTGCTGTCGGATGCGCACCGGGAATGTCTCGATCTCGAGCGCCTCTCCATCCAGGCCCAGCGGGACCGCGGTGACGTCCAACCGCTTTGCGTCGAAGCGAGCCTGGATGAGGGTGGAACGGCCCGGGTCGAGAGGGCGCAGGTCGAAGTGATAATTGAGCTGGATCAGGATCAGCGTCAGCGGCAGCAGCAGAACCAGCACCGGGGACAGGGAGAGGCCGATGTATTTGAAGGTGTCCTTGAGGATGGCTCCCTGCAACCGAAGCACGATCGCGACGTCGTGCTGGTAGAGCCGTACGCCCAGCAGGTTGCCCCGGATCTTGTCCTTGTAGTGCCGGATCGCATCCTGATTGGAGAAGCGCTTGTAGACCCACAACATGAACAGCCCGCTCAACACGGAGATCACGATCAGAGCTCCCCAGGGGCCCATCCAGTGCAAGGGCATCAGCAGCCAGCCGAACACGGTGCCCGAAAGCTGATTCAGCAGCGAGACCAAGGAAATCAAAGCGTTCCCGTCCGATTCAAGAGATGTACCCGAGGCCTTTCAGGCGTTTTTTGATTTCCTCTTCCGAGCCGGCATCCTCCAGCTTGGCGAGCTCCTTTTCCAGGGCGTGAGTGATGAACTCTTCGACGGAAGAGTAGCCTGCGATCTCGGAGTACTTTTTGACTTTGGCGAGCAGATTCTTGTCCAGTTTGATGCGCGAACCGAACATCGGGTTGTCCCTCCTTACTGCAAACAATCGCTGCCCAGCATCTCAGGCAGTTTTTCGATTCCGTATTCGTCCAGAATGGCCACCGTCAGGTCGTATAGCGCTGGTGAATCCAGGGTGATCCTGCGGTTGCTGAGCAGGACTCCGGGGACGAGCCTGGGGTCGATGCTGTGGTCTCCGCTCCAGGCGTCCAGGTTATCGACCAGGACCCGGCGGGGAAACTCGCCCAGCGGGCTCTCCCAGGAGCTGCGATAGCCCCAGTTGTAGCCGATGATCAGGTCGGGCGCTTCTTCCAGGTGTCGCCCCTCGAAGTCCCGCCGCGTGCGCAGCACGGTGGCGATCGGCGCTTCGTCGGTGACGGGGTCCCGCAGGGCCAGCAGATCGGATTCCAGCTGGTCCAACAGCTGGTCGTACTCCTGTCCGGGTGAGACGATGCCGAAACGCTCCCGCCCCCGCAAGTTGACGTAGAGCCCGTTCAGGCCGACGGCATAGGCGCGAGTCGATTCCCAGTCCACGTTGCCGAACAGCGGATAGCCGTCCCGCAGAGTGGGGTCGTGCAGGCGGGCGTAGCCCTGATCGGCCAGCCAGGAGTTGAGGTTGACGCCCCGCTTGAACGGCCCGAATCCGTGGTCGGACATGATCACCACCGTGGTCTCCGAATCCGCTACCTCCAGGACCCGCCCCACCGCCTCGTCCATCTGCTGGTAGAGCTTACGGATGGCGCCCGCCAGCTGCGCGTCCTCGACGTATCCGGGATGGTGGGGGTCGAGGTATCTCCACAGCATGTGGCAGCCTTGATCGACGCTGGAGAAGTAGAAGAACAGCAGCCCCTCGCGGTACTCCGAGAGCATCGCCTCGAGTGCCCGCCGCTGTTCCTGGTAGACGATTTGAGACTGTTTCCAGAACTCCTGACCGTTGAAGATGCCGGCCGAGAATGCTTTGGTATCCTCGGCCAGCTCCTGGGTGTAGAAGTAGCCGAGTCTCTGCGTTAGCTGTTGAGACCAGTCTCCCGGATGCGAGATCGGCATCACGGGCTCTTCGGGGTTGATCTGCAGCGGTGAGACGTAGAGCTTGAAGGTGGGGCGGACCTGTTGCAGGTAGAAGCGGGCGGTGGCGCTGACACCGACCAGGTAGGGCAAGGCCTCGAATTCCACCCGAATCCAATCGCTCCACTCCCCCTCCTGAAGCACCAACTCCTGGTCGGGGAGCACCAGCTTGGCGACCGGGTGCTCGGGGTCGAGATAGACCTGGAAGTCGATGGTCATGGGAGGATTGGAGAAGTCGTCCGCGTCGGCTCCGTCGCTGCGAATCTCCCGGAACGTGTTGGCCGGTCCCACCAGTTGTGCGCTCACCTTGTTGGCTCCCACCCGAACCTCATGGACCTTGCCTCCGGAGATATTGTCCGCGTTGGGAGGCGGCACGTCGGTGTAAAAGGAGAAAGTGCCCGAGGTGCCCTGGATATCGGGCGTTCCCATACCCGACAACGCCCGCCCCGCCTGCACAGGCGGAAAATTGACGGGCATGCGGAACACCGTAGCGGGTATGCCGCGCTCTTCCAGCAGCTCCCAGAAGGCCCGGCCCTGGCGAAGCCCCTCGATGCTGCCGCTTTCCAACGGGATCGCCCAGGATCCCAAAGAGATCTTCCACTCGGGCGCACTGGTGCGGGCCATCGCGAACTCCGGGATGAGGCTTTTGGGGTCCCGCCGGAGGAAATCGAAAATGCCGTGCCCTCCGGGGTCCATTCCGGTGATGAAAGTGGACCAAGCTACCGGGCTGAGAGGAGGCGCCGTGGTCTGGAGCGGGCTGAAATCTCCGTCCGCCATCAAGCGGGCGAAATGGGGCAGAACGCCCTCATCCGCGTACTGCTGCAGCAGGCGCGGGTCCAGGCCGTCGATTCCCAGGATGATGACCTTGTGCGCCGGGGCCTTGGGTCCCTCTGAACAGGCAGTCCACGGCAAGGCGGTGAGGAGGGCCAGGGCTAGGACGCGGGTGAAGGTTTTCATGACTTTGGCGGCAGCAGCGACTTCCCGTCGCAGTACGCCGGCACGGGGACGCCAAACAGATCCAGCACCGTGGGTCCCAGATCCATGATACAGGGCTCGGCCTCCTCGATTTGGCGGTTGGAGAAGAGAATGCCTGGCACATCGGGCGGATTCATACAGTGGTCTCCGCTCCAGCTCCTGGTGTTGTCCTCGAAAACCTCTGAAGTGATGGCCCCGGTGGCGCAGGACCAGGACACGCGGTAGCCCGGGTTGAAGCCCACGATCAAGTCAGGCCCCTCCCCGACGTAAGGCCCCCGATAGACTTCGCGCGTATCATACACCTCGGCGATGGCGGGTGCGGTCTCGTCTGGATCGAGCAGGCCACGCAGTCCCGACTGAATCTCCCGTTTGACCGCCCGGGTCTCCTCTCCCGGGGCCACGACCCCCTGGGCCTCCCGGCCCTGCAGGTTCAGGTAGATGCCCCCCAATCCAACCGCGTAGGCGCGGGTGCGGCTCCAGTCGACTTCCTCGAACCACTCCTTGCCGCTGGGGCCCTCGTGGACGGCCAGATAGCCGTTCTGGTGCAGCCAGGCATTCAGGTTGACCCCCCGGCGGAAAGAGTTGAACCCGTGGTCGGACATCACGAACACGACCGTCTCGTCGTCCACCTTCTGCAGCAGCCGGCCCACCAACTCGTCCATTTTCCGATAGAGATCGCGAATGGCGTGGCGGTGCCACTCGGTATCTTTGCCCGGATTGGCGGGGTGATCAGCCTCCAGGTAGCGCCAGAACATGTGCTGTAGGCGGTCGGTGATGTCGAAAACGCATACGACCGCGCCTTGGCGGGTTTTCTCGACAGCGTCGAAGAACATCCGTTCTCGTTCTTCGTGAATCATCCAGGCCTGCTTCAGGAAGGCCTCTTCGTCCAGGACGCGTTCGTTCAAGGCCCAGGTGTCCTCGGCCAGTCCCAGGGTACAGAAGCTGCCTTGGGTCTTGGCCAGGTACATGGAGTAGGTGAAGGGGTGGGAGATGGGCAGCGAAGGCTTGTCGGGCGGCACGTTGATGGGCGTCATGTAGAGCTTGAAATGGGGCTCGGCCTGCTTGAGGTAGAAGCGCACCTGGCCGCGGATCTTCATGCCCAGCCCGGCCTGGAACTCCAGGGGAATCCAGGGCGTGTAGTCACGCAGCGGCAACAGGTGGGAGTGGCCGTCGAGCTCGAGCCGCGCACTCGTTCCGTCGAGCGTCACGCGGAATGGGATCTGCATTTCGCCCTGTTCCGGCTGAATCGGATTCTCCGGGCCGGAGACGTGCGCTTCCACGCTCCCCTCCCGGATCTCGACACGAAACTGCTGGCCTCCCGTGTAGCGCGTGCTCTCGTCGGGATCGCTGGTGTAGTAGGAGAAGGTGCCTTGAGTCCCCTTGAGATCGGGAACCGACATGGCCGACAGCAGCAATCCGCGAAACTTCTCCGGAGGAAAGCTGATGGGGACTCTCAAGATTGTGCTGAACACCCCGTAGTCCCCCAGCGTCTTCCAGAATGACTGGCTCTTTCGTTCGAACTGAATGAGGGGTTTGCCCAGGGGGATCGTGTAGCGTCCCAGCCGCAGGCTGCGGCGCGGCGGCTCCACCCGGGCCGAGCAGAGTTCTGGGAGATAGTTCTTGCGGTTGGGGACCAGGAAGTCGAAGACCCGGTGGCGTCCGGGGTTGCAGCCGGTCTGAAAGGAAGACCAGGCAACTGGGGATTCGGCCGGCAGGGTGGTGCGCAGCCGGCGGTAGCATCCCAGCTGGCGCAGCTTTGCGAAATTGGGCAGCAAGCCTTCTTCGAGCCACCCCTCGGTCAGTGTGGGATCCTGCCCGTCCAAGCCCAGGATGATCACTTTCTTGACGCGGGCCTTGCGTAGCGCTCCTTTCGCCCGCCAAGTCTGCAAGACCCAGCGGAAGGGCCAGGTCAGCAAGGTCACGAAAGCCAGCAGGAAGGTGATCAGTACGATGAAGAACGATGAGACGAACGCGATCCCGGCGCCGGGACCGATATAGGCATGGCTGGACTGCGGCCAGGCCAGCAGCAGACACGACAACCCCAAGATTCCCCACCACCGCTTCATTCGGATCATGTGCTCTCCTGCCGCAAGTCCAAGTCTGAAAGGCTACTGGAATCGGGGTCAGCAGTTCAAGGGGCGGAGGGCTGAGTACTCCGGTTCGTAAATACAGTGACGGTTGCGGGCGGGGCTCTCGAGGCGAGGTCGCGAAGAGAGGAGGAGGCGATGCCGGAGCATCGTCGAGGAGGAACGACAAAGAGATCGCCCGAGACCCCCGTGCGCCCGAAGGGTTGCGGGCGAGCC
>JBFKLX010000036.1:0-31547 GCA_041630155.1 Acidobacteriota bacterium
CCCCAGGCCCTCAGACCCGCAACTGAGGAAGGTCTCGGAACTGGTCGAGCGCCTCGGGATTGGCCAGGGCGTCCAGGTTCTGGACGGGCAAGCCGTGGATGGCGTTTCGGACGGCCAGCTCGGTGAGCTTCCCGCTGATGGTGCGCGGCAAATCGCTGACGGCGATGATCTTTTCGGGGACGTGGTGAGGCGAAGTGTTCTCCCTGATCGCCTGCCGGATTTCCTGCTCCAGTGAGGGTTTCAGCTCCACCCCTTCCCGCAGCTTGACGAACAGGACGATCCGGACGTCCTGGTCCCATTTCTGGTCGACCACCAGGCTCTCCAGGACGAATTCGAGCCTCTCCACCTGCCGATAGATCTCAGCCGTGCCGATACGCACGCCTCCGGGGTTGAGCGTGGCGTCCGAACGCCCGTAAATGATCATTCCGCCCTGGGGAGTCAGCTCAGCCCAGTCGCCGTGCCTCCAGACCCCGGGGTAGTGTTCGAAATAGGCCTGACGATACTTCTGGCCGTCGGCATCGTTCCAGAAAGCCACCGGCATCGACGGGAAGGGGAGCGTGCAGACGAGCTCGCCCGATTTGCCCACCAGCGACTGGCCGGATTCGTCGAAGACCTCGACCTTCATGCCCAAGCCGCGTGTCTGCAACTCCCCCCGCTGAACCGGGCCGATGGGATTCCCCAGGGCGAAACAAGAGATGAGATCAGTGCCGCCCGAGATCGACGAGAGGCAAAGGTCCGATTTCACTTCGCGGTAAACGTAATCGAAGGACCGGGGAGCCAGCGGGGATCCGGTCGAAAGGACGGTTCGCAAGCGGCTCAGGTCGAACTGCCGGCGCGGGGAAAGGCCCTTTTTCTCGATCAAGCCCAGATACTTGGCGCTGGTCCCGAAGACCGTCATGCCCTCGGCTTCCGCCATCTCAAACAGGATTGCGTCCTCAGGATGAAAGGGCGAACCGTCGTAGAGCAAGACGGTCGCACCGGCGGCCAGGCTGCTCACCAGCCAGTTCCACATCATCCAGCCGCAGGTGGTGAAGTAAAAGATCACGTCCTCGCTGGTCAGGTCCGTGTGCAGCACCAGCTCCTTGGAGTGTTGCAGCAGTGTCCCGCCGGCTCCGTGCAGCATGCATTTGGGGAGGCCCGTGGTGCCCGAGGAGTACATGATGTAGAGCGGGTGGTCGAAGGGCAACTGCTCGAACGAGATCTCGCCCGGTTGGCAGGAGGACACGAATTCCGGGTAGAGGACCGCGCGGGAAAACCCGGCTAGGTCGGGGGTCCGGCTGCGGTGGGGCACGACGACGACCTTCTCGAGCTCTTTCAGGTCGTGCAGTATGCCCCGCAGGCGGGCCAGTGAATCCAGTGATTTTCCAGCATAGCGATAGCCATCGGCCGCGAACAGGACCTTGGGTTGAATCTGCCCGAAGCGATCGAGCACTCCTTTGACCCCGAAATCGGGAGAACAGGAGGACCAGATGGCACCCAGGCTGGCCGCCGCCAGCATGGCGATCACGGCTTCGGGAATATTGGGGAGAAATCCGGCCACTCGATCCCCCGGCCCAACTCCCTGGGCTCGAAGCGCCGCCGCCAGCTGGGCCACCTGGTCGTAAAGCTCGGCGTAGCTGAGATCCTTTTCGCGTCCCCTCTCGCTCCACGAGACCAAGGCAGGCCGATCGTCGCGATGGCGGAGCAAGTTCTCGGCGAAGTTGAGTCGGGCGCCCTCGAACCAGCAGGTTCCGGGCATGCGGTCCAGGTCGCGTACGACCCGATCCCAGCTCTTGGACGCCTGAATGCCGCAGAACGTCCAGACCTCGGGCCAGAACGCTTCCGGCTGGCCGATGCTCCACTGGTAGAGCGAGGGAAAATCCACGACGGCTGGAACCTTCTTTCGAACACCTTGTATGAAAGCCGTCAAGTTGGCGTGCTCGATGCGCTCCTTGGACGGTCTCCAGAGTGGCTGATCCTGCATGGCTACAGTATATCTGGGGTCTTTGAAGCGGTCACCAGGAAGCCACAGTGATTCGGAAACCGGCGGGGGGCACTGCTCTTGCCCACCGCCGCCGGTTGATCTTGGAATCAGGAGCCTCACGGTGTACCGTGGAGAAAAGGGTGGGAACGGGGACGGGAATCGCGATTGAAAGGAAGCCGCATGGTGTCCAGCATCCGGGTGGGACCCCCGATCTCTGGGCGGGCACTCCGCATGCCCCGCTCGTCGATTCGGCGATTGTTCAACGCGGCCAAAGCTCTGGAGAACCAGGGTGAGAAGGTCATTCGGCTGGACATTGGAGACCCCGATTTCAGGATGCCGGCTCGAATCCGGGAGGGCATCCAGGAGGCACTGGCTGAGGGTCGCACCCACTACAGCGCCATGACCGGCATCCGGCCCCTCCGCCTGGCCATTGCCCAACACATGTCCAGCCGCAAGGGCGTTGCCTGCGGGGCCGACGAGGTGGTCGTGAACCAGGGGGCGACCCAGGCCTTGAATGCGGCCATTCTGTTGACCTGCGATCCCGGACTCTCTCTCGTCCTTCCCCAGATTTACTGGCCCAACTACATGCAGCAAGTGTGTCTGGCGGGCGCCGTGCCGCGCTTTTATCCCTTGAGCTCCGATTTTCAGCCTTCGCTGGACGAATTGGACATGATCGAAGCACCGCGGGGCGGAGCGGTGCTGATCAACAGCCCGGGCAATCCCACCGGCGCACTGTTCCCGCCGGCAACCGTGCGAGCCCTCTACGAGTTCGCTGTCGAGCGGGACCTTTGGGTCGTTTCCGACGAAGCCTACACCGACTACGTGTTCGAAGGTGAGCATCTCTCCCCTCTGCAGTTGGACCGGTGCTTGCCCGCTCAGGAGCGGCGAGTCATCGGAGTCTTCAGTTTTTCCAAGAGCTTTGCTGCGACGGGACTCCGCATGGGCTGGACAGTGCTGCCGCGCCCGGAGGTGGCGGCGTCCATGGCCTTCCTGAACGAGCCGATGACGGGCAGCCTGACCACTCCGATCCAATGGGGGATGGTGCGCGCCTTGGAGGAGGACGACACGGCGCAGCGGCGTGACTCACTGCGATCGCGTCGGGACCTGGCCGCCCGGCTGCTGATCGAGGCGGGGGTGCCTACTCGGATCCCCTCCGGCGGGCTTTTCTTCTTTGTCGATGTCGGCGCCACGGGACTGGACGGCGACCAATTCGCCGATCAGTTGCTCGAAAAAGAACGTGTCGCGGTGGTTCCCGGCAGCGGTTTCGGCCTCCGCCCCGCCCAGCAGGAAGAGGGGTTTCGCTTCGCCGCCGACCGGCTGTCAAACCGGTGCGTGCGGATCTGTTTCGCCGTTGAGAAAAATACCCTCGAAGAAGGATTGCGGAGGTTTCAGGGGTTTTACCGGGGGCTGGCCTAGGCCCCCGTTGGGCATGGGGCTCGGGCCTCTCAGCTCACCAGCTCCACCCCCGCCAGTCTTTCCAGGACACTGATGGGTGCCAGGTCGGGCCGCAACAAGGCCTGGCGGGAGACGATGAAGGTCTGCTCCAACGCATACTGCCCCGCCAGGGCGGCGTGGGGCACCAGGTCGGTGAACACGATCCAGCTGGAACCTGGAGGGAACTCCAGCTGCTCTCGGGGGCTCTTCTCCTGAAAGTCGGAGTTTCCTTTCAGGTAGTCGTGAAAGCCCAGCATGAATGCGTCGTAGCGAGAGCGCCCCGCATTGGGAAAGCCTAGTCTGCGGGCGCCTCTTCCGAAGCTGCGGACCAGCTGGCGAAATGACGACTCCTTCCCGGAGGGCAGAGGCATTCCACCGGCGCCCACGTATTGCTCGACGAATTCTCCGAAGGGGCGGCCCACGATCCAGCGGCGAGCTTCCTTGGGGTTGATGTTGGTGAAGAAGCGCAGGATCCGGTCTCCCCGAGTCGGCCGCGTCGGAAAGGCATCCACGTGAAGCAGATCGTTTCGAGCCTTCTGTTTCAGCTTCCTGCCCTGTTCCTGTTGGGGACGGAAGCTGGCGTAGTCGAGCTTCCAGGTTGCGGCGTAAGGAGGCAGGAATTTGGTGAGAAAGGTGCGTACGCAGCGGCTGTAGTCCCCCATCACCCGGAGCAGGCGATCCTTCTCGCGATCCGAACGCTCCACGCCTCGGATCACGTTGTTGACGGGGCGATACGAGATGTTCTTGTGGTAACTGGCAGTCGTCTGCTTGCGCTCGAGCAGGAAATCGATGTCCGACTGGGGGAAGGGAAAGGGGGTGTCCGGAAAAAACAGCACATAGCCTTCCTCCAGACGCACGCAGAACTCGGTCCGGTCCTCGGACTGCAAGGAGAGGAAGGCCCCCAGCAACTCTTCATCGATGGTGAGCTGCGGCATGGATGATCAGTCTACCGCCGGGCAGGAACCGGGGTCAATGATCGGAGAGCGCCGTGCAAAGGCCTTGAAACTGGGCGTGAAAACGGTGGAGGCCGGGGCTCGAAAGCGCCTTTTTTCGATTCCCCTTTCCCCCTCCTGGCCATGCCCTTGTGCTATCCTGACCTTCGAGGCGAAGAAAACCTTTTTGAGCTCAAAACCGCGTCCGCATGTGCGAGTCAGACGCCAGCCCTGGGCTGCTGCATGAAGAGACCCAAGACCCTTGGTGAATTGAAGGCGCGAGGCCGAAGCGGGGCGTGTCCTTCGGTCAAGGACGAACTCCGCGCCAATCTGATCCGCCGGCTGCAGAAGAGGCAGCCCTTGTTTCCTGGAATCGTGGGGTACGAGGATTCCGTCCTTCCGGCGGTCGTCAACGCCCTGTTGTCGCGCCACAATTTCATCCTGCTGGGGCTGCGGGGCCAGGCAAAGAGCCGCATCCTGCGGGGCCTGATCGAGTTTCTGGACGACGAGGTCCCGGCCGTGGAAGGCTGTGAAATCCGTGACGACCCGGTCCATCCCATCTGCGGCCGCTGCCGCCGGCGCAAGGCCGAGGCGGGAGACGACCTGCCCGTCCACTGGGTTTCCCGCCAAGAACGTTATGTCGAGAAGCTCGCCACTCCGGACGTCACCATTGCAGACATGATCGGCGACTTGGACCCGATCAAGGCGGCGCGTCAAGGCCGCGACCTGGCCGATCACGAGAACATGCATTTCGGATTGCTCCCGCGCGCACACCGGGGCATTTTCGCGATCAACGAGCTGCCCGATCTGGCGCCCAAGATTCAGGTGGGACTCTTCAACATCATGCAGGAAGGAGACGTGCAGATCAAAGGCTTCCCAGTCCGGCTGCCCCTGGACGTTCTGCTCGTCTTCTCGGCCAATCCCGAAGACTACACGGCTCGCGGGAAGATCGTTACACCGTTGAAGGACCGAATCGGCTCGGAGATTCGCACCCACTACCCGGTCCAGGTCGAGCATGGCGTCCAGATTACCCAGCAGGAATCCTGGATCGAGCGGGCCGATGGAAGCCGACCCAAGGTCCCCGGGTTCATCCGCGAGATCGTGGAGCGGATCGCCTTCGCCGGACGCGAAGACAAGCGAATCGACACGAGCTCCGGGGTGAGCCAGCGCCTGCCCATTTCCTGCCTGGAGAATGCCCTCAGCAATGCGGAAAGACGCATTTACATGAGCGGCCACAATCATGGGGTAGTCCGTGTGGCCGACGTCTACGCCGCGCTGCCGGCGATCACTGGGAAGCTCGAGCTGGAATACGAAGGGGAACTCAAAGGGGCCGACCGCGTGGCGCGGGACCTGATCCAGCGCGCTGTCCGTGAGACCTTCGACAAGCATTTCGGCGAGGAGAGCCTGGATCAGGTCGTCCAGTGGTTCGAATTGGGCGGTGAAGTCAAAGTCAGCGAGGAGACTCCGGCCCAGGATTATCTGGAACGGGTTTCCGATATCCAGGGACTGCACGAGCTCGTGCAGCGGCGTGGTCTCAATTCCCAGGACGCTCCCGAACTGGTGGTGGCGGTCGTGGAGTTCGTCCTGGAGGGCTTGGCGGCCCAGAAGCGGCTGAGCCGTAGCGAAGAACGTGGATACTTCCTGGAGGTCCGGCGGCCCGAAGAGGAGTTCTTCGGTGACCTGGATCTCAGCCCCAAAGGCCGAAGGTCGTTCAACTGAAACATGAAACGCATCCGCTACGGACAGTACGTCCCTGATCCGGCCGAAGAGATCGATTTGGGAGACTTGCTGGAGCAGCTGCGGGACTTCTTCCTGGAGAGCGGTTTCTACTCGCGGTTCGGCCACCCACGGACTGCGGATCAGGGGCTCGAGCAGCTGCGGCGCGCGCTGGCGCGGATATTGAAGGAGCATCCCCAGGTTCCGCAGAATCTGCAACGCGAATTCCAGCAGTTCGATGAGAACGGTCCGGAGCAGGAACTCTCACCAGAGGCTCGGGAGCTGATCGACAGGCTCATCGAGCGCTTGCTCGAGGAGGGGTATCTGCGGATGGAGCAGAGCCAGTCGCGGGCGAGTCAGGAGGTGGGCGAGGGAGAGGTGGGTGATCCCGATCCCCACGTCCAGTTCGAGCTGACCGACAAGAGCGTCGACTTTCTTGGCTACCGGACTCTGCGCCATTTGCTCGGTGCGCTGGGGCGCGGGAGCTTCGGCCGACACCGGACCGAACAGCTGTCGACCGGCGTGGAGGCGGAGGCTGCCAGCAAGCCGTTCGAGTTCGGGGATTTGCTCAATCTGGACATCTCATCCACACTGCTGCAGAGCGTCAAGCGCGCCGGGCTGCGGTTCCCGCTCGACCTGGACTACGGCGATCTGAGAGTTCACCAGACGGAGCATCATAGCTCGTGTGCAACCGTGCTCATGCTGGACTGCAGCCACAGCATGATCCTCTACGGGGAAGATCGCTTCACCCCTGCCAAACAGGTTGCCCTGGCGTTGGCCCACCTGAGTCGGACCCAGTATCCAGGTGATTCGCTGGAACTGGTTCTGTTTCACGACTCGGCCGAGCAGGTTCCACTGGTCAAGCTGGCGGCTGTCAAGGTGGGTCCGTACCACACCAATACTCGCGAAGGTCTGCGCCTGGCGCGGAACCTGTTGCGCAACCAGCGCAAGGAAATGCGGCAGATCATCATGATCACCGACGGCAAACCGTCGGCGATCACGCTCCCGGATGGCCGCATCTACAAGAACCCGTTTGGCTTGGACCCGATGATTCTGGACGAGACCTTCCGCGAAGTGTCCAACTGCAGGCGTGCCGGAATCCTGATCAACACATTCATGGTGGCCAGCGACTACCACCTCGTAGAGTTCGTCAAGCGGGTTTCACGGATCTGTCGAGGGAAAGCCTATTTCACCTCTACCGTGAACCTCGCCCGTTACATCCTCATGGACTTCATGAGCGGAAAGTCCCGGACGGTTCACTGAGCGCCAAACCGGCGCCCCGACAGCTTTGCAGTTGCCCTCGAGTAGGCTTTCCATGGTAACTTAAGTGAGTCAAGCCGGCGGTGACGGGGGAGGCTGCCTTCGAGTGTCGATCCGCCGGGGTCGAGGTCCCGTCCGGGTCTTCAAGATCGAAGAGAAACGCGAGAGGAAACCGCAGTTCTCGAATCACTGTGGCCCGCAATTCCGGATGGCGGATGTGGATGGACGGGGGACGCCCGAGAGATCGCCCACAGACCCCTCCGCCGGGAGTGCTGCGAGTTTGCCGGGCAATGAATCCGGCCGCGTCAGGGCCTTGCCGAGGAGAGTTCGAGTGAAGACGACTGAGCCAAAGACCGCCAAGGGGCAATCCACGCACACCATCGGCCGCCACCTGGTCGGACAGGAGCGAACGTTCCCCGAGGCCACGGGAGAATTCACCAATCTCCTCTGGGATCTGACCATCGCCTTCAAGATCATATCCAAGGAGGTGAACAAGGCGGGCCTGGCGGAGATCCTGGGATTGACAGGACGGCAAAACGTCCACGGAGAGCAAGTCCAGCAGCTGGACGAGTTCGCCCACGAAACCATCTACAAGGCAATGGATCACGGGGGACACCTCTGCATCATGGCCTCCGAGGAGTACGAGGACGTCCTGCCGATTCCCGATCGCTTCCGAAAGGGCAAGTACGTCCTGCTTTACGATCCACTGGACGGCTCTTCCAACATCGACGTGAACGTCAGCATCGGAAGCATCTTCTCGATCTTGCGAAAGCAGACCCCCGGCGCGAACGGATCTTTGACGGACTGCCTGCAACCGGGTTACCAGCAGGTGGCTTCCGGATACGTCATCTACGGTTCCAGTACGATGTTCGTCTACACCGTGGGCCATGGAGTCTTCGGTTTCACGCTGGATCCCAGTATTGGTGAATTCTTGATTTCTCATCCCGATATCGAGACACCTCCCAGGGGGAAGATCTACTCCATCAACGAAGCCTACGAGAATTCCTGGGACGACGGGACCCGGCGTTACATCGAGCATCTCAAGAGCGGAAAGGCGGGCCGATCGTATTCGCTCCGCTACATCGGCTCGCTGGTGGCAGACTTCCATCGCAATCTGCTGCGGGGCGGCATCTTCCTGTACCCCGCCTCCTTCAAAGGTGGAAAGCCCAAACCCAAACTCCGCTTGCTCTACGAAGCCAACCCGCTGGCCTTCATCGTGGAGCAGGCGGGAGGCAGGGCCTCCACTGGCCGGGAGCGGATTCTGGACATCCAACCCGAGCAGCTCCACCAAAAGGTGCCTCTGATCATCGGTAGCCGGCACGACGTCGAGCTCTACGAGCAATTCTTCCAAGGCAAACACTGAGTCTGCGCGGCCCGCTCCCCCTCTAACCGTCGCGCTGTGAGGGCGTTGCGCACCTCCGGCCGGCTGGGGAAGCTCCCGACAGGGGTTGCACCGCGTCTTTGGTGTTACCATTTTGAGGCGAATGGCATCGAAGGAAAACGACCCCAGGGTCGAAACGGAACCGGCAGAAGAGGAAAGCGCTCCGGATGTTGAGCCGGCGGAAGAGGCCGACGTGGAGGTGCTCGATCCGTTGGACGAAAACGAAGACTTCTCCGGATCCGATGAAGAGCAATCGGAAGAAAGCCCTGCGGCTTCCTCGAGCGGCACCAGCCTGGCCCGGCTCGATCCGCTGCGGCGTTACCTAGCCGAAATCCGCAGGTTCGAGCCGCTCGACGCGGAAGAAGAAAAAGAGCTGGCTCTCAGGTATCGCGAGGAAGGAGACCAGAAAGCCGCCTATCGGCTGATCACCGCCAATCTGCATCTGGTGGTCAAGGTGGCGATGCTCTACAACCGTGTCTACTCCAATGCCCTCGACTTGATCCAGGAGGGCAACATCGGCTTGCTGGAGGCCGTCAAGCGCTTCGATCCGTTCAAAGGAGCCCGGCTTCCCACCTATGCCACCTGGTGGATCAAGGCCTACATCATCAAGTTCATCATCGACAACTTCCGCATCGTTCGCATCGGCACCACCAACGAGCGGCGCAAGCTCCTGTTCAATCTCCGCAAGGAGAAGGAGAAGCTGCGCCTGCAAGGGATCGACCCCACGCCTCAGCTGATCGCCGAGCGGCTCAACGTCAGTGTCGAAGACGTCCGTGAAGTCGAACAAAACATCGAATCCACCGACGTGAGCATGGAAGCGCCGGTCGCCGGCAACGAGTCTCTGCAGTTCAGTGACACCCTGCAGGCGGCTGAGGAGCTGATCGACGAACGGTTGGCTCGCGGAGAGTTGCGGGAGCTCTTCAACGCGAGAATCATGGAATTCTCGGAGAGCCTCAGCGAGCGGGAACTGATCATCCTGCGTGAGCGCCTTCTTGCGGAAGACCCGAAGACCCTGCAGGAAATCGCCGACCAGTTCGGTGTCACACGAGAGGCCATCCGCCTCAACGAGAAGTCGCTGATCAAGAAGATCAAGGAGTACATGCAGGAAGCGCTTCGGGGAGTCACGCGAGTCGAGATTGGCTTGCTGGACTAGCGAATTGCTCTGACCGGTGCCGTCCGGTCGCCCGCCAGGACCAATGCCCACCGCCCACCGGCACGCTGTCTCAAAAAAAAGTCTGCGGCGTGAAACCAATCCGAGCCGAATTGCATCTGGTTCTCTGTTTGCCCGGAGAACCGGGGCCAACAAGCGAATTGAGACGAAGGAGAACGAGAAATGGCTGAGAAGATTAGCAAGACTGCACGAGCGAGTCTGGGACAGAAGGGGAGTGCCGGTGCTTCCAAGATGTGTCCTCAGTGTGGGACTCAAATGGTGGCCACGCGAGTCGTCAAGTCCGCTGGGCAGCCGGGTGGAATGTACTGGGTCTGCTACCAGGACGACTACCGCGTCAAGACCCGCTGATGCGGGAGGACCGGTTCCGATTTGAGGGTTTCCTGAGGTCTATTCCCTTCGGGAGCCCTCCAGCCCAGCCCCCTCACTCTTCCCTGACACGATAGACGCGAAACCTCTCCAGGGCCGGCGCCTGGAAGGCGAAAGGTGCGTTTCCGCGGATCACTGCGTAAAAAGCTGCCCCTTCGAAGTTCATGGTGCGGACCGGCCACGCCGACTGGCACTCGAATTCCCGGGCCAGCTCGAGATTCCTCCTCCAGTCGGGATTCCCCTGGAATACCTGGCCGATGTGTACGCGTTGAGGCCAGATCAGCAAGTCGCCAGGCTCGGGCCCAGCTCCGTCCCCGTGCAACTGCCGGAAACCGGCACGCTGCGCGTAGAGCATCCAACCCCAATGCCCCACGAACCATGTGGGTCTTTCCTCTGCCATGCCGGAGGCTCGCACGCGCCGGGCAGCATCGCGGTAACAGGCGGCATATACGTGGTCTGCAAAGGCAACCGCCCCCGTCAAGGCGAACTGGACGGCCAGCAGGAGCAGCACAAAGGCGCCACTCGGGGCTGT
Source organism: Acidobacteriota bacterium (assembly GCA_041630155.1). GTDB lineage: Bacteria > Acidobacteriota > UBA6911 > RPQK01 > JANQFM01 > JBFGHG01. The sequence continues at coordinate 10,756 of JBFKLX010000036.1, forward strand.
GCCCTTTCCGGCCGAGTCGATTCGCCGAAACAGCAGCAGGCACAATGGAGGCAGCACCGGCAAGAGGTGGCGGACGGCCTGGAAGGGGATGAGGAAGACGCTGAACAGCAGTGGCGCCACCAGCCACGTGAGGAGCATGGCTTCGTCGCCGTTTCTCCCGAGCTGCCGCGGCGCCTTCGTTCCCAGCGCCACCCCACACAGGAGCAGGACGCCACTGCCGATCCAGAGTGCGTATTGCAGAGAAACCTCCCCCCGGTGTGCCCAGCCCGCGATCACGGCGACCAGCGCCACGAGACCCGAGATCCAGAGTCGATGCCGCGTCCCGCCGTCTCGGTCTGTCCCGGAAAGGAGACGCGAAGCGGCGGGGGCCAAGATGAGACAACTTCCCAGGATGGCAAGTGCACCCAGCAGGTTGTCCAGCGGGCCAAACGTCCGGTTGGAGTGACCGCCCCAGAGCAGAAAGAGGGGATGCGCTGCTCCGTAGACCTTCCAGGTCCACAGACACCAGCCGCCCAGAGGCAGGAGTGAGACCAAGCTGAGCGCGCAGAGTTTCCACTGGCGGCGATAGGCCGGCAGGAAGGCCAAGACCAGCAGCAGAACGGCTGCCGAGTACTTGGTCAGAATGGCGGCCCCCAGAAGTAGCGATCCGATCACCAAGCCGGTGGGACGGTTCCGGTCGCTGGCGCGGACAGCCAGCGCCAGCGCCCCCGAACTCAACGCCAAAGCCGGCACGTCCCGCATCAGGTTGAGCGAGACCACGACCGCCGGGCTGCCCAAAACGAACAGCGCCGCCGGCCAGGGGTGGTCACAGAATCTCCGGGCCAGCCACAGGGTGGCGGCAACGAGAAGGACCAGGAAAGGCAGAAGAAACAAATGCAGCCAGATCTCGGAGTATCCAAACCACGCAACTCCGGGGGCCAGGTAGTAACTCAGGAGCGGAGGATTGGTAGTGGCTCGCCAGAGCGGCATCTGCCGCCCGAACCAGTCGAAATCGCCTCCGAACGGATCCGTCCAATCGATCAGGATCCGCTGAGTGACGGCCAGTACCACGGGATCATCGATGTGAAACGGCTTTCCCAGACTGGGCGCCAGCAGCACGATCGCCAGCAAGAACACAGCCCCGGCAGTTCGAGCTGAAGAGGATTCACCTGGGTTTGCCATTGTGGAGCCGTCCCGGCGAGATTATGACGGTGGGCAGGATACTTGGCAAACTCGAGGCGGGGAGGGTGTGGGGGGCGTGGGGCTAGGGCGTACGTAGGGCGTAGGGCGTAGTCGAACACCTCCCGGGGACATGGGTGACGTTTTCCCCGTATATGGTGTCGGCGCTGCGGGCGGACGTGAAGCCCGCAGGCCGATTTTCGACAAGTTCGACACGGCACGCCTTCACGAAACCGACTCGTTCAAGAAAGGGCTCGAGCAAAGTGATCTGCGCTCTACGCCCTGCGCCCTAAGTACTCCGATCCAAAAATACAGCAACCCTTCGGGCGCACGGGGGTCTCGGGCGATCTCTTTGTCGTTCCTCCTCGACGATGCTCCGGCATCGCCTCCTCCTCTCTTTGCGACCTCGCCTCGAGAGCCCCGCCCGCACACGTCACCGTATTTGCGAACTGGAGTACTCAGCCTGGCGCTGCGGGCCTGTGCCTTCGAGCCTGTGTGGCTCCCCGGCCAGCGCCTGGGCCTGTTTCCCCGGTCATGTTAAGATTATTGCTCGCGCTCGGGGTTGAGGAGAGGCGCCTCATGAAGTTTCCAAGGACTGGTGCAAAAGCAACTGGCAGAAGGGGAATTCTGGGTTTTGGCTGGGCTCAGCGACAGGCCTGGATGGAGGAGTTCGAGCGGCCTGCGGGGCAGTTGTTGCGTTACAGCCGCCGGGCCATGGCCTGCCGTTTCGAAATACTCCTGCCGGGATCGGCGCGCAGCGCCTGGACCTGGGTCGGGAAAGCCTTCCAGGAGATTCATCGATTGGAGGCTCAGCTGTCGGTGTTCATCGAGAGCAGTGAAGTCTCGCGACTCAACCGCAGCGGAGCGGGAGGGCCCGCACGCGTCCAGCCCGAGCTGCTGGAAATCCTGGAATTGGGCCAGCGGGTCAGCCGCCTCTCGGACGGAGCCTTCGATCTGACTTCGGCTCCCCTCTCGCGCTGCTGGGGATTTCTGGGACGGCAGGGGGAGGTGCCCAGCGGCGAGGAGCTGGCAACGATCTTGAAACGAGTCGGATGGCGACACCTCGAGATCGATCGTGTCTCGGGCACGGTGTATTTCCGGCGCCCACTCGAGGTCAACCTGGGGGCCATTGGAAAAGGGTACGCACTGGATCGAGCAGGGCGGTTGCTGCGCGAAGGCCAGGAGAACTTTCTGATTCATGCGGGGCACAGCACGATCCTGGTCGGCGGAGATGGGCCGGAGCGGGGTTCGCAGGGATGGACAATTGGGCTGCGGGACCCTCGGGATCACTCTGGCGACTTTGCTGAGGTTCGGTTGAAGAGTGGGGCGCTCTCCACTTCCGGCGCGGCGGAGCAGAAGCTCGCCGTTGCCGGCCGGGACTATGGGCACATCATCGATCCCCGCACCGGGTACCCCGCCATCACGAATCTCTCCGCGACGGCGCTGGCCCCGAGTGCCGCGCTGGCCGACGCACTCTCGACCGCGTTTTACATCATGACGGTCGAGCAAGTAGAAGCCTTTTGTCTCGCCAATCCCGGGGTCGGGGCGATCCTGGTGCCTGGGGGAGCGGGAAAGGATCTGGGAGTCCGATGCTTTGGGCTCGATGACAGGGCCTGGGAGGTCGCGTGCTGAAAAGTTACGCCTCGCCGCCGAGCGCCTCGCAGCAGTTCCTCCTGGTGCTCCTCCGGTTCGCGATCGGATGGCATCTCTTCTACCAGGGTTGGGGCAAGGTGCGGGCAGTTTACTGGAGCGCTCAGGGGTACCTGGAAAATGCCACAGGGCCTTTGTCGGGCTTGTTTCAGGCCATGGCCGAGAGTCCCAGCCTGTTGTGGATCGCCGATCAGGGCACCAAGTGGGGACTCGTCCTGTTCGGGCTGCTGCTGATGCTTGGCCTGTTCACCCGGGCGGCTGCGCTGGGAGGTGCGCTTCTGTTATTCTTGTTCTATCTGGCAGCGCCGCCCTTCGCGGACTTTACAGTGGTCGGCCCCCAAGGCGCGGAGCTGTACGTCGACACGACGTTGCTGGAGGTGCTGGCTCTGCTGCTGGTGCTATCCTTTCCCACGGGGCGGATAGCCGGGCTGGACATTCTGATCGCGCAGTGGAGGCAACGCCGGGATCGCTATTTCGGCCGGCGTTCCTACTGAACGTGTTGGGCTGATGACCCGCTCGGCCCTCATGACAACTGAAGGGGAGCCTGAAATGCTCAACGAAAAGCAACGGGAACTCGGACGTCGAAACTTTCTGAAGGCGGTCGCCACCGTCCCGGTGGCAGGCGCCCTGCTGTGGAAGACCTACCGGGCCAGGCCGGTGAAGGCTGCGATCGTGGGCACCGGAGGCCAGGGTCGGGTGCTCCTCGAGAATGCCCCGACCAGCCATCTGCGGCTGGTCGCCGTTTGTGACATCGCGCCGGACAACCTGGAGCGAGGTTTGAAGGTCGCGCGGGAACGCCACGACCCGGAGGCCCAGGCATACGCGGACTACAATGAGATGCTGCAGCGCAGTGACATCGAAGCGGTGCTGGTGGCCGCCCCATTGTGGATGCACGAGCCGCTCACCCTGGCGGCCCTGAGGGCGGGCAAACACGTCTTCTGCGAAAAGACCATGGCCCACTCGACAGATGAATGCCGCCGCATGATCGAAGCTTCGCTGGCTGCCCGTCGGAACCTGCAGATCGGGCACCAGCGAGTCGCCAACCCCCTCTACCACGAGGCCTACAGTTTGGTCAAAAACGGTGTGATCGGAGATGTTTACCACGTGCGGTCTCTGTGGCATCGCAACACCGATTGGCGGCGCAGTGTTCCCGAGAAGCTGGAGATGGATCCGGCGGCGCACGGTTACCCGACCCTCGAGCACCTCAAGAACTGGCGGCTCTACGACAAGTACTCGCAGGGCTTGATGGCGGAGCTGGGGAGCCATCAACTTCAAGTGGTCAACTGGATCGCCGATTCGGTGCCTCTCAACGTCTACGCCAGCGGAGGCGTCTACCGCTACAAGGATGGTCGCGAGGCGGCCGACCACGTCTACGCCATCTTCGAGTATCCGGAAGACCTGACGGTGACCTACTCCACCATCCAGTCGAATCAGTACGACCACTACTACGAGCAGATCATGGGGACGGAGGGGACCATCATTCTCCAGAGCGAGCGGGAAGCGATGCTCTTTCCCGAGGGGAGCAAGGAATTCGAGGCCACCCAGATCAGTGCCAAATCGGCTGCGACGGGACCCGTCATGTCCGCCTCGGAGAGCCGACTCCGAGATGCTGCGGGTAGCAGTGTCGGAGGCTCGACCTCCGGCTACAATCCGCTGGCCGCGTACCGGGATGAACTGGCGGCCTTTTGCAGCACCATTCGCTACTGGACTGCCAACCCGTGTGACGGCCGCGCCGGCATGGCTGCTTGCGTCCCCATCCTGGTGGCCAATCAGTCGATGCGGGAGGGGCGAAAGCTGGAGATCGGGCCGGAGATGTACGAGGTCACCTGAGAGTTCACGGCTGTGAAGCTTGAATTCTGACCCAGGCGCCGAGTCCGGTTCGAAATACCGCCTTCGTGACTCCCGGGATTTGACAACGCGCCCCCTTTTTTCTATCGTGTGTCCCGTTTTACTAACTGTCATGGTTGGATGCACGGGAAGTTCGGTGCAAGGCCGACGCTGCCCTCGCAACTGTGAACAGTGAGAACGGCTTCGCCATTGGCCACTGCCTCTCCGGGGGCGGGAAGGCGCGGAGCCGCAGCACTGTTAGCCAGGAGACCGGTCCAGCCATGCTTCTCCCAGGCTTCCGAAGGGGGAGCGCAGGAGGCGGCATGTTCCAGTCACCGAGACCGAAACCGTCAGCCGACGGAGCAAGATCCCGGTCTCGCAATCCCGCACACTGAAATAGCGTTCTCGTTCTTCTGGCCCCGGCGCCGGGGTGGGCCTGGGCCTGCCTGTCGGGCGGCCCCGCCAGGGGCGATCCATGCCTGAGGGAGATCCGAAGGAGCACACAACGAGATGATGATGAAGCGAGCAAGAACAAAGGGAGCTGCGGCACTTCTGGCCATGACGCTGGCAGCCCCGTCGCCGGCCTGGGCCGAAGAGCAGTCGGCCGGCCAGGAGAAGGTTGCCTCCGAGGGTCAGACTTCGCCCCCGGGGCCCGAAACCCAGATCACCGTGACGGCGACGCGGACGCCCACTCCGGTCAACCAGCTGGGACAGAGCGTAACCATCGTCACCGCAGAGGAAATGGAAGCGCAGGGAGCTCGCAGCCTCCTGCAGGTTCTCGAAACCGTTCCCGGGCTCAATGTCGTCCGAACCGGGCCCTTCGGAGGGGCGGCCACAGTCTTCGTTCGGGGCGGAGAATCCGACTTCAACCTGGTCCTGATCGATGGCGTTCCCATCAATCAGGCAGGGGGTGGATTCGACTTCGGAGACATCACCACCGCCAACGTGGAACGCCTCGAAATCGTTCGAGGCCCTGCTTCCGTGCTGTATGGTGCCGATGCCGCCAGCTCGGTGATCAACATCTTGACGCGGCAAGGGGAAGGTCGGCCCAGCGGCCGCTTCAGCTTCGAGGGCGGGAGCCACGACAGCTACCTCTTCCGAGGGAATCTGGCCGGGGGCTCCCGCCGTGTGCATTACTCTCTCGGGGCGCACTGGTCCAAGACCGACGGCTTCTACGACTTCAACAACCATTACGACCGCGCAGAGTTGTCGGCTGACACGGTGTTCGATCTGACCGGTTCCTCGTCACTCTCCGCCCACCTGCGGTACCTGGATTCCGAATACGCCTTTCCCACCGATTTCACAGGGGCGCTGGTCGACCCCAACGACTATCGCTCGACTGAAGAAACGCACTATTCGGTGGCTTATCAAAGTCAGTTGTCCAGGATTTACGGGACGCGCCTGCAGTACGGCTACCATCGGCGCCTCTTTCAGAACTTTACCCTTCGAGACGGGGTGGACGACTTTTTCGACTCCACCTTCCGAGCCGACGAGGAGCGAAGTTTTCTGGACTGGCAGAACAACCTTCGCGTCGGCGACCACCATCTGCTCACAGCAGGTCTCAGCTACGAGCGGGAAAAAGCTGACGGGCCGGCCCTCCTGCGCCGCGGACTAGGGGTCTATGTTCAGGAGCAGTTCGAATTGCGCGACCGCCTCTTCCTGACGGGCGGGGTGCGTTACGAGGACAACGATCGCTTCGAGAGTTTCGTGAGCGGCAAGCTCTCGGTCGGCTTCCGGCTCACTCCCGAGTGGAGGCTCCGGGGCAGTTTCGGAAACGGGTTTCGCGCTCCCTCCTTCGTAGAGATCCTGGGTTTCCCCGAGTTTGGGATCGTCGGCAATCCGAACCTGCAACCGGAGAAAAACGTCGCAACCGATCTCGGGGCGGACTACCGGTCATCGGACGGATTGTGGGGCTTCTCGACAACTCTCTTCGTCAATCGCTTCAGTGACCTGATCGAATTCAGTTTCCTGGTGCCGCCGGGCTCCTCCAATTACCTGAATCTGGAAAAGGCCGAGAGTCAAGGGCTGGAGCTGGAAGGTTTCTGGAACTGGGGCGCTCCATTGCGCCTGGGAGGCCACTACACCTTCCTGGACACCGAGGTGACCGATGCAGGTTCGGTTCCGGGAGGCAACTTCGAGGTGGGCCGGCCGCTTTTGCGGCGTCCGCGCCACCAGGCCGCTCTCTTCGCCCAGTATTCGAAACGGCGCTACCAGCTGCGCATCGACTTCAAGTTCAAAGGGCGCCGGGAGGACATCCAGTTCTTTCCGGACTTCTCGAGCAACCGTGTCACTTTGGACTCTTACTGGAAGACCGATTTCGGAGTGACCCTTCCGCTGATGGGGTTTTCCGACAGCCGGGGCGACCTGGCCCTGGTATTGCGCGGTGAGAACCTGCTGGGCAGAAGGTACACCGAAGTGGCGGGCTTCGAGTCTCCGGGACGGACGCTCTTCGCGGGCCTGGAGGTTGCATTTTGAAGGTTCAGGGCTGGGCTTCACCCCTCTCTCTGAGAGCTGGGAACTCAGGGCCTCGAATTGCTGATGTCACGGCCGCCTCAGCCGGTAGCAGTGCCAGTCTCGAAGCTCCCACTGAGCTTGCAGGCCCACTCCGCGTGGTTCGAACAGTTGCCGGACAGCCGACCCCTGCTGGTGGGTGAAGCCCGACACGATCAGGTCGCGTCCAATCAGGGAGATCAGACCGGAGGCGACCTGGCGGAAGATCGGCAAAGTCAGGTTGGCCACCACCAATTCGAATCGGCCACGAATCGCCTCGACCCCGCCCGTCACCAGATGAATCCCCGGCAAGGCGTTGCGCTCCAGGTTCTCGCGGGCCATCTCGGTGGCCATGGGATCGATGTCCAGGGCGGTCACCCGGCTGCGTGGGAACGAGCGGGCCGCGGCCATGGCCAGAATCCCGCTCCCAGTTCCAACGTCCAGGACCGTTTCCGGTTCCCGAGCCACCTGCTCCAGAGCGGTCAAGCACAACTGAGTCGATTCATGGGTACCGGTGCCGAATGCGCGCCCCGGTTCGATTTCGAGGTTGATGGGAAAGTCGATCGAGGCGGGTTCCCAGGGCGGATGAACGAAGAAAGAGGTGCCCACGGGGAAGGCAGTGAAACTTTCACGCCACTTTTGCAGCCACTGATCCGGATCGAAGTCGAAGAGTTCGGCGGTGAGGTGCTGCAGCCTCAGGCCTCGCTCGCGTGAGACCCGCAAGAGAACTTCGAGGAGGTTCGAGGGGGAGCGCTCCGAGCCGAAATAGGCACTCACACGACACCAGGGATCCCCAGGGCTCTCCTGCAGGCCCAGCGTCTGTTCTTCCCAGCAGATCTCGCTGAAGCTCTCCAAATCACGGGCAGTCACCAGCCCGCTGACGCGGATGTAGGGTTTCATCGCTGCAGCGCCGGAATCCGGGCCTTATCCGAACATCTCGCGAACCTTTTCGAACAGGGAGCCTTGCTGGGAAGTTTCGGCTTCGGAGACTTCGGCCAGACGTCGCAGCAGGTCCCGCTGTTCGCGATTGAGTCGGCGGGGGGTGACGACTTCGACCTTGATGAATTGGTCGCCACGTGAGCGGCTGTTGAGCCCGACGACACCTCGGCCTTTGAGTCGGAAAACGGTCCCGGTCTGAGTGCCCTGAGGAATCCGGACGGTCTCCTTGCCGTCCAGGGTCGGCACCTCCAGCTCTGCCCCGAGGGCAGCCTGGCTGAAGTTGATGGGCACGGAGCAGTGCAAGTCGTTTCCGTGTCGTTCGAAGAAGGGATGTTCCTGAACCGAAAGAACGACGTACAGATCACCCGGGGGTCCCCCGTTGACGCCCGGTTCTCCTTCGCCCGCCACGCGCAGCCGGGAACCGTTGTCGACTCCGGCGGGAATGCGCAGCTCCAGGGTTTTCTCTTTCTGGATCTGGCCGTTGCCGCGGCAATTCTTGCACGCTTCTTTGATGACGCGGCCGCTGCCGCTGCACTGCGGACAAGTCCTGCTGATCGTGAAGAACCCCTGCTGATAGCGAAGCTGGCCCTGGCCCTTGCAGGCGCTGCAGGTGACGACCCCGACGCTGGGATCGGCCCCACTTCCCCCGCAGACGGAGCAGGGGTCGAGTTTCGGGATCTTGATCTTGGTGGCGGCTCCGGCCACTGCCTCCTGAAAGTCGATCTGAAGGTTGTAGCGCAGGTCCGAACCGCGCCGGACGCGACTGCGCCGCGAGCCCGGGCCGCCGAAGAGGTCTCCGAGGCCGAAGAAATCCCCCAGGATATCGGCGAAATCGGCAAAGTCCGCCGGATTGAACCCGGCTCCGGAGGCGCCCAGCCCCGCGTGTCCGAAACGATCGTAGCGGGCTCGTTTTTCCGAATCGTTGAGGACGCTGTATGCTTCGGCAGCTTCCTTGAACTGTTCTTCGGCCTGCTGGTCTCCCGGGTTCCGGTCGGGATGGTGGCGGATCGCCAGTTGGCGATATGCTTTCTTGATTTCCTGGACGTTGGCGTCCCGGGCCACGCCGAGGACCTCATAGTAATCCCGCTTGGACAAAACCTGCACTCCTTCCCACGTTATGCGGACCCACTCCCCCTAATACTCCGGGGTTATAAGATCGCGTCGCCTCGATTTCAAGGTAAGCGGAAGATTTCCGGCGCAGAGTGGAGCGATTCAGTCCTTGTCCGCCGTGGCGGGCGCCGCTGAGGCTGGAGTGGAGCGGACCGCGACTTTGACTTGTGAGGGCCGCAACAGACGGCCGTTCATTTCATAGCCGCTGCGATACTCCTCCAGGATCTCGCCGTCGGTCAGGTCCGTGCCGACTTCGCGGAGGATGGCTTCGTGCAGGTTGGGGTCGAAGCGGGCGCCGACTCCGGGAACCGGGGACACCTGGAATCTCTCCAGAGCGCCTTCGAGCGCTTTCACGAGCAACTCATACCCTTCCAGGAAAGGCTCGAGTTCCGGGCCAGGGTCCAGCTCACGGAGGGTCTGGAGGCCCTTGGACGCCGAATCGAAGACGGGCAGCAGTTCGGCCAGCACTTCGGCGCGTGAGGCTTCTTCGAGTTCTGCTTTTTCCCGGTTGACTCGCTTGCGAAAGTTCTCGAACTCCGCCTGTTTGCGGAGCAGCAGATCCTGATACTCGTCCCGCTCCCGGCTCAGCTCCTCGATCGTCTCGAGGAAGAGATCCTGTGCCGGTGGAGAGTCTTCTCCCTCGGAAGGGTCGAGCGTGATTTCCTCTTCGGGCGTCTCGCCGCCCTTTTTCGCTTCGTCCTGCATGCTACGAATCTTCGAAATGCCCTCTGGATCGCTGGTCGTTGCGGGCCAGCATTTCTCCAAACAACTTCGCAACGTAGTCTACCAAAGAGATGATTTTCTGGTATTCCATCCTGCTGGGGCCCAGGATGCCCAGGGTGCCGGCACCTTGCTCCGAACTGTAGGGAGAGGAGATCAGTGCCAGGTCGCCCATGCCGGGGATGTGCTCCTCCAGCCCAATCGTGACGGTGGGGCCTGAGTCGTTGGGGCGGACGCACTCGGAGAGCAGCTTCACCAGCTGGCTCTTGCGTTCGAAGGTCTGAAACAGCGCGACCATCCGCTTGACGTCTGCCAGGTCCGACTTTTCGACCATCTTGGCAGTGCCGCCCAAGTAGACCTCCGATTCTTCAGTCGCTTCCTGTTCGGCCGGCATCAGCCCGGCCGAGCCCAGGACCAGCACTTTCTTCAAGAGCTGGTCGTACAGGGTTTTTTCTTCGCTCATCAAGCGAATCAGCTCGTCCCGGATCTGAGCCAGAGTCCGACCGGCGAAGTGCTGCACCAGGTATCCCCCGGCCTGGTTGAGGTCGCTTTGTGTGAACTCCTCGCCGACTCGGATCAGCCGATGCTGCACCAGGCCGGTCTGCGAGACCAGGATGACGAGGATGCGGCGAGGCCCGATCTTGACGAATTCGATATGTTTCATCACCGCCATCGAGATGGGCGGTGTCAGGACGAAGCCCACGTTGTTGGACAGTGAAGAGAGCAGCCGGCTGGTTTTGTTCATGAGCGCGTCCGGGTCGGTTTCCCGCGCCAGGGTTTGCCGGATCTGGTCGATGTTTCGTTCGGAGAGCGGGCGCCCCGGGGAAAGCGAGGCGACGTAGAAGCGGTAGCCCTTGGCGGTGGGAACACGGCCCGCCGAGGTATGGGGCTGCTCGACGAAGCCCATCTCCTCGAGATCCGCCACCGCATTGCGGATGGTGGCCGCGCTCAAGCCTTCCCGATTCAGCTTCGAGAGGCGCCGCGAACCCACGGGTTTGCCGGTTCGGACGAACTCGCGGATCAGCGTCTTGAGGATGTCGTGAGAGCGGCGGTCCATCGCCTCGCTCTCACTGCTGCTCGTATCTGGTTGATTGCTCATCGATTTCACCGGACAGCTGAGCGAGTGCTCTCGAGTCTCGGGTCTGCCCGCTCCAGCGAGACGTGGAAGCTTTCGAGAAACCCCCGCGTCAGTGATTCGATCACCTGTTGATGAGTGACTTCCCGGCTCAGGGCCTGCTCCAGATCGATCATGCGAGTGCGGAGCTGGGCGGTTTCCAGGCGAAACAGCCGGCTCATCAATCCCCAATCCAGCCGGATGGGAACGGAGCCGTGCTGCAGAAAGCTCCGCTTGAGCCGGCGCTGGGCGCTCCCGACCAGCTTGCGTCCCCGGCACAGCACTTCGTGCCGGGAGGCAGTGGCGAAACAGGGTGCGCCTCCGCTCGCGAAAGGGAGGCCTTGGCGATGCGGTTGGATCGCCAGGTTGGCAGGTGCTCCCAGGTGGCGCAAGCCGGCCTTCAGAGCCTGGGAAATGCGCAGGTAGGTTCGATCGATGCTCAGCGGTGGGAAAAAGCGGCCGTCGTTGGAGACCACGGAGTAAGTCAACTCGCAGTCGTGCAATACGGCCCGTCCTCCAGTCGGCCTCCAAACGATTTCGACCCCTTCACCGCGGCAGACTTCCAGATCCACGGCCGACTCTGGTTTTTGATGCTTCCCAAGCGAAATCGTAGGCTTGCTCCAGGAGTAGAAACGCAGCCAGGTGATCGGCTCGGAAGTAGTTTCCGCCCAGGACAGCAGTGTCTCATCGATCTCCATGTTGGCCGCTCCGGTGCGCGGCGGATCGACCAGGAGCTTCCACGGGATCAGTCGGCGACCCATGTTCTGTTACGAAACAACCTCCGCTAGAGCTGCGTAAGGAAGGCCCTGAGAGCGAGCCACCGGCTCGCAGGTTACCCGGCCTCCGTAAGTATTGACGCCATGAGCCAGCAGCGGATTCTTTTCGATCGCGCCTGAGAGCCCGTCGCGGGCGATTGCTCGAACATAAGGCAGGGTAGCGTTGGTGAGGCCCAGCGTGGAGGTCCGGGGCATCGCCCCCGGCATGTTGGTGACACAGTAATGCTGCACGCCGTCGACCCGGTAGACGGGGTCGCTGTGCGTGGTGGCGCGGGTCGTTTCACAGCAGCCGCCTTGATCCACGGCCACATCGACGATCACCGACCCGGGTTTCATCATCGATACCATCTCGCGCGTGACCAACTTGGGCGCGCTGGCTCCCACGATCAAGACGCCTCCCACGACCAGGTCCGCCCGCTTCACCGACTCAGTAATGGAATACGGGTTGGAATGCAGCGTCTCTACCTGACCGAAGAAGAGATCGTCGATGTGGCGGAGCTTTTCCAGATCCACGTCCAGAATGCTGACCTGAGCTCCGAGGCCCATTGCCATCTTCAAGGCGTTGACGCCGACCGTCCCCGCCCCGATGATGACGACCAGCCCCGGGCGCACCCCGGGAACGCCTCCCAGCAGCACGCCCCGGCCCCCGAACGGTTGCTGCAGGTAATAGCTGCCCACCAGGATCGACATCCGTCCCGCGACCTCGCTCATGGGGGTCAGCAATGGCAGCGCCCCGCGCTTGTCGGGGATCGTCTCGTAGGCGACGCCGACGACCCCCTTTTCCATCAAAACGCGGGTCAGCTCCGGCAGGGGAGCCAGATGCAGGTAACTGAAGACAATCTGATGTTCGCGAAGGCGATGGTACTCTTCCTCCACGGGTTCCTTGACCTTGACGATCATCTCACTGCGCTCGAACAGGTCGTCGGCGGAGGCCACGATCTCGGCACCTGCCTCAGTGAACTCCTGATCCTGAAAGCCCGAGCCTTGGCCGGCGCCCGCTTCGACCAGGACGGTGTGACCGTCCCCGACCAGTTGATGAGTGCCGGCTGGCACCATGCCGACCCGATACTCGTTGTCCTTGACTTCCCTCGGAATCCCGATGATCACGACCACACCTGCCTTGGCGAAAGAGCGGGGCTGACTACACGGCGTGCCGGCCCTGTCCTCGATCCGTTCCAGTCCCCGGAGCCGAGCTTGTTCAAGATAGATTTCTCCTGGGAAAAATGCAATCGGGGAGCAGCTCTGCGGGGGCTGGGTGCGGGGGATGCCTCGGCACGGCGTTGCTGCGCCGAGGCATCCAAGGAACAAGCGCGGGTCAAGGCTTGACGAACGACGTGTAGCCGATCGACTTCTGACGATCGCGGCCCACGTTCACCACCCGCAGGACCACGCCCTTGCCGGAAGGCAGCCCCAGGATGAAGTCCTTGAACTGCTGGCCGGACTGGATGGCTTCGCCGTTGGCGTGAGTGACCACCTGGTTGATCTGCAACCCGGCGTCGTCGGCCAGACTGCCTGGCGTCACGGCCAGGACGATCACGCCGTTTTCGTCCTCCAGACCCAATTGCTGGCGGTCCCGATCGCTGAGCGAGCGGACCTCGATGCCGATTTCCTTCTTGCGATCGCGCTCGCGCCGCTCATCCAAGGTGATGCCCTCATTGTCGCGGCCGACCCGCTCCTCCAGGGTGCGCTGAGCCAGCTGGACGGGGAACTCTTTGACTTCACCTTTGCGAACCACGACCACCGGAACACTTTCGCCTGGAGGCGTATTGGCCACCGCGGAACGAAGGTCCCAGATCGTCTTCACTTCCTGCTTACCGAACTTGACGATCACGTCCTCTTCGCGGATTCCCGCCTGGTACGCCGGCCCCGTCTCGGCCGGCCGGCCGCGTTCGTCGATCAACTGGGTCACGAGGACGCCGTCGCCATCTTTGATCCCCTGGGGGTCGGAACCCTCTACGCCGAAGTATTTTGCCATCTCATTGGTCAGGGGGTAGGTGTTCATGGAAACGCCCAGCCAACCTCGCTCGATGCGGCCTTTGCTCACCAACTGGTTGTAGGAATTGACGAAGACAGTGGAAGGAATCGCGAAGCCGACGCCCTGCGACCCGCCTGAGGCGGTGGAGATGAAGGTGTTGACTCCCACTACCTCTCCGCGGATGTTGACCAGCGGTCCGCCACTGTTGCCGGGGTTGATCGCCGCGTCGGCCTGAATATAGTTGCCGAAGATGCCGGTCGGCACCACCCGCTCAGTGGCCGAGACGATTCCCGCAGTAACCGTCTTGTCGAAACCGAAGGGGCTGCCAATGGCCAGCACCCAGTCGCCCACTTCGAGGGCGGACGAATCACCCACCTTGGCAAAGGGGAGCGGCTTGTCGGACTCGATCTGCAGCACGGCCAGGTCCGACAGTTCGTCGGTGCCCAGGACTTCGGCTGCAAAGCTCTGCCCGTCGGCCAGTTTGACCGAGATCCGATCGGCGCCATTGATCACGTGGTAATTGGTCAGAATATAACCATGGCTGTCCACGATCACGCCTGAGCCCAGGCTGGTGACCTTCCGTTCGTCAGGAACCTGGGGTTGCTGATCGAAGAAGCGGTCGAAGAATTCGTCGCCGAAAAAGTCACGCAGCGCGTCGGGCGGGTGCATACCGCCACGTCCCCGCCGCTGAACGAATCCTTCGGTCCGAATGTTCACGACGGCCGGCCCGATGGTCTTCACGACCCGGGAAAAGCCGTCGGCGAGATTGACCGCCTCTTTCATCACCAGGGGATCGCCGCCGCCCTTCAGGGTCAGCTTCGCGACCTGTTCGCGTTCCACCACGCTGGAAAGACTCTCGGGCACCAGCGTTCCGATCACGATTCCGAGAGCCACCGCGATCAAGAGAGCCAGGAAGGTCAGACCGGCTCCCGACCGAAAAAATCCTTTCCTAGAAGACATCGAAAAACCTCCACTCAAGATTCCAGATCCGGGGAGTCACCCCGGCAGCCGCCGAACTGACGGCGGATGGTTTGATTTTCAAGAACGGGAAATCGCCCTCTATCCTCGATACCCGCCTCAACAATGTTAGACGCAATTTCAGCCCCATGGTTTTAAAGCACCCCCCCATTTTTTGTGAACGGCTGCCCCGGGGCCAGGAAATTCCCCCCCCGGGTCAGATCGGCCGAAGCCGTGCGTAGCTTTGCAGTAGTTTCTTGATCCCGATTCCAGAAAAATGCACGGTGATTTTCAGGTCGTCCCCCTGCTGCTCGATCTGCAGAACCTTGCCCCGGCCAAACTTCTGATGCTCCACCAGACTGCCCGGGCGAATCGACCCGCCGCCGGGTTTCTTGCTGCCCGGCAACTGCTGCAGGAATCGGTTCACGCTCTCGGGCGTGTCGTAGGTAGTGCCGTCGAAGGGCCGTTGCCGAGCCCGCTCCAGCTGAGGGACTCGAACAGCAAATGCCTCTACACTCTGGGGCCCCGAGCGGATGAGCTGGGGTGGAATCTCGCGCAGAAACCGGCTCGGCCGGTTGAGCTCGCGCGTCTCGCGCCCGCGCATCCGGCGCGTGCGAGAATAGCTCAGGAAGAGGCGTCGGCGGGCTCGGGTGAGCCCCACATAGCAGAGTCGCCGTTCCTCCTCCAGTTCGTGCGGTTCCTGGGAGCGACTGTGCGGGAGCAGCCCCTCTTCCAGACCTGCCAGGAAGACCGCTTCGAATTCCAGCCCCTTGGCGTTGTGCAGGGTCATCAGATGCACTCGCGCAGAGCCGTCGTATTCGTCCGTGTCGGCGTAGAGTGCGCAGCTGTCCAGGAACTCCTGGACGCCCAGCCCAGCCTCGGCGAACTCGCGAGCCATGTTGACCAGCTCGCCCAGGTTTTCCTTTCTGTCTGCCGCCTCCGGGCCCGGCTGTCCGTCCAGGTGGCCCACGTAACCCGTGACCTTCAGAATCCGATCGATCGCCAGATGCAGCGGCCGCTCTTCGAGGGCCGCCCGGCAGCCATCGAGGATACTATGAAACGAGGCCAGAGCGCCTTGGGCCCGGCCCGGGAGCAGGTGCTCTTCCACCACCAGCGCAATCGTCTCGATCAAGCTCAGCCCTCGTTCGTCCGCCAGCGCCTGAAGTCGCTCCACCGTCTTTGAGCCGATTCCGCGCGGCGGCTCGTTCAGGATGCGCAGCAGGGAAACCGCGTCCCGTGGATTCTGCAGGCAGCGCAGAAAGGCGAGGATGTCTTTGATCTCCTTACGGCTGAAGAAACTTACACCGCCCACCAGGATGTACGGAATATCGAGCTGCCGGAAGGCTTGTTCGAACACGCGCGACTGAAAGTTCGTGCGGTAGAGAACCGCGATTTTGGAAGCTTCCGCTGCCAGGCAATCGCGCACGGTG
Organism: Acidobacteriota bacterium; assembly: GCA_041630155.1. GTDB lineage: Bacteria > Acidobacteriota > UBA6911 > RPQK01 > JANQFM01 > JBFGHG01. The sequence goes on from JBFKLX010000036.1 coordinate 26,902, forward strand.
CGAGCCACGACGACGGCTTCTTCCCCTGCATGATTGGCGACGAACAGGTCGATCAATTCTCCCCGGGCGTCCTCGGTCCAAAGGATCTTTTCCCGGCGCTGCGAATTGTTCGAGACCAGGGCCGTGGCCGCGTCCAGAATCACCTGGGTCGAGCGGTAGTTTCGCTCCAGCTTGATGATGCAGGCGTTGGGAAAATCTTCGTGGAACCTGAGGATGTTGCCAATGTCCGCACCCCTGAACCCGTAGATCGACTGATCTTCGTCGCCCACCACGGTCAGGTTCTGGTGCGTCTCGGTCAACAGCCGGGTCAGCTCGTACTGCGGCTGGTTGGTGTCCTGATACTCGTCGATCAGCAAGTAGCGAAACCGCCCCGCGACCCGCTTTCGGACCTCGGAATGCTCCCGCAGCAGGCGGACCGAATGCAGAATCAGGTCGTCGAAGTCCATCGAGTTCGATTCTTTGAGCTGCTTTTCGTAGGCGCGAAAAATCGAAGCGACCAAAGGGGTGTCCGCGTCCTTGGAGTGAGCCAGATGCTGGTCGGGCCCCCAGCCCCGGTTCTTGGCGCGGCTCACCAGCGCCCGGGCCAATCGGATGGGCATGGCTCCCGATTCGTTCAACTCCAGACGCCGGTAGACCTCCCGGTAGACACTCAGCTGGTCGTCGGCGTCGCAGATGACGAAATCGTGGCCCCAGCCGAGCAGAGGTGCATGGGGACGGAGGATTCGTACGCCGAAGGAGTGGAAAGTGGAGATCAGGGGAGGGCGCTCCAGCTCGCCCACCAGGTGCGAGACACGTTCCCGCATCTCCTCGGCAGCCTTGTTGGTGAAGGTCACGGCCAGGATCTCTTCGGGCCGGCAGCGCTCCTGGTCAATCAGGTAGGCGACCTTGTAGGTGATGGCCCGCGTCTTCCCGGAGCCAGCGCCGGCCAGCACCAGCACGGGTCCCTCCGTCTGCCGAACCGCTTCGGCCTGTTGGGAATTCAGCTGCTGGAAGAATGAGTCAACCGATGCCGTCATGGTGCCGCGCCCTCACTTCGAGGCAAAACTCAAAGATAACACGCGAGCACGACACCGCGGCTTCTCGGCGAATGGGGTAATCAAGGACGACTGGTGACGCGCTGTTTGTATTCGTCCAGACCGGCAATCGTGTCGTTGTGGGTCGACTTGTAGAGCTTGATCAGGTACTGATCACAGGCATCCTGGTGAGGTGCCCCCGTCAGCATCGAACCTCGCGCGAAAGACTCCATGGCGGGATCGAGCTTGTTGGCTTTCCAGTTGGCCACGCCGATGTAATAGTACCCCTCGGCGCGAATATTCTTGTCACTCGAGCTGGACACCACTTTTTGGTAGTTGCTGATCGCCTCGCTCCACCTGCCGTTTTCGTAGGAGGCGCGCCCCAACACGGCGTAGCAGAGGGGTCTCTCCTGGGCGATGTAGCTCTGCCAGCCCTCCTGCAATTGCGCCTTGTCGAATCCTTCGAGAATTTTCCGGGCATACTGGGCTGCGCCGGACCAATCCCCGCTGGTAGCCGCCATTCCGCGAAGCTGTGCCAGGATCTGGAAGTGGCCGCCAAAGTAATCCTCGGGTTCGAAACCCGCTACCGCCAGTTCGCCGTACTTCTGGAACCGGTTCGACTTCAACTGCTGGAAGGTAATGGCCAGCACGTACGCCATCTGGGGAGAGGGGTTGGTTTCATAGAACTTTTCCCCGTGCTGGGCCACCCTGCCGAAGTCCTGTGTCTGGAAGGCGGCGTCGGCGATCAGGCCATGGGCCGCCGAAGCATCCGGTTCCAGCTTCAACCAGGTCTCAGCGGCTCGGATCACGTCGGGCCACTTCTGCTGCTGGTAGTAGGTGTTGACGACCTCGCGCAGGCTCTGCGTGGCATACTTCACCAGCGAAAGGTTCGGGTGGGCCTTGATGAACTCGACGATTTTGACCTCTCGCTGGGCCAAGTCCGGTTCGTTGACCGCCTCCGTGTACTGCTTGTACTGCTCTTCGTCGTAGTCCACTTCCTGGGCCCGGAGCAATCCGTGCCCGAAAGCGGCCAAGAGCAGAAGCGCGAGCGCTCCTTGGAACAAAGACCGCGTTTTCATCGTTACTACAGACCTCCATTTACAAAAGTAGGACCCACCGTCGAGTCCGCTCGTTCCCATGGCGCCTGGCCTCCGGTAAGGCAGACCACGATTATAGGCACCCGTCAAACCACTTGACAATATGTGGGATGAGATTTTGGCTGGATGGTTGCTTCGATATAATCCAAGTTTCTCATGATCCTCGAATTCCCTTCTCCCCTCGAGCTGGTCGACCCTGCAACCATCGACTCGGCTGATGAGACCTTTGCGGTCTCTCCCTCCTGGCGGCTCCCGCGGCCCCTGAAGGCGTCGATCGAAAGGGTCGGCATTCTGACGCCCTTGCTGGCAGAGCCCAACGGTGCGGGCAGGCTCAGGATCGTGGACGGATTCCTGCGCTTCCGAGCGGCTCTGCGCCTCCAGCTGCCCCGCCTTCCGGTGCGAATCGGCGCCGCCCAGGATACCCGAGAGCGTTTCCTGGCCCGGCTGGAAGCCCGCTTGGCGACCCGGCCGCCGGACGAGTTGGAGACCGCCTTGGTGCTTTGGAAACTCAAACATCGCTTTCAGTTCCCGGAACGCGAGCTGGTCGAGCGATTTCTGCCCCTGCTGGGTTTGCGCCCCGAACGCTTCCAGCTGCGCCGCCAACTGGACCTGGCGGTGGTTGCCCCCCGGCTCCAGCAGGCGTTCCCTGCCTTGCACCGGGAGCTGGCAGCGGAGCTCAACCATTGGCCGGACGAAGCACAGTCCCTGTTCCTGGACCTGCTGGCCCGTTATCGTCTGTCTCTCAACCACCAGAAAGAGATCTTCGGTCTGCTGGACGAGCTTGGCCAGGCAGGTGCCGGCGGACCCGAAGGCGTCCTCCCGGCATGGCAGGATTCCGGTGCAGCCGCCGTGGACGCTGATTTCTCGCTCACCCCCCAACAGCGTCTGGAGGATATCCGTGCCAAGCTTCGCCTGGCCCGGCATCCCACTCTGGCGACGATGGAGGCCCGAGCAGAGCAGCTCCGTGCCGCCTTGCGAATCCCTCCCCAGATCCACTTCAACTGGCCCCGTTTCTTCGAAGGGAATCGTATCGACGTCCGGTTCGCCTTTGGCACACCCGAGGAGTTGGAGGCGGTGGCTGTGAAGCTGCGTGAAATGGCAGACCGTGAGGAAGTACGAGAGCTTCTCGAACTGCTCTGAAAGCTCGCCTCCAGGGGGATCATTCAGGAGGAAGAGATTCGGCCTGGCCGTGCACCGACCGGCCTTTCCGCATCTCCGCTCCTGTCGCCCGCAAACCCTTCCGGGGGATGGACTCGTGCTATGATCTTGCCTTCATGTCCTCATACCGCCCCGATCGAATCTATCTGGAGCGCACAGTCCGAGACAGCCCCATCACCCGGACGGTGTTGGAGCGGCTTCCCGGGACTCCGGTCCTCGAGATCGACTCGACGGAACGGCTGCTGGCGCGGGCGCGGACCACTTCGCCCACCATCCCGCGTGGAAAGCGCTCGCTGATCCTGTCGCGCCACCAGGGACGGTTCTTCAAGCCCTGTCCAGCGGGCGAGGTGCGGGGCCAGGCGCGCAACGTCTGCTGCAACTTCTTCGTGATCAACTACGCCAGCAATTGCCACATGGAGTGCAGCTACTGCTATCTGCAGGCTTACCTCAACTTCCCTCATCTGGTGGTTTACGCCAACCTCGAGGAGCTGCTGGACGAACTGGACCAGGTTTTGTCGGCCGCCCCGCAGACCGGATTCCGCATCGGGACGGGAGAGCTGGCCGATAGTCTGGCACTGGACCCCCTGACCGGCTACGGCCGCCATCTGGTGAAATTCTTCGCCGGGCGGGACAACGCCGTCCTCGAGTTCAAGACCAAGTCGGATTGCGTGGACGGCCTGCTGGGCCTCGATCACCGAAGACACACGGTGGTGTCCTGGTCGATGAACACTCGCTTCGTGCAGCAGAGCGAGGAACACAAGACGGCCAGTATCGACCGGCGGCTGGCAGCTGCGGAAGCCTCGGTGGCATCCGGTTATCCCGTGGCCTTCCACCTCGATCCCCTCATCCATTACCCGGACTGGGAGCGCGACTACGGGGCGCTGATCTCAGAAATCTTCGACCGATTGCCCGCCACCTCGATCGCCTACATCTCCCTGGGGGCACTGCGGATGACCCATCACCTGCAGCGGGTGATGCGCCGCCGTTTTTCCTCCAGTCCCCTGGCCTTGGGGGAGGTGGTGCCGTGCGAGGACGGGAAGCTCCGCTACGTCAAGCCCATCCGGACGCGGCTCTATCAGCATCTGCTGGGGCGGATTCGGGAGTGCTCCGGGAATCAGACGAAGGTCTACGCCTGCATGGAACGGCCCGAGGTGTGGACCCGGGTCTTTCGAGGCCCGATTCCGTCAGAGGAGGCATTGGGGAGAGGGCTGGTGTCGGATCTGGTGACGCTGCAGTGAGGCCAGGCGGCTCGTCCAGCGAGGCGCTATCGGTTTGGTTTCGGTGGATCTGACGAGAGATTGGAGATTCGGGCCCCCGCGGCCGAGCTGCGAGCACCTCTTCGCGTCAGTCGCAGCAACTGCCGACCCGCCACGCGCTC
>JBFKLX010000037.1:0-30890 GCA_041630155.1 Acidobacteriota bacterium
CGGCTCAGGCGGCGCTGCACGGCGCGCGCAATGCGCGGGAGACTCTGCTGGCGGGCTTCACGACATGCCGCGACATGGGACCCACCTGGTCTTACGTGGACGTCGATCTAAAGAAGGCAATCGAGGAAGGAATCGTCCCGGGTCCGCGGCTGCTGGTGGCCGGGAACTATGTCTCGTCGACAGGCGGGGCGGGAGACGCTCGCCAGTTCTCCATCTATGTCGATGTTCCCCTGGTCCAGAATCTGGCCGACGGCGTGGACGCCGTGCGCCGCATGGTACGCACCAACTTCAAACATGGGGCCGACTTCGTCAAGATTCTGGCCACGGGAGCAGTCCTCTCCAAGGGGATACCGCCGGGGGCTCAGCAGTATTCGGACGAAGAAATCCAGGTGGCAGTCGATGAGGCCCGGCGCTGGGGCCGTTACGTTGCGGCCCACGCGCATGGAACGGAAGGCATCAAGGCGGCGGTTCGAGCGGGGGTTCGTACGATCGATCATGGAACGATGCTGGACCAGGAGGCCATCGAACTGATGCTGCAACGCGGCACCTACTACGCGCCGACTCTCTACGTCGGGGACGCGATTCTGGAGGAGGGAGCCCAGCTGGGAATTCCTCCCGATCACGTGGAGCGGGAGCGCCAGCTGGCCGACCTGGACAACGCCGCCTTTCGGGCTGCCCTGGCGGCCGGACTGCCGATCCCCCTGGCCACTGACGCGGGAGTCTTTCCGCACGGGCGCAACGCTCGCGAGCTGACCGCACGGGTGCGCGAAGGAGAAAGCCCGATGCACGCGATCGTCTCGGCAACCTCGGTGGCCGCGGCCGCTCTGGGGTGGCAGGACCGAGTGGGCCAAATCCATCCCGGGTGGTATGCCGATCTCATCGCGACTCGCCGAAGTCCTCTGGAAGACATCACCGAGCTGGAACGCGTTGCCTGGGTCATGAAGGCTGGGGAGGTGGTCCGCGACGAACTGACGCAACCACGTTGAAACGATCCCATGCTCACCCTCCGATCGGAGTGAACGGAGCGGCCACCTCTACTCGAGGGTGACCGTCAGCAAGGTCATGTCATCCGCCTGGGGGGCGGAGCCGCTGAACTCGCTGACTTCGACCAGAATCCGATCCATCAACTGCTGGGCCTCGAGCTGGGAATGCCGGCGAATCAGCTCGATCAACCGGGAATCGTCGAACATCTCCTCCGACTCGTTCTGGGCCTCGGTGATGCCGTCCGAGAAGAGGATCAGCCGATGCCCCTCGCGCAGGGCGAGTTCGGCCGATTCGTAGGGCAAGTTGGCGCGGAAGCCGACGATGGGGCCGCCCACCTCGAGGCGCTGGATCTCACCACTCGTTCGATCGAAGAGGACAGGGGGGTTGTGTCCGGCATTGACGTAGGTCAAGGTCCTTGCACGGCTGTCCAGAACGGCGAAAAAGAGGGTGACGAATTTTTCTGAAGGGGTATCGCCGACCAGGGCATTGTTGACTCTGAAGACTGCGTCACCGGCGACCCGATGATTCTCCAACTGAGTGCGAAGAGCCGAGCGAAGCGAAGACATCAGCAGCGCCGCCGGGACTCCTTTTCCCGACACGTCGGCGACAACCAGTCCCAGACGTCCTTGCTCCAGCTGGATCACATCGTAGTAGTCTCCCCCCACGTGGGCGGCCGGGCTGCTGGACCCGGCGATCTGAATTCCTGGAAAGGATGGGATCTGACGCGGCCAAAACCCGGTTTGAATCTCCTTGGCCAATTCGAGCTCGCGCTCCAGGACCTGACGGCGAATCGATTCCTGGATGAGCCGGCCCCGTTCCAGGGCGATCGCGGCCTGCTGGGCCAGGGCGCTGAAAAGAGGGATTTCATCGTCCTGAAAATGGGGGCTGCCCAGCCGGTTCATGGCCTGCAGTACCCCGATGACCTCTCCACGCCCGCTGGTGAGCGGAACACAGATCAGATTGCGGGTGCGAAAACCGGATCCCGCGATCTCGCCATAGAACCGGGGATCCTCTTGCGGGCTCGAGACGACCAGCGGTTCGCCGTGCTCCGCCACCCAGCCCGCAAAACCTCTGCCCGCCGGTATCCGGATTCCCGAAATTTCCGCCCGAGCGGGCCCGGTGGGTACCTTGACGAGCAGCTCGCCGCTCTCGGCGTCCAAGAGGATGAGAGAACTGGCCTCCGCCTCCATGATCCTCCGGGCCGCTTCCATGATGCTCAGCAGCAACGCCTGATGATCCATCTCGGAGTTGATTTCGGCCAGCAGCTCGAGCAGCAGTCCCGCGCGGGAGTGAAAGTCGATCCAGCGACTCCACTCGAGGTCGGAATCCGAGGGCCGGGCCGAGCCCAGGCCGTCGAGGTACCCTGCGCGAAGCTCAGGAGCTACCAGGGGAGCCAGACGGCAGCTCACTGCATCAGGGTCGCCCCGCAATTCTGCGATATCGATCCGCCAGTCCCACAGACCCTCGACGCCGGCCCGGGGCGATGTCCTGCGAACCGTGCCGCGGCCCGAGGCGAGGGGCAACTGATTCAGCAGGAACTCGAACGTCACAGTGGTCCCGGAAGGCAGTGAAGACGCGAAAACAGCCTCGAAGCGATCCAGAGGCTGGCCAAAGCCCGTCAGCTCTCCATCGACGGGTTTGCGCCTTTTTCCGGACCTCAGTCTTACTTGAAGCCGCCTGGCTGGGATATACTGTTGACCCATTGTTTCGGTCACCGAAGTATCAATCGAAGGTGCGACTACGCTCCTCGCCGGGGTGGACCATCTTCAGAGGCTTCAGTCTAGCAGTAATTCAAGTCCATTGAATGAGATGGCAACCAGTTTCGAGGACTGGGCATGAAAGAAACTCCGGACAAGCTCCACGAGGCGACGGCAATCGCCTCCCAAACACCTGCCGATGAGGCGGCTGGCCTTTCTGCGCACGCAGTGCGCTGGGATCTCAGCGATCTCTTTCAGGCTCCGGACGACCCGAAACTGCGAGAGCTGGAAGCCTGGGCAACTCGACAAGCCCAGAGCTTCGCGGCTGACTATCGCGACCGAATCCGCGTCCCGGGAGGGCCGGACCCTGAACTGATGGCGGAGGCTCTCCGTCGGTACGAGGCACTGTTGGACGGAGCCTACAAGGCACACGCCTACGCTCACCTGCTTCACGCCGCCGACACGATGGCCTCCGAAGCGGGTGCGCTCCTCTCGAGGATCCAGGAACTGATCACGCGGATTCAGACCGAGGTGATGTTCTTCGAGCTGGACTGGATTGCCCTGGAGGACGAGTGGGCCGAGCCAGTCATGGCCAGCGAGTCCTGTGCGCGCTGGCGCCACTTCCTTCGCAGCAGCCGGCGCTATCACCCGCACACGTTGAGCGAGGCCGAAGAGATCATCCTCGCGGAAAAGCTGGTCACTGGCGCCAACGCCCTGCGCCGACTCTTCGACGAAGTGACGAGTTCTATGGAGTTCGAGGTGAAAACGGACGGCGGCGTCCAGAGGTTGACCCAGAGTGGGGTGCTGGCGCTGATGTATCACCCGGACCGGACGGTGCGGCAGGCAGCTCATGACGGCTTCAGCCAGGGACTCCGCGCCAATACGCACATTCCAGCCTTTATCCTCAACACCACCCTGCTGGACCACGCCGTCAACTGCCGGCTCAAGAAATTCCAGGATCCAGCCGACAGTCGCCACCTGGCCAACGAGATCGAGCGCCAGTCGGTGGATGCCCTGATTCAAGCCTGCGAACAGCACCATCATCTGGTCCACGATTACTACCGGCTCAAAGCGCGGCTCCTGGGCCTCGACCAGCTCTACGATTACGACCGCTATGCCCCCGTAGAGATCGAAGGGACACGCTTCCCCCTCTGTGATTGGTCGAGCGCCTGCGAGATCGTGCGACAGGCCTATCAAGATTTCAGCCCCCGCCTGGGCGAAATCGTCGACGAATTCATGGAGAAGAACTGGATCGATGCTGAGCTGCGACCAGGCAAACGAGGCGGCGCCTTCTGCAGTTCGACGGTGCCTTCCGTTCATCCCTACATCCTCATGAATTTCACGGGCAAGCTGAGCGACGTGATGACGCTGGCTCACGAACTGGGTCACGGCTGCCACCAACGCCTGGCTCAGCCGAGGGGAATCCTGCAAAACAGCACCCCCCTGACTTTGGCCGAAACCGCCAGCGTGTTCGGAGAAATGCTGGTTTTCGACCGCCTGATCCATGAGCAGCCGGATCCCAAGGTTCGCCTGGCCCTGCTGTGTCACAAGCTGGAAGACACGTTCGCGACGGTATTCCGACAGATCGTGCTGACCCGTTTCGAAGAGCGTGTTCATGCGGGCCGGGCGCGGGGAGAACTTTCTGCCCAGGAGTTCGACCAGATCTGGGCCGATGTGAACGAGCCCATGCACGGGGACATCGTCGAGCTCACCGAGGGCTACCGCCGCTGGTGGGCCTACATCGGCCACTTCGTCCATTCACCTTTCTACTGCTACGCCTATAGCTTCGGCGAGTTGCTCGTCTTGGCCCTCTGGAAGCAGTATCGACGTCAAGGTGAGAGCTTCGTCCCCGACTATCTGGACCTGCTGGCCGCAGGTGGAAGCGACACTCCCGCCAACCTCGTCGCGCGTCTGGGATTGGACATCAATGACACGAGTTTCTGGGCCTCGGGTCTGTCGATTCTGGAGGAGTTGTTGCAGGAGGCTCAGGAGCTGGCGGACGAAATCTCGTGAGGCGTGGGACGGCGTGACACCGGCATTTCTGCCGGTGATTCCTCGGAAGAGCTGAGGACCGAGGACCGGTTGAGCCGCTCCCGGTAGCTCGACCGGCCCTACTCCAGAGCCCCCTCTTTCATACACTTTGTCGCCACGGCGCTCCCGGCGCCTCGCGACGAAACCTGGCGCATCATCCGGGCTAGGGGCGGTTCAGGTACTTCTCGTAGAGCTCCGTGTGCTTGCTTTTCAGCTCGATTGGCTTGCCCTGGATGAAGACGTGACGAATCCGCGTTCGATAATCCAGAATGTCCCCGTCCGTCACGACCAGGTTGGCCACTTTGCCGGTCTCGACACTGCCCAGTCGATCAGCGATTCCGAAGAACTCGGCCGGCGTGAGAGTGATGGCCCGCAGTGCTGCTTCCGCGGACAGGCCGTGAGACACACTGTTGCCAATCTCGAACGGCAGGGTTCGCACGTTGGAGGAGCCGCCGGTCGCCAGTGCGAAACGCACGCCCTTCTCCTGCAGAATCCCGGGAGTCTCGTAAAGGATGTCAATCGGGTCGTCTTCCCGGGCAGGCAGGCTCTGGCGCGCTCCGAGGATCACGCGCACGTCGTGCTCCTTCAGGAAATCGACGACCTTCCAGGCGTCACTGGCGCCCCAGATCAGGAAGCTCAGCTTCTGCTCCTCGGCAAACTTGACGGCTTCCTGAATGTCGACGCTACTATCGGCCGAGATCACCACCGGCTGCTCTCCCCGAAGGGCGGGAATCAAAGCCTCGAGCTGCTTGTTGTAGTCGACTGCAGCGCCGCTTTCCTTGGCTTTCGAGTAGTGGCGCGCCTTGTCGAACAATTCCTTCACTTTCCCCAGCTTCTCCTCGAACTCCTTTTTCTGCTCGGAATGCGGGCGTCGGGCCGAGGACGACCCGAAGAAACTTCTGCGCAGCGGAAGCAGCGACGGGAAGTCGAAGATCAGCGCGCCGTGCCGGTCGATCTCCATTTCTTGGGGAGACCAGCCGGACAGATGCATCAGCGCTGCCTGGCCGGGAATGACGCCGCCGCTGGGCACGCTCAGGACGTGGGTCACCCCGTCCACCCGAGCGACCGGAATGTGTTCGCTTTCCACATGGAAGGCGCTGAAGGCCAGTAGATGGGGCATGGCGTCGCCCATCTCGCTGTAATCGTTGGTGACGGGAATGGCGCCGACCTCGGTCAACCCCAGCCGAGTGACGGAGTCGAACAGTCCGGGGTACACCGTCAGCCCGCGCCCGTCGATGACCTGGGTCCGGCCGGGAACCCGGACACGGTCGCCCACTCCGGTGATCTTGCCGGCATCGATCAGGACAGTTCCCCGCTCGATGGTTTCGCCCGACACGGTCACGATGCGAGCGTTGCGAATGGCGTAGCGATCCTGTGCCAGACCCCGAGCCGAAGTCGAGAGCAGCGCGACAGCCAGGATCGGCAACAGTAGTGTGTATCGATTCATCGTTCACCTCCCTGGCTCAACCCCGCTCTGGAAGGAAGTTTCTTGCCTTCCATGGGAGCGGCATCCTCTCCTTCCTGACCGGCCGAACCCCGGAGACGGTCTCCTTCGACCGTCGCTTCCACCAAGATCACTTGAGGCCCCTCTCCGACATCGACTTGGATCCGAAAGCTGAACTGGCGGCCGTCGATCCGGCCGTCGTAGAGGGGAAACGTGCCCAGCATGTCGGAGACCACGCGGCCGGCGAGCGAGCTGCCGTCCTGCTGAAGTTCGAAACGCAGGTCGTAGATCATTTCGGGCGTATTGACCTGGACTTCCCAGCTACCGGTTACATCCACGATGTCGCCCGTCTTCTCGCCCTCCTTCTTGGGCTTTTTGTCCAGCTCCAGGAGCCGTTCTCGCTCCTTTTCGAGCTCTTGCATGCGCAGCCGGTCCTTTTCGGGGCTGTAATAGAGCTGCCCATCGATGAACACCATCTCGGGGACCGCATAGACGCTCAGCGGGTAGTTGCGATACACGACCAGGTCGGCGTCCTTACCTGCCTCGATGGAGCCCACCCGGTGGTCGATCTGCAGCTGCTTGGCGGGATTGAGGGTGACCAGAGCCAGCGCCTCGTCCTCACTCAGCCCCCCGTAGCGCATGGTCTTGGCGGCTTCCTGGTTGAGGTGGCGAGCTTCTTCGGCGGAATCGGAATTGATGGAAACCAGGACGCCCTTGCGCGTCATGATTGCCGCGTTGTGGGGGATGGCGTCGTAGGCTTCGACCTTGTAGGCCCACCAGTCCGAGAAAGTGGAGGCTCCGGCGCCATGGGAAGCGATTTCCCTGGCCACCTTGTAGCCCTCCAGCACGTGCTGGAAGGTGGCAATCCGGAAGCCGAAGTCGTCGGCCACCCGGATCAGCATCAGGATCTCATCGGCGCGATAGCAGTGGGAGTGCAGGAGGCGCTCGCCACGAAGAATCTCAGCCAGGGGCTCCAATCGAAAGTCCCGGCGAGGGGGAACGGCCCGTTCGCCCCCAGCCTTCTTCTCCTCGTAGCGCTTCCAGGATGCAACGTAATCCTTGGCTTCCTGGAAAGCACTCCGAATCACGTCCTCGACACCCATTCGCGAGGAAGGATAGCGGCGCGGGTTGTTGCGGGCGTAAAGCGGAATGCCGGGGCGTTTCGTGTTCTCGCCCAGTGCAAACTTGATGCCCGGCTTGGCGCCCTCGAAAAGCATCTCGCTCGCGGTCTTGCCCCAGCGAAGCTTGATCACCGCGTTCTTTCCGCCAATCGGGTTGGCGCTGCCGTGCAGAACGTTGGCGGTCGTCACGCCTCCGGCCAGATCCCGGTAAATGTTGAAATCACTGGGATCGAGCACGTCTTCGATTCCGGTCATCGAAGAGACGTTGACCGAACCCTCGTTGATGGAGTCGGCCGCGATGTGGGAGTGGCAGTCGATGATGCCCGGCGTGACCCAGTGCCCCGAAGCGTCGATCACCTGGGCATCCGGGGCGGCACTCAGGTTGCGACCCACCGCGGCGATCTTGCCGTCGCGAATCAAAACCGAAGCGTTCTCGAGCGTCCCCTGGGTGACGGTCATGACGGTGGCATTCTGGATCAGAATCTCTTCCGCCAGTAGTGGGCCGATCGACAGCGAGAGTATCAAGGGAATCCAAAGCTTCATTCCAATTCTCCTCGCGGCTGGCCCAGGTCTGAAGACCTGACCGATCCGCACCGGATGTTCGAGCGATGTCTGGCAGCGCTTCATGGCACCCTCCTTCCCTGCATCGGCGCGGAGCCCAGATTGGCCACCGTCGCCGAACCCGAGAGGCTATCGCCGGAAATCGTGCCGGACAGCGTCACTTCCTGCGGTCCGGCCCCAAAGTCGACCTGAAATTTCAGCGAGAAGGTGTCCCCACTGGCGGTCCCGTCGTAGATTTCCAGCGATCCCTGATCGGTCACGACCTGACCCTGCAGAATGCCCTCATCCTGCGTCAAGTCCAGGGACATTTCGTAACTCTGCCCGGGAGCCTCGACGGTGAGCTGCCACCTGCCTGCCAGCGAGGCTCCTGGCGTGCCCTGTTCGCCACCGGCCGTCTTGGGTTTGGACGGCACTTCAAAGGGGGTGCCGTCCACGAAGACCTTCTGGATCTGGGTGTCTTCCTCGAAAAGGTCCCCATCGGCGACGATCAGGTTGGCAATCTTGCCCGTTTCGATCGACCCCAGCTGCTGCTGGACGCCCAGAATCTCCGCTGCCGACAGACTGGCCGCTCGAATGGCATCCTCCCGTGACAGCCCGCGCTCCACGGCTTTGCGCAGGTTGGGGACGAAATCGGTTGCAGAGGCCCCGTCTGAAAAGAAGGCGAACCGAACGCCAGCTTGGGCCAGTTTTCCGGCCGCTGCCGGTGCGTCCACTCGGTAGCGCAACTCGGAAACCGCCTCCTTGTCCTCGGGATGCGGGTCACGCGGCTTCTTGGGATAGTTGAGACTCACCAGCACGGGAACTCCACTCTCGCGCAGCTCGTCGGCCACACCGGCCGCTTCGAAGCCACCCGCCACGATACAGCCGACCCCGACCTCGGCGCAGAGACGTAGGGAACGTCCGATCTCGCGCTCTCGCTGAGCCGGCAGGAGCAAGGGGAGCTCCCCTTCCACGACCGGCTGGAGAGACTCCAGGATTCGGTCGGTTTGCGGTCGCTTCATGCCCCGCTTTTCACGCTCGTACTCGGTCCAGGCCAACCGGTAGTGGCGCGCGTCGTGGAGGGTCTGACGGAGGTGCGCGATCACTCCCATGAGCGAGCCGGGGTAAGTGCGAAACCCCTGAGTCTCGAAGGCCACGCTCATGGTAGCCCGGTCGTGGACGATCATCTGGTCGGCCGTCTGCCCGTTCAGGTTCACTACCACCGTGCTCCCTCGAAAAATTCCGTCGGCGTGAGCCACGTGAAGAGTCGAGACACCTGCGTTTCGCCAGGACTCCAACTTCTTGTCGTCCGCATCCAGCTCGTCCGAGGCGGCGCGATGGGCGTAGTTGCCGGGTCCCTCCTCGTTCTCTTCCTGCGAGCCGGAGGGCCGGCCGGGGCCGCCCCCGCCACGCTCTGCCGCCCGTGGTTTCTTCTTGAGCCCGTTGCTGGTCAACGCGTCGATGAGCCCGGGATACACGTACAGCCCCGCGGCCTCGATTTCCCACGCCCCGGGGGGAATCGCGACGCCGGGGCCAACCGAATCGATCAACCCGTCACGAATCACCACCGTGGCATTGGACAGGACCTGCCCGTTCCCCACCACGACGGTCGCTCCCTTCAGAGCATAGAGTGGGGGAACCGCCCGGGGGATCGCACCCACGTCTTCGGCCGGTAGCCAGGACGTCCCCAGCGCCAGCACAATCACGAAGATCCATTTTCGCGGCATAGCACCTCCTCGAGATGAATTCACGACACTCAGTCAGTGGCGGACGATTCTGGAACGGGAATCCTGCCCAGGAGAGGAGGAAGAAATGCCGGTGGCCCGCACTGGAAGCGGCCCCTTGTTCACTCCCCAAAACCCCGGATGACCCCCTGGCGTCCTGTCTCGCTGACAAGGTACGACAGTTTGTTACGTCTGTCCCAGAAAAAAGTTCCTTGGGAGCACCGCCCTGACCGAAAATGGTCGGGCATGAAAGACCCTGGAATCAGCGCCCTGATGATCCGTACGGCCTGGAAGATGGTCGACACGGTGTTCGAGCAGCATCGGCTCAGCCGCCAGCACCGAGATCAGTTGCTCAACCTGACGACGGCCGTGGCGCTGCACGATCTGGCGGATCAGCGGCTGACTTGGGCCCGGCGCCCTCCCGAAGGACTCCGGCTCGTGTTCGCAGGCCGGAGCGTGGAGGCATCGTCGGATCCGTCCCGGGGAGCCCTGCGAGCCCGCTTCGCTGACCACCAGATCGAAGAGGCCTGCGAGCACGCCGAATCCCTCTTCGACCAGTACCGGCTCGACGAGGACGAACGCGACACGCTGTTCACCGCCCTCCCCTGCCTGGGGTTGCATGCGCTGCAGACCTGGCTGAAGTGGAAGAAGGCACCACCTTTTCCCGAAGTGAGCAAATCTCGATAGAGAGGGCCTCGCATGAGGATCCCCTCCTTGAGGATGTAGTCCCGAAGCCCCTTGCCGGCGCGGCATGACACTCTCGGCCTGCGCTCCTCAGTGGGTCATGGCGTAGACGATGTAGTTGATGCCGAGCTGGAAGGCGAGTGTGGCGTACTCCCGGGGATAGACCTCTTGCTCGGCCCACTCCCAGGCGTCCCCCAGATCCACGTTGTGGTTGATCATCACCATCAGCCGGCCCGACTCGTCCTGGATCCCCATGTAGCGAGGCTCGAACCCACCCTTCTCCCAGGTGCGGCCGGTGTACACGTATTGCAGCCCCGGAACCTGAATCAAGCGCGGGATGTCGTAGTAGCAGTGAAAGATCGGATGCTCCGAGGGAAGGTCGAAAGGCTCGTACTCGGGCAAGGCCTTCTTGATCTGGTGATAGAAGTTCCGCCACTCGGCCGGACCGTGAAAATCGTCCACCACCAGGAAACCGCCCCGCAGCAGGTATTCCCGCAACTGTGACGCTTCCAGGAGAGAAAGCTCCAGGTGCCCCACCTCGACTGCGTAGAGGAACGGGTAGTCGAAGATCTCCGGGTCGGTGAGGGGAAGCGCCTTGTTCTCCGAGTTCACGAAGGTGAAGTCGCTCAACTTCCTCAAGCCGTAAATGAACTGGTAATCGGCCTTGGGATAGTCGACTCTCCAGGTGTCCCGACCCCAGCCACGACTTCGATAGACGAGGCGCAGGAAAGTGAATTCCGGGCTCTCCTCTTTGGAGCCTTCGTTCCGATCGTTGGGCGCCGGGCCACCCGAAGAGAGCAAGAGCAGCAGACCGGAAACGGCGGCCAAGCGAAGAATCATAGGCGCCTCAAAGAATACACTGGGCGCCCGACAGGCTCAGTCGAGGCCCGGACACGACCCACCCGTGGGTTGCCCCGTATAATAGCAGGAAAGTCCGGACAGGATGCAGGAACATGAAACGTGGCGCGACTCTGCTTCTCTCCCTGCTGCTGGCTGGCTGCAGCCAGTCCTTGTCGGTCGCGCCGACCCGCCTGACGGACGAGGATTTTTCGCAGCTGTCGCTCCGCTTCGGAGAAGCGCCCGGTTACTTCGACACCGACAACCTGATTTCCAACGAGAACTCCTTCCAGCACGTGATTCCGGCCTTGCCCGACCTGACAACCCCGGGGGAAGTGTACATCGGGGTGGGCCCGGACCAGAACTTCACCTACATCGCCCACACTCGTCCCGCCATCGCCTTCATCATCGACATTCGGCGGGAGAACCTGCTCCAGCACCTGTACTTCAAGGAATTGTTCCGGCTCTCGCGGGACCGCTGGCAGTATCTCTCGAGGCTGTTGGGCAAGCCCTTGCCCGAGGATCTTTCCGTTTCCAGGACGGTTGATGCCAGGTCACTCTGCCGGAGCTTCCGGAATCTCGCCCAGGACCCGGACTTTGCCAGAAACGTTTTCGAGTCCGTCTGGAAATCGGCCAGAGTCCGCTACCCCGACCTGCTCCAGGAGGAGGACAGGGCGAGTCTGCAGGGAATCGCCTGGCCCTTCTTCTCGGACGGCCTGAATCTCAAGTTCCGGAGCTACGGCCGGCCTCCGCGGGACACCTATCCCTCCCTCGAAGAGCTCTTGACCGAGACCGATCTGGGGGGGCACCAGCGCTCATTCCTGGCTGAAGAGGCGACCTATCAGTTCGTCCGCCAGATGCAATTGGACAATCGGATCATTCCTGTTATCGGAGACCTGGCAGGCCCTTCGGCGCTGCGGAAGATCGGCGAGTACCTGCGGGCCACCGGCTACTCGGTGACCTGCTTCTACACCTCCAACGTCGAGTTTTACTTGTTCAACAACCTGAACTTCCCGCGTTTCGTCGAGAATCTGCGCAGCTTGCCTCTGGCGCCTCGAAGCGTGTTGATCCGCAGTTATTTCAGCTACTGGCGCCACCCCCATCCCGAAACAGTCCCCGGCTATCCGGTGACCTCTTTGCTCCAAAAGATTCCGTCGTTCCTGGAGCGGCAGGAAAAAGGGCCCGAACAGGAGTACCTTCGCCTCATCTTCCTCGACTTCGTCCCCATCGCCAGCGCCCAGGAAGTGCACTGAGGACGGGTTTTGCGTCTCGCCGGCTAGCGCAGCCGCTCCAGCATCTCCCGGGCCTGCTGCTGCACGATGGCGTGATAATCGGGGAAGTCCTCCGGTGGAGGCGCTGCCAGGATCTCCTCCAAGAGCTCGCGTGCCCTCTCCCTTTTTCGCCGGGCCAGACAAGCCTCTGCCAGGAAAAGGTGGTTGAGGGGAAACTCCGGTCCCAGGCGCACTGCTTCCTCGAGCAGTTCCATCGCTTTACGCAGGTCGCCAGGGCCGATCGGAAAGCCGGGCGCCTGGTGGTAGAAGCGCCCCAACAGCCGCAGGGGCGCGGCGTGGAAGTAGGTCGGGTCCAGTTCGAGGGCCCGGCGCCCGTGTTTTTCCAGATCTCCCATGTAGGAGAGGCTGGCCATGATCCCCCGCGCCACACCATGGGAGCCGAGATTGGCCGCGTACCAGAGATGGGCCGCGCAGGAGCCTGGAGCGTGCTGCACGGCCAGTCGGCCGTAGCGGACACCCTCGCCGAAAAATTCCTCCTGATGCTCCGGTTCGGCGGCGTATTCACCCAGCCAGAAGAGGACCTCTGCAAGCAATGCGCAGGCCTCGCCCCGGGATTTACCAGAGTCGATCATTGAAACCAGTAAGTCACGTGCTTCCAATAGATTGTCCGGAAAGTCCTGTTCCCGTTCTTGAAGTAATTCCTGGGGTCGTCTCAAGCCGTTCACCACTCTACCTCCTGGCGATTGTGATAACACAAAAAGGACGACTCCGGCTGAAGTTTCCCCGGAAAATGCCTTCCGATCCTGCTACAATTTCAGGCGACCTGGAACCACCGCTGGGACTGAGCCGAATGGGGGGAAGATCCGATCTGCTCGCTGAACTGACTGATGCACAGAAAGAGATTCAGCATCTCAAGGAGACCCTGGAGGCACTGCGGCGCGCATTGGACCGATCCACGGCGGAGCGCGAAGAACAGGTCGGAGCCGCCCGTTCTCAGTCGGAGACCCAGATCGAACAGCTGAAAGACACCGTCGAAGCGCTGCGGGATCAGCTGCAGTCCGACCACGAAAGTGCCTCTGACAAGCTCGCCGCCGCGGCCGAGAGTGCGGAGCGGGAACAGGCTACGCTGCGCAGCACTTGCTACCAGCTGAGGGAGAAACTGGAACAACTGAAAGCTGACAAAGCGCTGGCCGTTCGGGATGCCGTCGCCAATGCCAACCAAGAAATCTCCCTCCTCCAACAAACCGTCTCATCGCTGCGGTCGGCGTTGGAAGAGGAGCGCCTGGAGAGCGCTCAACGAGTTCGGGCAGCCAAGGCAGAAGCCGCCCGCGAGCTGGGCCTGCTGAAGTCGACCTGCGATTCTCTCAGGACGGCCCTCGAGGCGGCACGCAGGGAAAAGGAAGAGGTTCTCGAGGAATTCGCCTCCCAGGCCCAGAGCGAGGCTCAGCAATTGCAGGAGACCATCGAGTCGCTGCGTGACCGGCTGGCGGTCCGGGAATCGCTCTATCAGAGCCAAGTCGAGGAGCTGAAGGATCTGAATGACAGTGAGCGAGAACAACTGATCGAGACTGTCCGAGCCCTTCGCCAAAGCTTGGAGAAAGACCATGGCAACCCATAAACGAACCGCCCGGAAGAAGAGCCCTCGCGCCGCCAGTGGCGACGGCATGGCGGAGTTCCTGCTGGACCTGTCACACCAGGTGGCTGCGCTGCAGACCTTGGACGAGCGTCTGGAGAAGTTAGTCGAAATCGCCAGCGGCGCCGTCAATGCCGAGCGGGGCAGCCTGTTTCTGCGGGACGGCCTGACCGGGGAGCTCTACTCCAGAGTGGCCTTGGGGAATTACCGGCGGGAAATCCGAGTCGTCAACGACAAGGGGATTGCCGGCTGGGTCTTCAACAGCGGAAAAGGAATCATCGTCCACGATGCTTACGCCGACGAACGTTTCGACCGTTCGGTCGACGAAAAGACCGGCTTCCAGACCAAGAGCCTCCTGTGCACTCCGGTCCGAACGTTCCGGGGCGAGATCATCGGTGTGGCGCAGGCGCTGAACAAGCGCAGAGGCCGCTTCACCAAGCGGGATCTGTCCTTACTGGACGCCATGACGACGCAGGCCTCGGTCTTCTTGCAGAGCGCCATGATTCTGGAGCGAATGGAACGCGCCCGAGAGCAGGAAGCCGAATTCCTGAGGGTGGTCTCAGAAGTCTCCTCAGAGATCCAACTGGGGCCCTTGCTTCAGAAAATCATGGACGCCGTCACCAAGATGCTCAACTCGGAACGCTCTACCCTCTTTCTCAACGACGAGAAGAGCGACGAGCTGTACACCGAAATCGGCCAGGGTTTGGGCGCCACCAGAGAGATCCGTTTCCCCAACAAATTGGGGATCGCCGGAGCGGTCTTCCAGTCCGGCACGTCAATCAACATCCCCTATGCCTATGCCGACCTGCGCTTCAATCCCAGCTTCGACAAGCAGACCGGCTTCTTCACTCGCTCGATCTTGTCCGTCCCGGTCGTCAACAAGGACGGTAAGACGATTGGCGTCACTCAGGTGCTCAATCGGCGGGGCGGGCCCTTCACCGACGAGGACGAAGCTCGCCTGAAGGCGTTCACCGCACAGATTTCCATCGGCTTGGAGAATGCCAAGCTGTTCGACGACGTGCAAAACTCCAAGAACTACATCGAAAGCGTCCTGGAAAGCATGACCAACGGCGTCGTGACCTTGGATGAAGATGGCAAAATCGTGACCTGCAACGTGGCTGGTCTTCGCATCTTCCGCTGTCACGTTTCGGAAGTCGTGGGCCAGCTCGCCGGGGAGTTCTTCAGCGGTCCCAACCAGTGGCTGATGGAACGCGTGCAGCACGTGGAAACAGACCACGGCGCCGATGTCACCGTCGACGCTGAAATGGAATTCGGGGGAGAGAAGGTCTCGGTCAATCTCACAGTCATGCCGTTGGTGAGCACCCGGGACACCAAGCTGGGAACCATGATCCTGATCGAGGACATCAGCAACGAAAAGCGGGTCAAGTCGACCATGTCGCGCTACATGGACCCCTCCCTGGCCGACCGACTTCTGGCCAGCGGCGAGGAGATCCTGGGGGGACAGAGCAGCGTCGCGACGGTGCTCTTTTCCGACATTCGGCGCTTTACGACCGTCACCGAGGAACTGGGCCCGCAAGGCACCGTTCAGCTCCTCAACGAGTATTTCACCCTGATGGTCGATTGCATTCAGAAGGAAGGTGGGATGCTGGACAAGTTCATCGGCGACGCCATCATGGCGGTCTTCGGCACCCCCCTGCCCCATGACGACGACGAGGACCGGGCCGTCCGCGCCGGGATCGCCATGTTGCGCGCACTGGCTGCTTTCAACGACCAGCGCAAGGCGCACGGCAAGAAGCAGATCGAGATGGGGATCGGAGTCAACACCGACGAAATCGTCTCCGGAAACATCGGCTCGCCCAAACGCATGGACTACACCGTGATCGGCGACGGGGTCAACCTGGCGTCCCGGCTGGAGAGCGCCTGCAAGCAATACGGCACCTGGATGCTGATCAGCGACAACACTTACTCCAAGCTGCGAGGCATCTACCAGATCCGCGAGATCGATCTGGTGATCGTCAAAGGCAAGACCCGGCCGGTCTCCATTTACGAGGTTCTGGACTTCCATTCCGAAGCGAGTTTCCCGAGCCGGATGGAGGTCTTGAACCACTTCAAGGCGGGTCTGGAGCGATACCGGGCCAGCAAGTGGGCGGCAGCGATCCGATCCTTCCAACAAGCCTTGGCCTTGCACGCGGAGGACCAGATCTCGAAACTGTATGTCGAACGCTGCAAACACTATCAGAAGAATCCGCCCCCCAAGGATTGGGGGGGAGTGTGGACGATGACCAGCAAGTGAGCAGACCATGCGCGTCTATCTGGACCTGCTTCAGCACATTCTCGACCACGGAACACCCAAGGAAGACCGCACCGGCACCGGTACGCTCAGTGTGTTCGGCTACCAGATGCGATTCGACTTGCAGGCCGGATTCCCGCTGCTGACGACCAAGCGAATCTTCCTCCGGTCGGTGATTCACGAGTTGCTCTGGTTCCTTTCGGGCAGCAGCAACATCCGCTACCTGCATGAAAACAACGTCCACATTTGGGACGAGTGGGCGGACGCAGAGGGTGAACTGGGTCCGGTCTACGGCGTCCAGTGGAGGGCTTGGACGACGCCTGGAGGAGAGACCATCGACCAGATCACCGCGGTGCTGGACCAGATCAAGCGCGATCCGGATTCCCGCCGTCTGATCGTGAGTGCCTGGAACGTGGCGGAGATCGACCGGATGCGCCTGCCTCCCTGCCACCTGCTCTTTCAGTTTCACGTTTCCGAGGGCCGGCTCTCCTGCCAGCTCTACCAGCGCAGTGCCGACGTATTCCTGGGCGTACCGTTCAACATCGCGTCCTATGCCCTGCTCACGATGATGTTCGCACAGGAATGCGGCCTGCAGGCCCACCAGTTCGTCTTCACGCTTGGCGACACCCACCTGTACAGCAATCACCTGGAGCAAGCCCGGCTGCAGCTCACTCGCGAGCCGCGCCCCCTGCCCCGGATGAGTCTCAATCCCCGCGTCCAGAGGGTGTTGGATTTCCGTTTCGAGGATTTCCAGCTGGAAGGCTATGACCCTCACCCACACATCAGGGCGCCCATCGCGGTATGAGAATCAGTCTGATTGCGGCCTTGTCGGAAAATCGAGTCATCGGTGTCGGAAACCGGCTCCCCTGGCGACTCCCCGACGACCTGAAGCGCTTCAAGAAACTGACCTGGGGACACCCCTTGATCGTGGGCCGAAAGACCTATGAATCCATCGGGAAGCCCCTGCCGGGACGCAAAATGATCGTGCTGACCGCGCAGCCAGACTTTCGGCTTCCTCCGGGGGTTCTCCTGGCTGACAGCCTGGACAAGGCTTTTCGCCTGGCGGCACCCGCCCCGGAAGTGTTCGTGGGCGGGGGAGCAAAGGTGTACCGGCAAGCGCTACCTCTGGCCGAGCGCCTCTACCTGACCCTGGTTCGGGCCCTGCTGGAGGGAGACCACTTCTTTCCCATCGTCGACTGGAGCGAGTGGCAGCTCATCCAGCAGGAAGAGCATGCGGCCGACGCTCGCCACGCCTTTCCCTTCAGCTTTGTGGTCTACCAGCGCGCGACGGCTCGCTGAATCCACGCCGCCAGCCGAGGGAAAACCGGCCGGTGACGGTTTCAGCCCGGGGGGCGAGTACCCCTGCTTCTGGTGAAGGTTCACGAGGGCGGCTGAGTCAGATCTTCAGGAATGATTTAATCTGGTTCCCATGTATCGCGTTTTCGTGGAAGCTCGAGAAAGCGGCCGTGTGCTCCTTCCTTCCGACGAAGCACACCACCTGGTGAAGGTTCGCAGGTGCTCCGAGGGCGAGCTATTCCTGGGTTTTCATCCCGAGTCGGGATGGCTCCGCTGCCGTCTGGAGCGCGAAGCGGGCCACTGGTACGGCCTCGTGCTCGAGGAGTTGGACGAGAACCGTGAGTCTCCCTTGCAGGTCACGCTGGGGCAGGCCCTGATCAAGAAAGACCGCTTCGAGTGGGTGGTGCAGAAAGCAGTCGAGCTGGGCGTCGCTGAGATCGTCCCTTTGATCACTGCCCGCAGCGAACTGAAACTGGCGCGCAACCCTGAGAAGCGCCTCCAGCGCTGGCAGCGTATCCTGCGCGAGAGCGTCAAACAGTCGGGGCGGACCTGTTTGCCGCGTTTGCGCGACCCCATCCAACTGGACGCCCTCCTGGCAGGCTCGCTCCCCGAGACCCGGCTCGTCCTGGACGAAGCCGCCAGCGAGGGTCTGCGCCAGCGAGTCGCCCATACGAGCCCACCGCCGGCTTGCCTCCTGTTGGTCGGACCGGAAGGCGGTTGGGACCAACTCGACCGTGAACGATGGCAGGCTGCGGGCTGCAGCGCTGTGAAGCTGGGCCCCCGGATCCTCCGAACCGAAACCGCCCCCCTTGCGGCTCTGGCCATCCTGCAGTACCTCTGGGGCGATTTTTAGACGGGAGGAGACGATGCTCGAGTGCAGGGCAGTCAATTCACCAAGGGCGGGCGGACTTCATCAGCGAAACGCAGGATTCGGCCCATATAGGCCGGGCTGTTGAGGCGATGAATGTTGACGTGATCCGCCCCTTCGACGTGAAAGAAGTCCTTGGGGCCGGGGAGGAGCTGGTAGAGCCGGCGGCCCTGCTCGATCGGGACGGTCCTGTCCTGGTCCCCGTGCAACAGCAGCACCGGGAAGCGATGTCCTCTGAGGTGCTTGACGGTGTCCAGGCGGCAGCGGGAGAAAGGGTAGAAGAAGCGGAACTGCGGGTAGCTCGCCATTAGCGCTCGCTTATTGGGAAAAGCCGTCTCCAGCACCAGGCCGTCGGGGGCATTCCGGGCACTGGCAAAGGCCGCAACACTGGACCCCAGCGAACGCCCCCAGTAGATGACCGGAACGCCCGGGATTCTCAGCTGGCGGCGGAAATAGGCCACAGCAGCCAGCGCATCCCGCTCCAGGCCCCTCTCGGACGGCGTTCCGCTGCTCATGCCGTAGCCTCGATAGTCGACCGCGAAAACCTGGAACTGGTGCTGGTAAAAGAGCTGGAAGACCTCGTTGAACAACCCGAGATTCCCCGTGTTCCCGTGAAAATAGATCACACTGGCGCGGGGCCGGTGGGGGCAGATGTGCCAGGCGGACAGGCGGCAGCCGTCTGCCGTGTCGACGAAATGCTGCTCGAACGGAATCCCAAGGTCAGCGGGCGTTTTGAAAATCTCTTTCATGGGCCGGAAGATGAAACGCCTCTCCAGCTTGGGCACCGCCCAGAAGAACACCAGCAGCACCCCGACGAACATCGAGACCAACGAGACAGCCAGAAACACCAGAGCCAGCCACATGGGGGCGGAATTGTAACACGCAAGGGGGGTCGCGGGGCTTGGGGCGGAGGGCTTGGGGTGCTCCTTCGAGCGACCCATATTCCAGCGCGGCGATCTGATCCTGGAAGTGCTGCATGAGTGCCATTTTCTCGGCGTGGGGCAGGAAGGAGGAGCGGACGCCCTGCAGCGCCACGTAGGTCAAGTCGGCCCGAGTGAGGTCGAAGATCCGAGCAGCCAGCGCATACTCCTGGAGCAGCTCGGTTTGGAAGAGCCCGGGATCGTCGGTGTTGAGCGTCACCGGCACGCCCCGCTGCAGGAGGAGCCAGAAGGGGTTTTCGTGGATCGGACGCCAGGCGCCGGTGGCCAGATTGCTGGTCAGGCAGACATCCAGGGCGATGGTGTGCTGCTTGAGGTACTGCATCAGGCGAGGATCCCGAGCGGCTTGAATCCCGTGGCCGATCCGGTTGGCGCCCAGAAGCTCCAGGGCCTCCCAGACGTTTCCGGGGCCTCCGATCTCTCCGGCGTGAACGTGGACATGCAGGGTATGGGCGCGCACCCAGGCAAAGACCTCGGCGAACTGGGAGGCGGGAAGGGCATCCTCGTCCCCGCCCAGTCCCACCGCGACTACTCCGCGGGTTCGATAGGCATGGGCCAGCTCGGCGGTGCGCCGGGCCGCTTCCGGGCCGAACTGCCTGACGCAATCCAGGATCCACCGGATCGTCACCGGAGAGCCCGCCTGCAGCCGGTCCGCCGCCTCCAGCAGGTGCACCAGGACCGCCTCGCCGTCGCGCTCGAACTTCCACGGAATCGAAGGCGTCAGGATCAGCTCGGCGTACTGAATGTTGTTGCGTGAGAAGTAACTCTGCAGATCCCACAGCAGGGCCGCATAGTCCTCGGGTTCCCGCAGGTGCTGGCAGACGATCTTGAAGGTATTCAGGAAAGCGGCGAAATCCTGGAATCTGAGCAGTTCACGCTGCAGTTTCGCACTGTCCCAATCCTGGTATTCTGTCGAGTACTTTCTGGCCAGGGAAAGCAGGCGTTCCGGCCGGATCGAGCCCTCCAGGTGCAGGTGGAGTTCGGCCTTGGGGAGTCGTTGCAGGAATTGCTGCGGTTCCATGGTCAAGACCGGCCCGAAGAAATCGCTGCGTACACCTGCAGCTGCCGCAGTTGGGCGATGGTCTCCTCGGAAATGAAATTCTCGTAGGTCCTCAGTTCCTTGTCGCTGGGTGTCCGTCTGCGCATTTCGTCCCAGCACATCGGAGACACGAATATCAGATCGGCTTCACGGATGATCTTGTCGATCAGCTCCTCGCGATGGATCGGGGCAATCCAGAACTTCTTCTCGGTGGAAGGGTGGTAGATGTTCATGAAGACTTCCCAGGAAGCGTGCATCGTGCGCTCGTCCTGGATGACGATGCCGATGTTCTGGTCGCGCGCGGCCGTGAGGATCTCCGTGTAAATCTGGTGACTGGGTTTGATCTCGACACACCCCTTGCCAAGAGAATCGGCAAGGCGCCGAACCTGTTCCATGTGCCAGCTGGTGGTCAGCAGATAATCACAATCTTCCAACGACTCGGACTCCGCCATGGCCTGCTCGTCACCCAGAGGCAGAGAATGGACCTCGGCTGAGACCCGCATGCGCAGTTCGCGAGAGAAGATGAATGCTTCCTCCTCGTGGTCGATCACGACCAGGCGAAGCTTGGGCAGGTCCTCGCCGGTGAGATACCCTTCCAGCAAGCTGGCGAACTTCCGCGCCGAGAGCCCCAAGTTGCGCGACTTTTCGGCGACTTCGTCCAGCAGCCTGAAGATGGCCCGCCGCCTCATCTCCTCGTAAGTGTCCCCGCCGGTCCGACGCTTCAGGAAGGCGCCGCTCCCCTGGATGATCTCGATCAGGTTTTCCTCTGCCAGCCGCACGTAAATGCGGCGGATAGTCTTGTAATTCACCCCCAGGTCGCGTGCCAGTTCGCGAATGGCCGGCAGGCGATCGCCCTCCTGGATCTTTCCGCAGTAGATCGCCGACAGGAGCTGCCCCTTGATCTGCTCGTAGAAGTCGAGATTGACCTTCTTGTCCAGGTTGAACCGCAACATTTCGTTCAGGGAGCTCCCAGCGACATGGGCGGTGCGATCTCCGGAGTAATGCTCTTCCGGCCCCCCAGATAGGGGCGAAGAGCGTCCGGTATCGAAACGCTCCCGTCTGCCTGCTGAAAATTCTCGACGATCGCTACCCAGGTACGGCCGATGGCCAGACCCGAACCGTTGAGGGTGTGGACGTGGCGGGTCTTCCTCCCCGTGCTCGGGCGATATCGAATGTCGGCTCGGCGGGCTTGAAAGTCCTCGAAGTTGCTGCACGAAGAGATTTCGCGATAGGTGTTCTGACTGGGGATCCAGACCTCCAGGTCGTACGTCTTGGCTGAACTGAAGCTCATGTCTCCGGTGGAGAGGGTGACGACCTGGTAGTGCAGCTCCAGCCTCTGAAGGATTGACTCCGCGTGGCGGGTCAGCAGTTCCAGCTGCTGGTAGGACTCTTCGGGAGTCGAGAAGCGCACCAACTCCACCTTGTTGAACTGGTGTTGCCGAATCAGGCCCCGCGTATCCTTGCCGTAGGAACCGGCCTCACTGCGAAAACAGGGCGTGTAGGCGGTGAAGGCCACGGGAAGTGCCTCTTCGGGCAGGATTTCCCCCGCGAAGATGTTGGTGACCGGGACTTCCGCGGTAGGCACCAGAAAGCAGTCGGTGGAGTCGACGTGGAAGAGGTCGGCCTCGAATTTCGGCAGGTTGCCGGTTCCAAAAAAACTGGCCCGATTTGCCATGAAAGGCGGCAGCACCTCCCGGTAACCGTTCTCCTGGGTTTGCACGTCGAGCATGAAGTTGATCAGGGCGCGCTCCAAACGGGCTCCGGCACCGTAGTAATTGGTGAATCGCGCGCCTGCGATCTTGGCGGCCCGTTCCGGGTCGAGAATGCCCAGAGCGGCCCCCAGGTCCACGTGGTCCTTGATCGGGAAGTCGAATTTTGGGATCTCACCCACCGAGCGAACGACCTCGTTGGCCGAGGCGTCCTCACCAACGGGTACCGTGGGATGGGGCAGGTTGGGAACCTCAGCCAAAAACTTCAGGATTCCCTGTTCCAGTTGTGCGATCGTCTCGTCCAGCTCTTTGATCCGGCTCGAAACCTCCCGCATGCGGGCGATGGGTTCCGCGGCGTCTTCGCCCGCCTTCTTGAGTGCGGCGATCTCATCGCTGGTACGATTGCGCAAGGCCCGAAGCTCCTCCCACTCCACCCGAGTGGCCCGCTCGCGCTCGTCCAGGCTGGAAAAATGTTCTACCTCGAGCTGGAAATGCTTCGTCTTCAACCGGTCGGCGGCTTCTCGAAGATTCTCCCGTAGATAGGCTCGGTCCAGCATAGGCCCCCATGGTAGCAGCAAAAAAACCCCCTCGGGTGAGTCACAGGCCCCGAAAAGGCGCGATCTTCTGAAAATGAGGAACTTGCAGCAAGGACCTTTCGTCCTCAACAGAGAAAAAGGCCGGAAGGGTCTCCCAGCGCACCCGATCGCAATGGGGCGGAGATTTCCGGGAAAACCGGCCCGTCCGCGCGCGCCGCCGAGGGGCGGGTGGTCAGAAGGAGGACGATAGTGAGACTGGCTCTCTCATTCTGGATGGTGACAATCTTGACTCCCACACTGTGGGCCGAAACGGTCTCCGGGCCGGTTGGCCGGCAGTTGGACGATTTCATGAAATCCCAGGAATCGAAAGGCTTTTACGGGGCCCTGGCAGTTGCCCGGGAGGATCGAATCCTGCTGGCAAAGGGCTACGGCTTTGCCGACCGCGAGAAGCAGTTACCGGTTACCGAGGAGACCGCCTTCAGCACCGGCTCCATCACCAAGCAATTCACGGCAGCGGCCATCTTGAAGTTGGAGGAACTGGGGAAGCTCGGGGTTTCGGACCCGATCAGCAAATACTTCCAGCCGGTTCCCCCCGACAAACGAGCCGTCACCTTGCACCACCTGTTGACACACACTGGAGGGTTCCCCGGAGCCATCGGCGACGACTATGCGCCGGTGGGCCGCGAGGAGTTCGTGCAGCAGGCTCTCGCGACCCCGTTGGAGGCCGCGCCCGGGGAGCGGTATCGTTACTCCAACGTGGGTTACAGCTTGCTGGGGGCGATCATCGAGCGGGTCTCGGGAGTGGGCTACGAGCAGTTCCTCAGGCAGCATCTCTTCCAACCCGCCGGAATGGAGCAGACGGGGTATCGAATGCCTCATTTCCACCGGCTCGCCCACGGTTACCTCGAGGGCCGTGACTGGGGGACGATGCTGGATCAGGTTTGGGCCGAGGACGGGCCCTATTGGCACCTGCGGGCCAACGGCGGGATCGTCTCCACGCCCCTGGACATGCTTCTCTGGTACCGGGCACTGCGAGACGGAAAGGTGCTCACCGCAGACTCGAGGAGCAAACTCTTCACCCCTCACGTGGCGGAAGGACCCGAGGCCCAATCCTTTTACGGCTACGGCTGGTCCGTTGAAGACACCCGCTGGGGCAAGCTGGTGACCCACAACGGCGGAAACGGGATCTTTCGGGCCGAGTTTCAGTGGTTCATCGAGCCGGACGTGTTCGTGTACATCACATCCAGCCGCTCCGACCGTGCCGCTTTTCCGCTGGTTGGCGCCATCGACCGGATCGTGATGGGAGAGGCCGCCCCCGAGGAAGTGGTCGCCCTGCCTGAGACTCCCGCAGGCCGGCTGATCGACCGCTTTCTCCAGGTCGTCCGGCAAGGGGATGCGGACCGCTATCAGGAGTTCTTGCGGGAACACTTCGCGCCGGACCTTCTCGAAAACATTCCTGCTGAGCGCCACCTCCAGATGCTTCAGAACCTGAGGCGTGATCTGAGCGAGGCCCAGCTGCGGGGCACGCTGGAATCTCCCTTGCAGCTGGAAGTGTTGCTTCAGGGCCAGGGAGGTTGGTTGAAGCTGGTGTTCGGACTCGAAGAGGGCGCGCAACCGAGGATTGCGGGACTCACCGTCGATCTGCTCCCCGAGCACAGAGCCCTCGATCTGCTGGCTCGACTGAACGCAAGCAAACAGCCCGCACCCGCACATACGATGGAGCCGCCAGCTGGCGCGAAGCAGTCTTGGGGATTGCCGAGTTCACCGACGGGACGACGAGGCAGCCAGCTGCTGGACGCCATTCACGCGTCGCGGGCGGACCTGATCGATGAGTTGATCGCTTCCGGTCTGGCCCCCGGGTTCCTCGCGAAGGTATCGCCCGAGCAATTTCGACTCCAGTTAAAGGACCTCCACCGCCAGTGGGGCGACTTCGCTCTGGTGGCCGCCGAGCGGACCGGCCCGAACGCCGCCCTGCTGCGAGTTCGCACTCCCGGCGGCACGGCCGCCATCGAGTTCTCGCTGGAGGCCGGGGAACCCTACCGCCTGCAGAGTCTGAGCGTGGAGATGGACGAAGCGGGAGGCTCGCCGGAGCCGCGGGACCCCGACTTCTCCAGCTTCGAAGAACTCGACCGTCATCTGGAGCAGGAGACTCGCGCCGGAAATTTCTCAGGAGTGGTACTGGTGGGCCGCCAGCAGGAGGTGCTTTTCGAAAACGCCTACGGTATGGCGAACAAGCGCTACCGGGTCCCCAACCGCGTCCAGACCCGATTCAACCTCGGGTCCATCAACAAGCTGTTCACTGCGGTCGGAGTACTGCAACTGGCGGCAGCAGGGCGAATCCGTCTGGAGGACCCATTGGGAAGATACCTGCAGGGCTTTCCCGATGAGGTGGCCCAGAAAGTGACCATCGGACATCTGCTCCGCCATGAATCGGGCTGGGGCAGCTATTGGGACAACCCGGATTACCGGGCTCGACGCACCGAGCTGCGCCGGGTGTCCGACTATTTGGAGTTCATCCGCAAGATCCCTCTGGACTTCGAGCCCGGAACCGGCCGGGAATACAGCAACGTGGGATACGAAGTCCTGGGAGCGGTGATCGAAGCCGTCTCCGGGCAAGACTACTACGATTACGTGCACCACCAGATCTTCGCCCCTGCGGGCATGACGCAGTCGGGCTCCTTCGAAATCGACGCGACGATCTCCGATCTGGCCACCGGCTACACCAACCAGAGCCCGTCCGGACCCAGTGAGGGCTTCACGCGAGAGAACACCCAGATGCTGAGCGTCAGAGGCACACCGGCCGGCGGGGGCTATGCCACCGCGTCCGACCTCTGGAGATTTGCCCGGGCGGTCCTGGAAAAACGCCTGCTGTCCGAGCGTTACACCAACTTCCTGCTCTCGCGCTTCCAGCACCTGGAGAGCGGAGAGCTCCGGGTGGCGGAAGCCTATGGCGGGGGCGCCCCCGGGGTCAACGCGGCCCTGGAGATCGATACCGGTACAGGAACCGTGGTGGTTGTCCTGTCCAACTACGATCCACCCACCGCTGGCCGGATGGCCCGCATCATTGGCTCATGGCTCAACCGGTGATGCGCAGCCTCGGGCATCGGCGCAACGATGCCCCAGCTTCAATCCACCTTCCGGTAGACGAATTTGAATTCGGGAGCACCGGCCGGCGCAATCGTCAAAGTTTCCCCGTCCTGGGTGAACACGAATTCGGATGTGTTGCCCTCGTCATTGGGGTCCAGAGTGACGCCCCAGTGGGCAATCACCCTGCCCTCGTGAACCTCGATCTTGCCGCACGTGGCATTGGAGCCCTGAAAGGCGGCCGCGGCTTTACGGGAGCGCTCTTCGGCGGGTTCGTCCTGAACCATCTTCTCGCGCTCCTTGCTGACGCGAAGATGGCACAAATAGTCACCTTTGACCACCAGCATTCCCTCCTGGGTCGTGCTGCTTCCCTGCGGTGAGTCGAGGCGCACGAATTGGTAGGCGCCCTCCAGTACGTTTTCCCCATGAAAGGCTCCAGCTCCCGGCGCCACCTGGAGGCAAACCAGACCAAATACGAGCCCCAAACCCAAAATTCGCAGCCTTCTCTTCATCGATACGCTCCTTACGAAATCCACAGTGAAATGCTATAGTCCAGCCGAAAACTGTACCCCTCCGCGCGGCAGCAGGTCAAATTGCCCGGCCATCCGACGGCAGGGGCGGTGAAGCCGAAAGGGCACAGACGGGCCGATGAAGAAAATCCCGGTTGGAATCCTGGGTGCGACTGGCGCCGTGGGTCAAAAGTTCATTCTGTTGCTGGCCCAGCACCCCTGGTTTGAAATCCGAGAACTGGCTGCTTCTGAGAGGTCTGCGGGGCGCCGCTATGCCGACATCGCCAAATGGAAACAGTACCCTGGAATGCCCGAGTGCGTCAGAGACCTGGAAGTCAAGGAATGCACTCCCAATCTGGACTGCAGAATCGTCTTCTCAGGGCTGGACTCGTCGGTGGCTGGAGAAGTGGAAGAGGCCTTTGCCTCAGCGGGGCACTGGGTCTTCTCCAACGCCAAGAACCACCGCATGGATCCCGATGTTCCCCTGATCATCCCGGAGCTGAATGCCGACCACCTGGACATGCTCACGCTGCAGCGCAAGAAGAGGGGGTGGCCGGGGGCCATCGTGACCAATGGCAACTGTTCCGGTATCGTGCTGACCCTTTCACTCGGTCCACTGCACCGGGCATTTGGACTGCAGGAAGTCAACGTCGTGACCTTTCAGGCGATCTCGGGAGCCGGTTATCCGGGAGTCCCCTCCCTGGACATCCTGGGAAACGTCGTGCCGTTCATCGGGGGGGAGGAGGACAAGATCGAGACGGAGCCACAGAAGATCCTGGGGACGCTCCAGGGCGATCGCTTCGTGGCTGCGGACTTTCGCGTGAGTGCTCAGGCCAACCGCGTGGCCGTCGAAGAGGGCCACCTGGAATGTGTCTCGGTCGGGTTCGAAAAGTCCGTCTCTCCCGATCGAGTCGAGCAGTGCTTCCGAGATTTCAAGAGCCCGCTGACCGAGCTGCAACTTCCTTCCGCCCCACCTTTTCCGGTCATCGTCATGGAGGAGCCCGACCGCCCGCAGCCTCGGCTGGACGTGGCCAAACATGACGGGATGTGCTCCCTGGTAGGACGGATCCGGCCCTGCCCCCTGCTGCATGTGAAGTACGTGGTGTTGGGCCACAACACCATCCGAGGGGCTGCCGGCGCCTCGATTCTGAACGCCGAGGTGGCAGTGCGGCAGGGTTTGGTCGACTGACTCAGCGTCGGAGAAGGAGCCCTTTTAGGAGCGTACCGACCATGAACATCGCACTGATCGGCTACGGCAAGATGGGGCGCACGATCGAAGATGTCGCGCTGGCGCGCGGTCACCAGATCGTTCAGCGCATCGGGCGGGCGGAGGACACTGGAAAGCTGACGGGTAGCTGGATC
This sequence comes from Acidobacteriota bacterium, assembly GCA_041630155.1. Classification (GTDB taxonomy): domain Bacteria; phylum Acidobacteriota; class UBA6911; order RPQK01; family JANQFM01; genus JBFGHG01. The sequence goes on from JBFKLX010000037.1 coordinate 27,520, forward strand.
GAGCAGGCCGATGTGCTGGTCGATTTTTCGGTCGGCTCGGTTGTGGCCTCCCATGTGGCTCAGGCGATCGAGGTGAAACTTCCCATCGTGGTCGGAACCACCGGCTGGCAGGAGCATTTGGAGGAGGTCCGCCAGCTCGTCGAGGAGAGCGAGGGGACTTGCCTCTATTCGAGCAACTTCAGCCTGGGGGTGCAGGCCCTCTTTTATCTGTCCCGGGCGGCCGCCCAGCTGCTCTCTCGATTCGAGGAGTTTTCGCCCTATCTCTTCGAATCTCACCACAGCCGAAAGAAAGATGCGCCTTCTGGTACGGCCTTGAGCCTGAAGAACATTCTGCAGGAGTCCTACGGCACACAAGTGCCCGTTGCCAGTATCCGTGCAGGCTACTTCCCGGGCACCCACGAGTTGGGATTCGACTCGGAAGTCGACACCTTGCGGCTGGTTCACACCGCTCGAAACCGGCAGGGCTTCGCTCGGGGAGTGCTGTTCGCCTGCGATTGGATCATTGGCAAGCAAGGTTTTTTTCAACTCGAGGAGGTTCTTTTCCGTGACTGACTCAAAGAACTTGCGGGGGTGCGGTACTGCTCTGGTCACCCCCTTTCAGTCCGATGGGTCGCTCGACCTCGAGCGGCTGCGCCAGCTGGTGACCTGGCAAATCGAAGAGGGCATCGACTTCCTGGTGCCCTGTGGCACCACCGGTGAAAGCGTCACCCTGAACGACGAGGAATACGTTTCGGTGGTCCGGACCTGCGTGGAGACGGCCGCCGGGGCCGTGCCCGTGGTGGCCGGGGCGGGCAGCAACGATACTGCCAAGGCGTCTCGCCTTTCCCGCCTTGCCGAAGGAGCCGGGGCCGACGCGTTGCTCTCGGTCACGCCCTACTACAACAAGCCGACGCCGGCAGGCCTCCAGCTGCACTTCCAGGAGATCCACCGGCACACCTCGTTATCGCTTGTCGTCTACAACGTCCCGGGACGGACCGGCACCAACATGTCGCCGGACACCCAACTTCGTCTGGCCGAACTCCCCTTCATTCTGGGCGTCAAGGAAGCCAGCGGGAGCATTTTCCAAATCATGGAAATCCTGGCCCGCCGCCCCGCCCGCTTCAAGCTCTTCTCCGGAGATGACAACCTTGCGTTCGCCGCCGTCGCTCTTGGCGGCGAAGGTTTGATCTCGGTTGCCAGCAATCTGATCCCCGGCCCGATGAGTTCCATGCTGAGACATCTCCGCGAAGGGCGCTTGGAAGAGGCTCGCGAGATCAACTTTCGCTACCTGAATCTCATGAACCTCAACTTCGTGGAGTCCAACCCGATTCCCGTCAAGTATGCGCTCTATCGAATGGGACGCATCGAGCACTGCTATCGCCTTCCCCTCTGCCCCATGAGTGCCGACAATCAGAAGCGTATGGAGTCGGAACTCGAAACGCTGCGGCTGGTTCGGGCATGATGCAACAGGCCATCGAGGAACTCTACCAGAAAGAGGCGTTTGCCCCTGAAGACCGGCAGTTGCTGGACAGCTTCCTGGAACTCCTGGATGGCGGCCAGGCGCGGGCAGCCGAGCCATTCCAGGGCGGCTGGCGCGTCAATGCCTGGGTCAAAAAGGGTATCCTGGCCGGGTTTCGCATGGGGGTTCTGACCGACCGCTCGGCCGGAGGCTTCCCCTTCTTCGACAAAGACACCTATCCTCTCAAGAGCCTGAGCCTGCAGTCGCGGGTCCGGGTCGTCCCCGGAGGTTCCGCCATTCGCCGGGGCTGTTATGTCGCGCCGGGCGTCACCTGCATGCCTCCCATGTACATCAACGTGGGCGCCTGGGTAGGCGAGGGTACGATGGTCGACTCCCATGCCCTGGTCGGGTCCTGCGCCCAGGTCGGAAAGCGGGTTCACTTGAGTGCCGCCGCTCAGATCGGTGGGGTGCTCGAGCCGATCGGCGCCATCCCGGTGATCATCGAAGACGACGTATTGGTGGGCGGAAACTGCGGGGTTTATGAAGGAACGCGAGTAGGAACGAGGTCGGTGCTGGGGGCCGGCGTCATTCTCACCCGCTCCACTCCGATCTTCGACTTGGTCCGGGAACGCGTCATCCGGGCCGCTGCCGGTGAAAACCTGGTCGTTCCCGAAAACGCCGTGGTGGTTCCAGGGAGCCGGGCCGTGAGCAGTCCATTCGGGAGGAGCCAGGGGATCAGCCTTTACACCCCGGTGATCGTCAAGTATCGCGACGCCGGAACCGACACTGCGGTCCGGCTGGAGCAATGGCTCCGTTAGGAGGAAGCCTTTCAGGGCCGTTTTGGTGACAGCCCGCGCCGGGTCCCAGGAAAGTAACGATGGCAGCCCCGTTCGCGACTCGCCTCGACAACATTGGCCTCTCGATGATCCGACAGATCATGCTGCAGGCCGCAGGGTGCGCCAACCTGGGGATCGGGGAACCGGAATTCTACGCTCCCTCGGTCGTTCGGGAAGAAGCGATCCGGGTGGTCGAAGAGGAGAAGATCCTGTATTCGCCGACACTCGGGCTTCCTTCGCTCGGCCGAGCCGTCCGCAACTACCACGGCAATCGTCGGGGGGACGCCGTCTGCGTCACCAACGGTAGTCAGGAAGCGCTCTTCGACCTGCTGTTCGCGCTGGTCGACCCGGGCGACGAAGTGCTGATTCCAGATCCTGGTTTCGTCGCCTACGCCACGGTGATCCAGTTGGCCGGCGGAGTTCCCGTGCGCTATGCGCTCCCGGCCCAGAACGACTTCATGTTTTCCGCTTCGGAATTCGAGCGGGCGATGTCCACGCGGACCAAGGCCGTGCTGGTCAATTCCCCCTCCAACCCGACCGGGCGGATCTTGGCGTCCGGGGATCTGGAATGGATTGCTGGGTTTTGCCGCGATGCCGATGTCCATCTGATCAGCGACGAGATCTATCGAGAAGTCCATTGCCTGCCCGAACGCCCGCCCAGCCTGGCGGACATCGACGATCGGGCGATCGTCCTGTCGGGCGTTTCCAAGATGGCCAGTATGACCGGCTGGCGGATCGGGTGGGTCTGTGGCCCTGCCGCAGTGGTCGAAAAGGCCAACGTCATGCACCAGTACACGTCCTCCTGCGCCTCCACGCTGGCTCAGAAGGCGGCTCTCGCCGTTTTCTCTCCCGAGGGGCGGGCGGCCGTGGAGCGCCGGCGTCGGCAACTGGACGAAAACCGTAAGTTCACCTGTGATTGGATCGATCAACGCCTGGGGCGGGCCTTCGCCCATCCCCAAGGCGCCTTCTACCTCCTCCTCTCGGTCGCCGACCTGGGCCGTCCGAGCCTGGAGGTTGCGCTGGGACTCCTGAAGGATCGAGTCGCCGTCATCCCCGGCGCCGCCTTCGGCCGGCAGGGAGAGGGCTTCCTGCGGCTC
>JBFKLX010000038.1:0-30856 GCA_041630155.1 Acidobacteriota bacterium
ACACCAGAATATGCGGGGACCTTCGCCCCGCTCGAGCACGAGGCAGTGCAGCCAGTCGTCGATCTGGCGATAGGACAGATAGAGGGAGCTCTCCGGAAGGCGTTCCACCAGTCCGGCAACCGGCATCGGCGGCCGGGAGGGGAGATCCCAGCGCTCCTGCTGGAACAGCGAGCAGGCGTCCACGAACTGAAGCAGGCGCTCCTGCGAGTAGAAGGGGAAATCTTCCAGCGGTTGTGTGAAGGGCTCCTCGATCGGATAGAGCTTGGACTCCCCGGGAATTTCGGCACCGAGGAGCGATGCTACGTCGTAGTCCCCCCACTCCATCTCGACCGTGCCCTCTTTCTGCGACTCGAGCCCCACCTGCAGGTCCAGGAAACCGCGGGCCGTCATCTGTTCGAGGTAGGCCGTCGCCAGCTCGCCCCGATGGAGCTTGACGTCCAGGATGGCCAGCTCGAACATCCGGTGCACTCTGGTCCAGAATCGGATCCGGAGGGCGATGGGGTGGAGTTTGGCCCGGTACGCCTCGGCTGCCGCCAGGGCGATCTCCAGCAATTCGACATAGGTGCTCCGCCGATAGAGTGAGAAGAAGAGCTGAATGAAGAAACTGAAATAGCCGAAACGGCGAATCCCGTCGTGAATCACCTCATGGGTGGCGATGCGGCGGGGCTCGCTCTTGACGATGGGCAACAGCACCTCGTTGCCGTCAAACAGCTGCTGCAGGCGGAGGCTCAGGAAGTCGACCAGGTGATCGGTCTTGTTGCCGGGCGTGAAGGCGAAAGACAGGACAGGGAGGCTGTCATAGATGTGGAAGCCGAGAATCAAGTCCTCGAGGCCCTCGGTTCGCTCCTTCCAGATACGATTCAGACCACTGCAAAGCAACCGGTCGAACGACTCGAAGGTGTAGCTCCAGTCCACTGCAAACCCAGCATACTGCTCTGCGTCATGAAGATTCCAGTCGTGGAGCACGAGGAACTCGCAGGCGCTGGGCGCGCGCCGGGCGACTCGCGCCGACCCGAATGCCAAAACGGCCGCCGGGTTCAGAGGTGGCCGGCATTCGTTACGATTCCTTCTTCTTGACCAGGTCCTTTCGGGTGAGGTGGAGCTGTTCGAAGCTGTCGGAGGAGATGACGTAGTACCAGTCGGCGAACCGGGCACTGAGTTCCTCGGATCGCTTGCGGGCCTCCGCGACTTTTCGCTGCCACTCGTCGTAGGCGTCCTGCAGCTGCTTGTTCTGGCGATCGGAGTCGCTCCACTCCTCCTCTTTCTTGTCCTTGAAGGCCGCATTGGAGGGCTGCGGCGGCGGCTCGAGCTTCCGGGAATCGAAGTGGGTCGTGACGAAGAGATAGCGGTTCTCGCCGGGACCGCTTTCCTTTTCGTCGCTCCCCGGGGTCCCCGCCGTCACTGCGTCACCGGTTCCGTACAGCACTTCACCGAAGCGCAGGGTGTAAGTCACGCCCGTCTTGGTGACGACCTGCAGTTCCCCCTCGTTGGACAGCAGGCTCCCGTCCCGGCTGAAGTAGTACCCCTTGCTCTGCAGCGAGAGGAGGTCGGCCTGGGTGATCGCCAACTCTCCCTCTTCACGCCGCAGACTTTGGGAGAGGCCGGCCGGTTTGGGTCGGACTCCCACGATGGACAGCCCATCGATGGAGGAGAGAAAGCTGCTCATCTTGCCGCTGTCGACTTCCTCACTGGACCGCATCTTGTCGGCTTTCCAGCCGGTCCCGTCCCTGGTCAGCGTGACGACGTCCCGCTGATCGACACTGCGAGTGACCTCGTTGATGGAATAGTCCTCGAGGATCACCTGTTCGATGTCGTCTCTCTCGACCTGCAGCAGGTCTTTTTCGATCCAGTCCTCGAACCTGGTCGAGATCTCGATGTCCACGCGAGCGGCATAGACCCGCTTCTGTCCGGGTATACGAACGAACCGAAGCTCGGGCCGGTCCTCCAGCTTCTTTCCGACGATGAAATCCGCCAGTACCACGTCGTTCTCGCCTTTGAGAGTGACGCGTTTGCCCCGGCCCTCGAGCGTGCTCACCGCCTCGTCCAGAGGGTCGATCACACCGCAGGCTTCATGGTCGGACACGTTGTCCGACCGGAAATCGTCCTTCCGGATGCCGATCACACCCGCCGCTGTTTTGGCGAGACGGTCTTTCCCATCGGCGGGATAGTCGTGATGGGAAGGGATCGTCCATCGCCCCTCACGGAAGGTCACCTTGAAGGGGCGGGCTGCGGCTGTTTCCTCGTCGAACTCGATCACTTCGAGCGTGGTGGCGACGTTGGGATCCTCGAAGTCGGGGAAAAAGGCCTCGCCCTGATCGGCGAAGGCGTCGGGTGTCACCCGCCGGGGAGCTGTCAGCAGTGCCAACAGGGCCAACAGGAGTGCGACCCCCCCAAATGTCAGAGTCCTCTTGATCTCGCTCATGATTTGGCCCTCAATCTCCTGGCCGCCGCGGCACCCTCTCTCTCGCGGCCCTGGCGGCGAATGAAAATCAAGACTCCGAGAACGAAGACGGGAATGGGCGGCAGAAGGACGGCGAGAGTTCGAATTCCGCTCTGAATCCTCCGAATCTGTGCCTCCATGTTCTCTTTGCTGCTCTGGACCTTGGCCTGCTTTTCGCTCTCTATATTGCTCTTGAGAACCTCCAGCCGACGACTCTCGACTTCCCGGAGATTGCGGGCCATGATCTGTTTCGTCTGCGCGTCCAGGTCGGGTCGCTGCCGGACCTCGTTGACCCTCTCGTCGAGCCTGCCCTGGGCCTCCGCCAGGGCTCGGCCGGCTTCGTCTTCGGCCTGTTTCTCTTCGGCCGCGCGTTGCTCGATGAACCTCTGCGTCTGCTCTTCGACCCGCTGCAGCGTGCGGTGTTTCACCCGGCGATTACGAAGGGAAATGAACGACTCGTCGCCCACCAGCACGTCGATGCAGTTCAAAAAGAAGGTCACGTTGTCGAAGTTGAGATTGGGCGGCCCGACGGCTCTGATCTGGAAGAACTGCTCGGAGATGAAATCCAGGTCAGCGATGACGATCACGTCGGTGCCGGGCGCTGGAGGGGCACTCGCCTCCGTGGACTCGCCTTCCCGGGAGCCCTCTTCCTGGCTCGCTTCTTCTTCCTGGCCGTCGCTGGGCGGCTGCCGGTTGCCGGCGCTCCTCGCACGGGCCGCCAGAATGTAGTCCTTGCCATCGGGCCGGTGAGGCAAGTTTCGATTCAGCGAGGTGCCGAGAAAATTGCGCTGGACCATCTGAAAGTAGCTGAAGTTCCCGGAAAGCTGCCCCGACCTGAGAAGGGGCTCGAATCTCAGGTCGCTTCCGGCCGCCTCGTCCAGGCTCCCGGGGTAGAGCAGGACCAGCTCCTGCAACTCGGCACTGGCACGGGCGTTCGCGTTGAAAGCTTCGGGATTCCCGTTGCCAGGTCCAACGAACACGACTTCGGGCGGCAGGTGCGCCAGGTCGGGATGAGGATTGTAGGTGTCCCATACGATGCCCGCCTTGTCCCATCGAACTCCCAGCCGGGCCAAGAAACCCTGAACGTCCCCCTTCTCTCGGGGAGGGGCGCCCTGCTGCATGAACGGGTTCCGGTTGGCCCCGGAGCGCTCGGAGGGGGCCAGTCCGATGTTCACCAGCGGGAGCGGGTCGACCAGCAGAAGGGCTGGAATTCCCTGCTCGATGACCGCCTGAACGTTGTCCATCTCTTCCTGAGAGAGCGAGGAAGGAAGCACCACCAGAACTGCGTCGACTTTTTCGGTGATGGGGCTCTGAGGAGAAAGTTGAACCACCTCGTACTGCTTCTCCAATTCCTCCACGACGGACCAGGCGGGAGTGCTCCGCATCGACTGGAAGTCGAGTCCGCCGAAGAGGCGGATCTCGGTGTTGATTACCCCGATCTTCTTGCGCTCGGCCTTGGCGACTACTCGAATGCTGCGCGTCAGCTCATACTCGGCCGGCAGCCCGCGGTCGAAGAAGGGGATGACCTGCTCTTCGGCGCCGCACGTGAAGGCCACTCCCAGAAAGACGTCGCTGAAACCGGCGCGGGCGGAGCTGAGATTGGGGATCTGGCGCGCCACGATTCCAAACTTCTCACGAGCGTCCCGAGCCTCCTCCGTGTACAGCTCGGTAGGCTGGATGATCACTTCGACCTTGGGGCCCGCCACCGAATCGATTTCGCGCAAGATGCCGAGCAGGTTGGCCCGAGTCTGAACGTACTCCTCCGGAACCTCGTCGCTGACGAAGGCCTGGATGAAGACGGGACGATCCTCCGACAGCTCCCCGATGAGACGGCGAGTCTCGCCCGAGAGCGAGTGGAGTCCCTCGGCCGTCGCGTCGATTCTCAAAGCGGCGCGACCCACGAGGGCGTTCAGACTGATCAGCGCCACCGCCAGTGCGACGCTGCGGACGGTCTGGTGCAGCCACATCGGATATCCGTCCGCCTCGCGCGGCCAGTGGCGGCGTCCCACGACGAGGACGTTGAGGAAGAGAAAGAGCCCCGCCAGGGAGACGAAATAGAGGAATCCCGTAAAACTGATGACGCCGCGGGCGAAGTCCGGGAAGTGGCCGAAGACGGTCAGCGGCTCCAGGAAGCGGCTGAGTCCCGGGCTGAAGAACGAAGCCGGCACGTCCACGAGCACGAACAGCGAGCAGAAGGCCGCTCCCAGAATGAAGGCCAGGGTGATGTTGGCCGTGAGCAGGGAGGCGAGCATCCCGACGGCGATCAAGGATCCCCCGATCAGCCAGTATCCGAAGAAGTTCGCGAACATCAGCCCGAGATCGGGGCTTCCCAGCCAGAACAGGACCAGAACGTGGCTGCAGGAGAGAAACAGCGAGGCGGTGTAAATTCCCAGCGTCGCCAGGTACTTGCCCAGGACCACCTCCAGGTCCGTGGCGGGCAGGGTCAACAGCAGTTCGTCGGTCCCCTGCTTGCGTTCGTCCGCCCAGACCGCCATCGTCAGGGCCGGAACGAAGAACAGCAGCAGGTAGGGGAACACCTGGTTCAACTCGTCCAGATTGGCCAGGTTGTTGAGGAAGAAACGATCCTGCCAGAAGGCGGCCGCGGCACTGAGAAAAATGAACAGGGTGACGAACACGTATCCGGACGGATTGCTGAAATACATCCGCAGATCGCGTTTGACCAGGGCGCGCACGACTCGAGTGTTCACCGGAAGCATCATTCGCCCTCCCTGCCGGCAGTGTCACCGCTCGGGGACGGCTCCTCGGAAGCAGCCGCCGCATTCTCTCCGCCTGCGGCCCGGCGTCCTCCGTTGGTGAGTCGATAGAAGGAACGCTCCAGCGAACCGTCCTCCCGGAGCTCGTCCGGGGGGCCGTCGAAGATCAATTTCCCTTCATGAATGAAGAGGACGCGATTGGCGACGGCGTCCACCTCGCGGAGGATGTGGGTCGAGATCAGGACGGTCTTGGACTGGCCCAGCTCCAGGATGCTCTCGCGAAATTCGCGAATCTGGTTGGGGTCCAGCCCGGCGGTGGGCTCGTCCATGATCAAAACTTCCGGGTCGTGCAGGAGGGCCTGAGCCACACCGACACGCTGTTTGTATCCCCGAGACAGCTTTCCGATCGGCTTCTCCAACACCGATTCCAGGGAGCAACGACCCACCACGGCCTCGATTCTCTCCTCCAGGAAAGCCGGTTCCATTTCGCGGGCTTCCCCGAAGAAGCGCAGCAGCTCGATCGGGGTCATGTCCTGGTAGAGGGGGCCGTTCTCGGGCAGGTAGCCGAGTTTCCTGGCTGCTTCGATGCGCTCCGCACGGACATCCAGTCCGGCGATGGAGGCGTCTCCCCGGCTGGGCGCCAGATATCCGGTCAGAATTTTCATGGTCGTGCTCTTCCCGGCCCCGTTCGGTCCCAGGAAAGCGACGATCTGCCCCTCGGGGATCGCAAACGTGATGTCCTGGATCGCCACGAAGGGTCCGTAGAACTTGCTGAGCCCCTTGGCCTCGATCATGGTTCGGGGGGAGCTATTCGCCATCTCGTTCCATCCTCCTCTTCGCCGGTGAGGACTTCTCCTCTCTCCTGCCCGGCAATGGGACATAGCTCATTCTGGAATAGAAAAAAATAGCAAATTCCCCCTTCGCTTCGCAACTCGCTGGCCCGCGCCACCACCCGTCCGCAGACTCTCGGTGTGCCTGGTCATTTCCGTCGGCAGTGACGCCGCCGTCCGACCTCCGGGTGGAGCCGCTGCGGCCCCCGATTCGAGGTTCGGATCTGGTTCGAGACGGCCCTGCCCGAGCGCGGGCAAAATTCCCCTTGGCCCCAATTCCCTCTCGCTTCCGCTATAGCAGGTAGGCGAACGATCATTCTCGACACAGCGGAATTTTTTGGAACCGGCAGACGGATCTGCCAGCGTTGCGACTCGGTGGGGAGGCTCCCGACCGGATGCCGGGAGCAGGCTTCCAACGAGTCACATCGTGGCAGGCCACGCCAAAGGAGACCGTTGTGGGCTGCGGACCTGGGCCTCGAGCCGTTGCACATGGTCCGCGTGGACGCTTTTGACCGAACGATTCGGGCAACCAGGTGTGCAGGAGCGGCTTCAGCGGTCCGCTCCCCGTCTCGAGCCGCACGGCGGCCTCGAAGAAAGGAAAGACATGAAGCACGAAACGTCGAATCCGACCTCTCCCTCACCATTTTTCTCGGGGTGCTCGAAGGGGGTGCTGCTCCTGCTCTTGCTCCTGGCACCTTGCCTGCTGGCGGCCGACGAACCGGCGGACGAACCGGCTGCAGAGCCGGCCGACCCTCGCTTGACCGCCCTGCAAGCGGAGCTGGACTTGCTGAACAAGCGACTGGAACTGCTCAAAGCCCGGCGCGAACTGATCGGTCTCCATGTGCCCGATCTGCCCACCGAACGGCAGGGAAGCGTGAAGGCCGAAGGCGACGCTCCCGTCGAGAGCCAGATCATCGCCTACGAGGCTCTGGAGAAAATCGCCTGCCAGATCGCGCAGAGGCTTCCCGCCGGCGACCTGGTGATTCACAACGAATCGGAACTGAGCGCCATCACCGAGTTGCAAGCATTCGGCCGGCAGTTGGATCAGGTCGAGACCGCCTTCGGCGGACTACCGCCGGAGCTGCTGAACCTGAGCGACGATCCCCAGAATCGCGGCAGACAGATTCAGGAATTCCTGGATGCGCAGTTCACCGAGTCAGTGACGTCTCTCTTCCCCGGAGTCGCGATTTCCACCGCGCTGGAGGTCTTCTCCCTGTTTCGCACCAATGTGGCGGTAACGAGCAAGGCCCTCACGCTGGCCCAGGAGGCGTTGATCGCCGAACTGGCCGCGGCCACGAGGGCACGCCCAGCCGGTAGTCGAACCTGCGACTCGCAGGACGGGACGCGCGTGATTCACAACACGGCGGCCTTCCCTCTCGGCCTCCTCGAGACCGACAGCCCCTTCGAACGGCGGATGGCGCAACTCGCGCTCACCTCGAGGGACGTCGACCGAATGATCCGGTTCCTGGAGGCGGCCCGCGCGGCGAGGGCGCAGAGGATTGCCGCCATCTCCCGACTGGACCAGGAGATCACAGCACTGGAGAAGGAAATCGAAGAGTTGGAAACGGCGGGAGCGAGCGGCCAGCAGATTGCGGTGCTGGTGCAGCGGGCAGCCGACAAGAGGAAGGAGAAGCAGGAGCTCGAGAGGACGGCTTCCAAGGGCCAACTCCAGGCGGAGAACCGGCTGCTGGAGCGAGAAGTCGTTCAGGCGCGGACCGCCAAAGAGCTGTACGCGGGCGTACTCGATGTCCTGATGGCCAAGGAAAAGGCGAGCGGTTTGAACCTGATGGCGCGGCTGATTCGGGCCGAGCGGCTCAAACAGCTTCTGGAGGGAGGCGCTCACACCCTGCAGTTGAAGGTGGTTGCGGCGGGAGGGAGTGTCAAGACGGCTCAGAACTTCTTCCGCAGCAGCATTTCGCACAGCGGCGGAGCGGTGGTGACCTTCCTCGTATACGACAAGGACGGAACGATCAGCGAAAGCGACAATTTGCGATATCGGCCCGGTTACCGGAACTTCAAAGACTCGGCCTGGGCCGGTCAGCCTCAATAGAGGCGTGATTCCGGACTCTCTGGTCCTGGCCTGCGTGACTCGGAATGGGGATCGACTCGAGCTCGGTGTTCCTGGCAAGAGTCACGCCAGGCTGTCCATTGACACCCTGTCGCGCCAGTTGTTAACATTCGATTCGACGCGGAGAGCGTGCTTTCTCGCTCGAGTTCCAGTTCTTTCAGCGCATTACAACCCGGCCCTAGCCCGTCACCAACGGGACGCCCGTAGCGGAGAATCCGGGGGCAAGTAAATGAGAGCCGCCAGTGCTCGAAATCTTTTGGCCATAGCTTGCATTCTGGCCGTCGGACCAGGCATTTCTCACGGATCTTCACCTCAAGCCGGCCAGGAACTCGCCTGGCGTTCAGATCGAGCAGGACCAGAACGTCCGCTCAACCGTGACCGTCCGTAACCGATGTTTTGCCGGCCACGTCTTTCGACTGGAAAAGGATCGACTGGATTTTCTGACGTTCCTCGAACCGGCCGACAACATTGCGGTCGCTCCGGGCGCGGGCCGTCAAATCGCCGTCCGATTCGATTCCGCCGGCCTGACTCCCGCCGTCTATCGAGGCCAGCTGACCGTCCGATGCCTGGACTGCCTGGAGGAGCCCGGCTGCACGCAGGACCGCGAGCTCCTGGGCGTCGAGATGACCGTCCTGGCCCCGCCCCAGCAGATCGTCGGTTACAAGTACTGGGACCGGAACGGTAACGGCATCTGGGAGGGGGATCCGACGACACCCACGATCCCGGGTGACGAACCGCCGCTGCAGGGCTGGGAAGTGTCTCTGACGGGACTCGAAGGCACCCGCACTGCGACCACCGACGCCAGTGGACGCTTCCAGTTCGAGGTGGGACCGGGGCTCTACACGATTCGCGAGGCGGAGCGGAGTGGCTGGAGGGCCACCACTCCTTCCAGCGTGACCGTGGAAGTCCCTGAATTCGAGCGACCGACCCTGGCCGCCATCCTGTTCGGAAACGAAACCACGGAGCGGGTGAACGAATGCCTGCTGACGACCAAAATCGAGCCCGGATCGGGGATTTCAGTCGAGGCCCTGAAGCCGCAGACCGGAAGCTCGAGCAGCGCCACCAACGAGGTCGTCCCGCTGATCGTCCAGGCTTCCGACCTGGACCAGCTTTTCCAGAGCTGCCACTGCCTGGCCGACGGGCAGTCCCGGTGCAGCGCCACCAAAGCCATCGAGATCGTGGACAGCGTGAGCTACCAATGGACCAAGCTGGAGGGTGAGGGCACGCTCCTGTCGGGTTCCGGGCCCGCCACCCTGTTTCAGCCCCCGGATCTCGAGGTGGGCGAGACTGCCGAGGCCAGGCTGCTGGCCGAAGTCACCGAATCGAGAGGGAACGACAAACCCGCCCGCATCGTCTTCGACCTGAGCGTGGCGCGGGAAGAAGAATGCAAATACACACGCACCGTCTCGCTCCAGAAAGAGGCCGATACCAGCGCGCCCTCGGTCATCACTCCCCGAGCCTGTGATTGCCGTCCCCAGGAGGAGAAATGGGCCGCCATTCCCGCCCAACTGGTGGGCGAGGCGCCCCAGGAGCTCGAGGTGTGCGCCGGACAAGTGGTCATCCTGGGTGCGGGCGGCAGCGACAGCGACACTCTGCAGCTCCTCTGCGACGGAGGTGAATGCGGCACGGACTCTCGCCGGCCGTCGCTGATCGACGAAGTCACCTATCGCTGGGAATCGGCCGCCGGAGGGTTCTCCGAATATCCCGGAGGTGTCGCTCTCACCAACAGCCGGCAGACCACCGTCATCTATCGGGCGCCCTCGGGTGTCCAGCAGGACAGCATCACCCTGGAGATTCAGGACAGTGGCAAACAGGCCGCCGACCCGGCCGTCCCCAAGAAGATTCCCGTGAAGATCGCTCGGCTCGATCTCGAGTTGCAGGGGCTGGCCGAGGCTGACGAGGTGTGCCCGGGAGGCTTTCTGTGCCTGAACGTGGACGACGACGACAAGGACGGCAAAATCGACCTGGCCGACGACAACGTCGCTGCCGACGACGAGCTGATGCAACTCAGGATTGACAAAGATCCGGCCAAGACCATGGTGCTCGACGCCCCCAAGGGCAAGGAGCGCATCCGCATCTGGCAGCAACGTCAGAAGCTGATCGAGGTGCCCCTTCCCAAGACCTTCGGCCCGGGTGTGTTCAATCAAACCCTCTGGATCGAAGGCATCAAGGCCAGCGATGAACTCGGCGACGTCGAGCTGGTGCTGAGCTGTGCCGATCCCAAATGCGAGGACCGCCTGAAGTTGACCGTGCTGAAGGTGGACCTGGACGTGGACGCCGATCGCGACGGCACCGTCGAGGCGGACCGGGATGACACCCGCGAAGAGGAGTGGGAACGCGGCGCCGACAAGCGCGGAGCCGTGGTGCTGCCCAACAGCGACGAGGACCAGGCAGGCGCCGCTCGTGACGACAAGCCCGACAACTGGCCGGGCGGCGACCTGGACGGCGACGGGTTCGACGACGATCCGGACAGTGTCGTCAATGGAAACGCCGACGTCGCAGACATCGGAGAGCTCTGGGCCCACAAACTGGGGCCCCGCACCCTGCCAGACGACCTGAGAATCGTGCTTCGCGTGGAGAAAGTGACCGGCGAGAATGCCTATTTCGCGCCCACCGTACCCAACCGGAGAGTGAGGATATTCCTGCCGACTCGAAAAGTGGGAAACGACCTCGCGATCCAGGACGGCGACAAAGAATTGATCGGCCCCGGCAATCCCTCGGACGCGTCCGTCGGTGCGGGAACCTCCCGGGTGACGTTTCTGAAGAATCCCGCACCGGGCAAGCCCGAGGAGCGCAGTTACGACATCTTCAAAGGCACCGGCATCGTCAAATTCGGGATCGAAGGAATCGAGTTCGGGGCACCGGTGACGGCAATCCTGGAAGTGTTCCTCGGCGGGAACTTGATCTGCAAGGACGAAGTTCAGCTCCGCGTGTCCCCCTTCATCGCCTTCTCGCACAAGCAGAACATCGATGCTGCGGCGCCGGCAGTCTTCGTCGAGGATCGGGGTGGAGGCAACGCCGAGCTGCGCACCAAATTGGGCGCCAGTTACGGGGCCCGATTGGACGTCACGACGACCGGGGATCCCTGGCAGCAGGACGGCTACGAGATCGGCTACGCACAGGCGCCGTACGGCCGGATGCACGTGATCCTCGGCCTCCCCCGGGGCCGCAGGTGGGGAGGCCTGCTGAACACCTGGGTTCGTGACACCCTGATGCGCGACGGAATCGGCCTGATCGCCAGGTTCTACAACAACCCCGCTTGGGGGGATCAAGACGACGGCGGCAACATGGAAGTCCAACCCCGGGACAAATTCGGCATCATAGTTTTTGGAAAGGGGCCGTCGGACGAGATCAACTCCGATATCGTCGAGTTTCTCCGGGCCCAAGAGGTCCAGCGCGTGGTCGACGACATCGACCTGACCTGGATGGCGCTGGGTCATATCGACGAGGTGGTGAGCTTTGCATCGTCGGCGAGCCAGAGAGCGCGCGTGGCGTCTCCCGAGGCCGCCTGGGCGCTACTGTTGATTGCGAAGAAATTTCACGGGGGCGGCGCCGAGAATCTGCTGGGCGGAATGAATGGAGGACCCCGGAGCGTGGATGACATCCTGACCAACGTCGCTTTGCGAAACCATAACTTCGCAAGGCCAGACGGCTATTCGGAGAAGATCCAGGGAGTGCGGGGGCAGCTGGGACTTCAGCCTTCGGTCACCGGTCAGGTCAGCAACACCAACGCGGTTCGATTGCACCGAGTAGGGTACCTGGAAGGGTACGATGGGGCCGGCGCCGAGGTCAGATGGCGCCTCAGGTTCACCGGACCCGATGACTTCACACTCCAGCGGCGGGCAGGTGGGGGAGGTTGGGCCGCGGACGGGGCGGGCAAGAAGAGCGAAGACTTCGTCTCGGATTCCAAGGTCGTTTACATCCTCCAGGACTGGTGGTCGGGGACGGCCAGGAAGGGCCACCAGTTTCTCTTCCGGACCCGACCCAGCAGCGACAACATCGAGCTTCCCGTGCTCTTCCGGGACGCCGGAGGAGCGTTGGCCCATACCAACAACATCGTCAACTCGGTGGTGGACGGGACTACCGTTTTCGTGGCCCAGACCCACGGACCCGAGGTCCTGGGCGGCGCACCCAAACGGGACATCCTGGAGTTCTACGCCGAAGAAGCCTGCCAACGAGTCGGATTCACGACGGTCACCTTCACCGAGGAACGCATCTACCACAACGGATCGGGGTCGATTCATTGCGGCACCAATGTGCGGCGGGCGATTCCCAGCGCAGCCGAGGACCTCTGGTGGAACCAGCGATAGGAGAGAGGGTCATGAAATCTTTCGGACGCGTGGCCGCCGTGCTCCTGCTGCTTGCGGCTGCAGTGGGCCCGGTGAGAGGTACGGAGATGCAGCAGCAAATTCCAGCGGTGGAGCAGGCCCTGCAGGTGGCCGCCGACCGGGCCAACGCTGCCCGGCTTCCCGACCTGGCTCAGCAAATCGCGACGGAACAGGGCCGGCAGGCCGTGCCCCAACTGCTCACCGCTCTGGTCGAAGCCAAACAACCGCCGACGGTTTATGCATTTGCGGCGCTGACTCTGGTTCGAATCGCCGATCCGGCGGACCAGTTCGGGCTGCTGACGACGGCTCAACGGGACAACCTCTTCCTGTCTGCGCAGGCGCTGGGCGTGGCTTCTCTGGCGGCTCTGGGGGACGAAACTGCCCGGGCTCAACTCCTGGATCTGGCCCGGGGAAGCCTCGGCAGTGGCCCCCAGGCGCGGGTGGCCTCTCTGTACGCCAGCGGCTTTCTCCGATCCCTGAGCGATCCGCAGGTCAGCACTCAGGTGGCCCAGATCCTGTCGGAGGAAACCAGGGTCGACCGGCGGATTCAGCAAAACTTACGGGCCTTGGCGGCCTCTCTCGATTACCGGAGCGAAGCCCGGGAGCTTCCCGCGGCCGATTACCTGCAATTCGAAGAAAAATTCTGGTGGGGGTTGGCCCTGGCACCCAAGGGTTCTGCATCGGTCAGATTGGAATATCGCCAAGCTGCGGAACGAGTGCGGGAAATGCTGGGCACGGCCAACCCCAGCTTCCTGGCCAGAATTCTCCGCGAGCCCGCTTCACCCGCTGAGGAAGTCCAGGTCGCCCTCAGCCTGATCGTGCTCCAGAACGAAACCTCACTGGAGAACGAAGTCACCGCCTTGGCGGAGAGCGACTCGCCCTATGCCCGCGCGGCCCGCTGGGCCCTCGAGCGGTTGCAGCCGAAGTGACGGTCGCTCCTCATCCCCGGCTTCAGTGGATACGGCGAGCTCCCCGGAATTCTTCGACAGGATCAGGATGAACAGGATAGGGGACGAGTCCTCTGGCTCCTGGACGCGTCGATTGGACTGGAGGGAATCGGCGTTCCCAAGGGGACGGGGCAAGTCTGCTCGACCAGAGTTTCCGGACACGGATTCGAAAATGATCCTGTCAATCCTGTAATCCTGACCAAATCCTCCGGAATCCGAATCTCTGTTCGCTCGTGTCGGCCAGAGTTGGCCTTTGGAGCCACGCTCCCTATAATTGCTTCAAATCCTCGGGACTCGATCCGAGGAGTCCTTGAACGGTCTGGCGGTTTTTGGTGCGTGGAATTCTCACTGGATTAGTGATATCGGTCGCCCTGATCCTCTGGACCCTGAGCGTCCAGTCGCAGTCGGACGTTCAGGTGGGCTACGCAGTCATCCAGGCGGACCAAGGCGGTATCCTGCCGGTCTCGAGCGCGCTCTACTCGTTTCGCAATGCCGAGGGCATCCTGGTGTCCGAGGCGGGTGTCACCGCTGTTGAGCCCACCCGGAGGGGCAGGATTTTCGTCGACGCCACGATTCCCACCGGGCTGGCGTTGGCGAACCCTTCCGATTCGGAAGTCACAGCCGCGCTGACTCTCCGCGATGCCGGCGGAAACACAGTCGACGAGACCGAACTCGTGCTTCCCGCTGGAGGACATCGTGCCCGGTTCGTCACCCAGCTCTTCGGGGAACTGCCGGAGGGGCTCATCGGCAGTGTGGGCTTCGAGGTAGAGGGAGACGAAAGCCTGGCCGCCGTGACCATCCGCCAGGGCACCAACGTCCACGGCGAGCCCCTGTTCGCGACACTTCCCGTGGTAGACCTCGACACGATGGCCTCGCCCGCGGGCGCCGTCAGCCCCTCGATCGTGTTTCCACACCTGGCAGCCGGGGGCAGCATCACCACCCAGATCATCCTCATCAACCCCACTTCGCAGGCGCTCTCGGGCCAGATTCAATTGACCGGCTCGAATGGCCTCCCCCTGGAGCTCCAGCTGGACGGCGTTCCGGGCTCGAGATTCGACTATACGCTGTTCCCGGACGGAGTTTTCCAGGGAACCTTGACCTCACCGGCGGGAGTCCTTGCCGGTTACGCCGTAGTGACGGTCGAAGAGGGAACCATTGCCCCGGGCGGCACGGCCATCTTTCAGTTTCGTGACGGAATTGGAAATCTGATCTCGGAAGCGGGAGTGGGGGCCATTTTGGCGACCACTCGGGCCCGGATTCTTGTCGATCACGTCCAGACGCAAACGGGAGTCGCGATCGCGAGCCCGGGCAACGAAGCTCTCAGTGTCACATTTCGCCTGCTCGACAGAAACGGCTTTCTCCTCGACGAGACGGCCAGAGACCTGGTGAGTGGGGGGCATCTCCCCATCTTCGCCGATCAGCTCTTTCCCGACCTGCCGAACGGCTTTACCGGAATCCTGGAGATTGCCGCGCCCTTCGAAGTCGTCCCGGTCACTCTGAAGCTGACCAGAAACACCCGGCAAGAAGACATTCTGACCACGCTGCCCGTGGCGGACTTGACCCGGATCGGACAGGCAACAACCCTCGTCTTTCCGCAGGTCGGCTTTGGCAGGACTTCGGGGTTTGGAGAATTCTCCACCCGCTTGATCTTCATCCATACCGACACGGAGAACCCGGTCAGCGGTACGCTCCGGTTCTTCGAATCGGACGGTAGCGAACTGATCGTTCCACTGGGCGAGGAGTTGGACAGCCAGTTCGTATGGACTCTCGCGGCTGGAAGCGTGCGCCAGTTTCGGCCGGGCAATACGGCCACCGCGCAGAGAGTGCTCCTCGACCCGTTCATACCTCTCTCGAGGGAAGTGACAGTGAACGCGGGCAATGACCTTCGACTGACTCCCCTGGTGGTGGACAGTGAAGGGACGGTTCGGGACGATTTCGAATTCACCTTCTCCAGCATCAGCCCGGAGGTCGCCTCGGTGAACTCCAGCGGAAGAATCACTGGCAGTCAACGAGGGTTCTCGACTTTGACGGTCTCGGCGGGCGGCGTGGTGACCACTGTGACGATCACGGTCGTCGAGGTCGCTTCCGGCGGTGGTGCGATCGGCGTTACCGGAATCGATCAGGACCAGGCCGGCCGAGTCTACCTGGCGGACACTCGGGCACACACGGTCCTGCTGGCACCGGACATCGGTGAGAACCCGGAGGTTTATGCCGGGATCGCCGGCTCTCCTGGATTTCAAAACGGAGAGCGCCTGGCGTCGCGTTTCAGCCGCCCGGCCTATCTGGCCCTGAATCAGGCCGATGCCAGCTTGTTCGTGAGCGATTCCGCCAACCACCTGATTCGGAAGGTGAATCCGGGGAGTCAGGGGACGGTCGAGACACTGGCCGGCCAACCTGGTGAAGCGGGGAGTGGAGACGGACCCATGCTCGAGGCCCGGTTCCGGACACCCCAGGGTTTGGCAGTGGATTCTCGCGGAGGTCTCTGGGTCGCGGACACCGGGAACCATGTTGTCCGGCGGATCGACCTGGCCGCAGGGACAGTACAAACCATCGCGGGACTGGCTGGAGAGGCCGGGGCGGCAGACGGGACAGGATCTGAGGCCAGGTTCGACTCCCCCATGGGTCTCGCCTTGGAACCTGCATCTCTGAGCGAGCAGACGGAGCGCGAACTGCAGGGTCTGCCCCCTGCGCCCATCCGAGTCATCGTAGCCGACACCGGTAACAGTTCACTCCGCCGGATCATCTGTCCTGAAGCCTCCGCCTGTTCGGACGTTGCCCAGGTGGAAACCATTGGAAGCTTGACACCCGCGGCCAGGACAGAGGGGGCTCGCCATCCAGGTCCGCGAGTCGGAGCCCTCACGAGCCGGCCCACCGGAGTGGCTGTCGATCCAGCCGGCAACATCTTCGTCAGCGAACCCGCGGCGAGCCGGGTGCTGGTCGTGACTCCGGAAGGGGCCGTAGTCCCCGCCGCCCAACCCGGCTCATTCACAGAACCGCAGGGCCTCGCTTTGACTGGTGAGGGACGGCTGGTCGTAGCCGACGCCGCGACGGCCACTTCCGAAGTTCGGTTTGGGGGACCGGTCATCCTCGAAGTCCGACCCGGGGCCGTCTCCAGCAGTGGCGGCGAGCTGATGACAGTCAAGGGAGGCAACTTTGCCCCGGAATCACGGGTGTTCATCCGGGGAGTAGAGGTAATCGATCCGACCGTCCAGGATACTCAAACGATCGTCTTCCTGGCGCCGGCGCTCCCGAGTGGCCGCACCACGCTCACCGTTCAGAACCGCGGAGGCCTGGCCCAGGTTCCGCTGTCGGTGAGACCGCCCGACGTGGAACTCGCTCCGGGTGAGATCGCGACCTTTGCCGGGGGCAGCAACTTCACGGGGGACGGCTCACCTGCCACGGCAGCGGTCCTTGCCTTCCCCGCGGGTCTGGCGGTCGACTCGACGGGCGCGATCGTGATCTCCGATCAAAACAACCGCATCCGGAGAGTGGATCCCGTCACCGGCCTGATCACCTCGATTGTCGGCACTGGAGATTTCGGGTTTTCGGGCGATGGTGGTAATGCACTAGCGGCTGATCTGAATCTTCCAACCCAGCTTGCCTTCGATCGCGCCGGCAATCTCTTGATCTCGGACACCTTCAATCACGTGATCCGCAGAGTCGATTCCGCCACCGGAACCATCCGCACAGTCGCGGGGACCGGCGAGCCAGGCTATTCGGGGGACGACGGTCAAGCCACCCTGGCAAACTTGAATGGCCCCAGGGGCCTGGCGATCGACCGATCGGGCAACCTCTTCTTCGCCGATATGGAGAATCATCGAGTCCGGAGAGTCGACACCAGCGGGATCATTACCACAGTGGCGGGAACCGGAGACGTGGGCTTCGACGGGGATGAAGGCCCGGCTTCTCTGGCAACCTTGCACTTTCCGGATGGGGTCGCTCTGGATCCGTTGGGCAACCTGTTCATCGCTGACCGGGGCAACGCTCGGATCCGCCGGGTCGACGCCGACACCCAGATCATCACGACGGTCGCCGGCGATCCCTCGGAGGGCCTCGAGCTGAAACGGCCTTCGGGCATTCTGGTCGACTTCGACGGCGACATCGTCTTTTCGGATTTGCGAAACCACCGGGTGTTCGAGTTGGATCTCGGGGATGGGACCGTTGAGAGTCTGGCGGGAACGGGAGTGCCCGGTTTTTCCCAAGATGGAGGTCTCGGTACGGAAGCAGAGCTCAACTTTCCGACGGCCGTGGCCATCGACGCGGCCGGCGATCTTCTGTTCGCTGAGTTCCTGAACAATCGCATTCGCAAAGTCGACGCACTCACCGGCGTCATCACCACGGTGGCCGGGGCCGGTCAAGCCTCCTTCACCGGCGACAGCGGCCCGGCGACCGAAGCTTCTCTTCTGACCCCCGAAGACCTGCTCATCGACGCCCAGGGAAACCTGCTGATCACCGATCGTGGCAACGCCCGCATCCGGGTCGTCGACTCCGAGACGGGCCTGATCGGCACAGTAGCGGGAACCGGTATCTTCGATTTTTCGGGGGACGGAGATCCGGCGCTCGAGACCAGCCTTCGTTCGCCTCGGGGAATCACACTGGACGAACAAGGCCGCCTTCTGATCGCCGACACCCTCAACCACCGGATCCGGCGCGTGGAGCCAGACGGCACCGTCTCCACAGTGGCCGGCACCGGGTCGAGCGGCTTCTCCGGCGATGGTGAGCCGGCACAAAACGCCGAACTCAACGCGCCCTTCTCAGTGGTCGTCGATGCCGCCGGCACGATCTATTTTTCGGACACGGGCAACGCGGTGATTCGCCTCATCGAGGCGGACGGTGGAATCATCGACACCCTCGCAGGTACCGGAGAACCAGGGTTTTCGGGCGACCAGGGACCGGCAGTCGAAGCTGACCTCTTCTCGCCGCAAGGCCTGGCCCTGGGCCCTCCAGAGGGGCCGTTCGCCGGTGGCCTCTACGTCGCAGACGCAAGAAACCACAGTGTTCGCCGAATCGACCTGACTAGCCTTACTATTGACACGGTAGCGGGAATCGGCGGCCAGACAGGCTTTTCAGGCGATGGCGGACCCGCGCGCGAAGCAGAGCTGGCATTGCCCCGCCGGATCGCTTTCGACGAGGCCGGGAATCTCTACATTGCCGACACCGGCAACAACGTCATTCGCCGGGTGGACGCAGAAACCCAAATGATCACCACCGTGGCAGGGAGCGGCGAGAGGGGCTTTTCAGGCGACGGCGGACCCGCAGGTGCAGCCACACTCAGCAGCCCCTCGGGCCTGGTTTTCGACAGCCAGGGGAACCTCTTCCTCTCAGAATTCCTCAACGGCCGGGTCCGCATGATTCGAGCGCCGTTCTAACCGGGAAGCCCTTGATCGATCTCGACTCGGGGGCGGCAGTCGAAGAGGAGACCCGGGAGCGGGGAATCGTGACATGGCCTGGAATTCCCGGGCCATCAGGGCTGGCGGTCGAGGAGCGACAGGAATCGGTGGCCCCGCGGGGACAAGCGGTATCCCACTTCGAGGCTTTCCGTGAGGCCCAGCTCTTTGAGCTTGCGCACGTTTCTCTTGAAACAGTCCTTTCCCACCCCGAGAGTGTCCGCCAGGTCCACTGCCCTGGTGCCGGCCCGCCCGGCGATGAGTCGAAGGGTTTCGAGCGTCCAGGGGCCGCGCCGGCTGGACGCATCGTAGCGGTCCAGCCGCTGCTTCAACCGGGCCACTTCCTCCGCCTCCATGCTGGTTCTTTCACGCAGTTGTCGGCGCGGGTCCGGGCCGGACAGACGCAGCTCGATGCGGTAGAGCTCTCCCTGGCGCCTCCTGCTGAGCTGCTCGATCAGAGCCGCCCGTGACGCGAATCCCGCCCGGCGGGCGTCCGACTCCGTGACCTCAGCCTCGGTAACCCGGTCGACCCGGTCAATGGCCAGGACGCCGGCCACCGTGCGGAGCGTGCCTCCGGTTCGCACCGTGGGGCGCTTCCAGCGCCGGAAAGCCAGAGTGATCCGGCCGGCGGCGATCTCGTTCAGGTCTCGGCGCTTGATCAGCACAAGCCCTCACCACACGTCAGTCGGGAATTTCGGAGAGAGGGATACGCCGGTAGCGGATCCTGGTGCGGTTCCAGGTGTAGGTGATGTGCAATTCGCCCTCCCTACCTTGAATGATGGCGGGATAGGAGTACTCGCCCGGCTCGTCTTCCAGCACGCGGAACATGCGGAAATCTTCGCCGTCTCGGCTGACGGCCAGATTCAGGGGCGAGCGGCCGCTGTCGGTGTGGTTGTAGATCAGCACCACCCGGCCGTCGCGCAAAGCGAGGGCGTCGATGCCGGAGTTGGGATTGGGGAGATCGATGGGCCGGGCTTGGGTCCAGGTCACGCCCCCGTCCGAGGAGTCGGCGATGCAGATCTTGCCGGTGCGCGCCGTCGAGCGGGCGTAGAGCCGCAGGTGGTTGCCGCCCAGCCAGACGATCGAAGGCTGAATGATCCCGTCGGTGCGCGACCACTCCGAGGAGCCGGGGACCGCGGGGGGAGCGTGGCCGGCGGCGTCCGCTCTTCCCAGCCTGGCCGGCACGGTGATGGGGCCCGACTTGGTCCAGGTCGCTCCCTGATCCGTGCTTCGTTCGATCCAGCAGGCCCAGGAACGGTAGCTCTCCACCGAGGTGCCACTGACGATGGTCCCGTCGGCCAGGACCAACGGCTTGGTCCGCACGGGGCCATACAGCCCGGCGGGGAGATGCTCGACTTCCGACCAGGTCTGGCCGTCGTCGTCGCTCCACAGCCGCCCGGCCGTCCAGCTCGTCGGGTGGGTGCCGAACTTGTAGTAGAGCCAGAGAAGCCTGTCAGCCGTATAGAAGAGCACCGGATTGTAGGAGGGGATGTCGGGCTCGCGGACCAGCTCCCGGGGTTCGGACCATCCTGCGGCGGTGCGGCGAGCGCCCCAGATCGCCACGTCCGGGTTGCCTTCCGCCGAGCCTCCGAACCATGCGGCCAGCAGATCGCCGTCGGTCAGTTCGACGATCGTCGAGGCGTGGCAGGAGTCGAAGGGCGCGCTGGTGAAGATGAACTCGTTCGCGGGTGTGCTTTGCATATACGTGAGAGACAGAATCAAAAGAGAAATCAACCTTCGAACTCCTCTCCGGGCCCGCGCCCCTCCAAACCCAGGAAACAGCGGGAACGCAGGCAAGGTTACCGGGCGGCCCGGCGGCCGGTCAACCTCGCGTCCGGCGATAGGCCGACTCAGCGGACAGGTGATGCCAGTCTCACGAGCCGGGACCTACGTCGGACTGCGACCATCCCCCGTCGATCCATCTCCAGAGGCGGTCGGTGGGATTCTTGTCCCGTAGACAGGCCGGCAGGCGGTGCGGACGGACGTTGTCGTAGCACTGCAGCATCGAGAAACGGCGCAAGGACGCCGGGATTCCCACGGCCGTGAATCCGGGGTGTCCGGTGGCGGGAAAAGGCCCTCCGTGTTGCATGGCCGGGCTGACGGCCACGCCGGTCGGCATCTTGTCGTTCAGCAAGCGTCCCACGCGTTTGCGAAGCAGGGGCGCGATGCGGGTGTAGGCGTCGTCGTCCCCGTTTCCCGTATGCGAATAGATGCTTCCGGTCAGGTTGCCTTCCAGGTTCTCGATCACGGCGCAGAGCTCGTCCAGATCCGCGGCGATCACCAGGAGCGAAGCATTCCCGAAGGCTTCGATCTGCAGAGCGTGAGGATCGCGCAGGAAATGTTGTCCGCTGACCCGCAGCAGAGTATTGGGCCGGCAGTAGCCTCTACCACCGTCTCCCGACGCTCCGGTCACCAACTCGGCTCCCGCCTGCCGAAGCGCCTCGACGCTCTTCTGCAGACCCGCCTCCACCCCTCGTGACAGCAGCGTTCCCACGGGAGCCGACTCGAACCGCCGCACCAGGTCGGAGACGAACGAATCGGTGGCCTTGCCCTGCAGCAGGACGACCAGCCCCGGATTGGTGCAGAATTGCCCGGTGCCCAGCAGACAGCTGCCCGTGAATTCTTCGGCGATCTGCTCCGAGCGCTCCTGCAGGGCCCCCGGCAGAACCACCACGGGATTGATGCTCGACAGCTCCAGGTAGATGGGCTTGCCGGCCGCGTCGGCGACAGCTTTGAGCTTCAGACCGGCGGCGCGGCTGCCCGTATAGCCGGTGGCCCCCAGACGGGAGTCCGCCACCAGACGCATCCCGTCGTCGTGGCTGGTGCGGTACAGCAGTTGGACGGTGGCCGGAGGCAGGCCGGTCTCGCGCACTGCCTGGGCCGCCTCTTCCGCGAAGATCCGGGTAGTACCCGGATGCGAGGTGTTGGCCTTGGCGATGACCGGGTTGCCGGCGGCGACGGCGGCCGCGAAGTCGCCTCCCGAGATGCTGCCGAACGCGAATGGGAAGTTGTTGGGCCCGAAGACGGCGACGGGCCCGATCGGGCCGTGGCAGGACCGAATCCCCGCTTTCGTGTCGATCGTGGGCAGGGCCCAGGAACCGTCCCGCGCCGCCGCCGCGGCTTGCCGCAACTGTCCCGTCGTCCGGGGCAGCTCCACGTCGGCCAGGCGAGGTGACTTGGGGAGTGCCGTTTCGGTATGCGCTATCTGGACGAGTTCGTCCCGGCGAGCCTCGATGCGCTCGGCGAACCGCTCCAGAAAGCGGGCGATTCGATCGCCCGGCACACTGCGCAAGGCATCCGCCACCTGGCCCGCCGCCGACAGGGCCTGGTCGCAGTCGGACCACGGGCTGACCGGGTATTGATCGGGCGACGGCTCCGCCAGTGCCGGGTTCTCGCTTCGAAAGGTCGCCGAGCCGGAGCTTTCTTTCCACTCGCCTCCTACCAAAATCTTTTGCACGGTCATGGAAGCTCACCCCTGAATCACGGGATTGACCAGCTTGCCAATCCCGTCGATGGAGATTTCGACCACATCACCCGGCATCAGGGTGAAACTGCTCTCGGGGACGACCCCCGTGCCGGTCAGCAGAAACGCCCCGTGGGGAAAGGAATTGTCGCGGCCCAGCCAGGCTGCCAGGTCTTCCGGGGAGCGGGCCATTTGCGCCACGCTGGTACCGCCCTGGAAGACCGTCTTGCCGGCGCGGTGGACCTCCAGCCGAATCCCGATCTCCAGGCGCGGCGGCATCGCATCGGCCAGACTGATCCAGGGCCCCAGCCCGCAACACTGGTCGTAGACTTTGGCCTGGGGCAGATAGAGCGGGTTGTCGCCTTCGATGGAGCGGGAGCTCATGTCGTTTCCAATCGTGAAGCCCGCCAGCTGCAAGCGAGAGTTGAGCACCAACGTCAGCTCCGGTTCGGGAACGTTCCACTCGGAGTCACGGCGAATCCGCAGCGGCTGCCCGTGGCCGGACACACGATGGGGACTGGCCTTGAAGAACAGCTCGGGGCGCTCCGCGACGTATACCCGGTCATAGCAGGAGGCCGAGGCCTCGGATTCCTCCATGCGCGCCGCTTTGCTCCGCTTGTAGGTGACCCCTGCGGCCCAGACTTCCTGTTGATCGATCGGGGGCAGCAGGGTGATTTCGGACAGGTGCGTGGCGCGGGAGTCGTCCAACAGCGACTCGGCTGTCTTGCCGGGATCTTCTGTCTCCAAAATCTCGGACAGCGTTGCGCTGCCGGCGCCCAGTTCGAGCGGCGTCACCTGGTCGCCCTGCAGGCTCCCGACAGCGGGTTCACCGGAAGCCGATCGGTATTTGAGGAGTTTCATGACTGCTTCTTCTCGACGTTCCCAGCCGCGCTAGGGCCTTTCACGTGCAGGCTGGGGGGAAAGACCCGGGACTGGATAGCGGGGATCTTCGCCGCGGGCCTCCTGGAAGATCCTCCGAATCCGGTCGACCACGTCCGGATGCTCTGCTGCCAGATCCCGGGTTTCGCCGATATCGGCCTCTAGATCGTAAAGCTCGATCGGTGACGAGACGCCGTTGCGCACACCTTTCCAGTTTCTCCAGCGGGCCGCCTGCTTGAAAACCGGCCGTACGTGCCCGTAATCCCAGTAGAGATACTCGTGCCCCGGCTGATTCCGGCCCAGCAGGGTGGGCAGGACCGAGATCCCATCGGTCTGCTTCGGGACGGGGAGCCCCGCCAGTTCGGCGGCGGTGGGCAGGAAGTCCCAGAAAGCCCAAACGAAATCACTGACGCGTCCGGCCAGCACCCGGCCCGGCCAGCGGACCAGCATGGGCACCCTGATGCCCCCCTCGTACACGTCCCTCTTGACGCCCCGCAACGGTCCATTGCTGTCGAAGAACTCGGGGTCGTGAACGGTTTCCGCCGAGGGCCCGTTGTCGCTCGTGAAGAAGACGAGGGTATTCTCTTCGATCCCCAAGTCTCCAAGCAGCTGCAGCACTTTGCCGACATCGGCGTCGAGCCTGCTCACCATGGCGGCGTAATTCTTCTCCACCTGGGGCCACTGCTCGTCACTGTACGGCTGGTCCGTTGGCACGACGTGCGAAAGTGCCGAATCCTTGTCGTAGTCGGACCAGTGCGGCAAGGTGTAGGCCAAATAGAGAAAGAACGGCCGCTGCTGATTGTCACGGATGAACTGGAGAGCCTTCTCGGTGAATAGATCAGTGGTGTAGGTCCCGCGCTTTCCGGCGCGGTTTTTCGGCAGCAGAACGACCCGTTCGTTCTCCCAGAGATAGTCGGGGTAGTAGAAGTGTGCCTGGTCCTGGTTGAGGTGGCCATACCAGTAGTCGAAACCCTGATAATTGGCGATCCCCCAGGAGCCCGGACTTCCCAGGCTCCACTTGCCGATGGCACCGGTACGATACCCGGCCTGTCGCAAAACCTCGGCGACGGTCACGTCGTCCGGCTGCAAGGCGATGTTGAGGGGAATGTTGTCTTTCACCCGAGTGTGGCCCCCGTGCAGCCCTGTCATGAGCGCACTCCTGGACGGTGCGCAGACCGTGGCTCCGGCGTAAACCTGGGTGAAACGAGTGCCCTGTTGGGCCAGCAGGTCCAGATTGGGCGTTCGGATCTGTCTCTGCCCGTAACTGCCCAGGTCACCGTAGCCCAAGTCGTCGGCCATGATGAAGACGATGTTCGGCCGGATTGGCGGCTCCTCGCCTTGTCCGGCAAACCCGATGCCCGCCCACACGAACCCCAGAAGGCAGACCGCCATCCTCTTGCCGATCGAGATCGCCAATCCCGGCCCCTCTCGTGATCTCATTCCGCGACCTGCTTCAGAGTGACGAAATCCCCCTTGTCCGGGAGGCCCGTGTAATTGCCTGTCCCATCTCCTCAGATGGCAAAATGGACGTTTCGAAGCTCAGCCTGAAGCTCCATCGTTCGCGGAGAATCGTAAGCGGAGCAGCCGGACTTTTCAACCACTCGTTCGAGAACGCGACCTCTGTTCAGGAAACTGGTCTTCCAGGTCGTTTTTTGAAACTCCCTTTCGAAAGGTTGTCTGTGGCTGGGCGCGGTTCTGTTATCCTCTGCCGGCAGATCACCTGGCGAGGCGGGGAGACATGTGAAGGGCATCCGGGACTCGTGAAGTAAGTGGCGGCGCTACTGGCCCGCGGCTCTGGATGACCGTGTAGGCGAAGTCACCCTCGAGTTCCAGGTTCCAGGCGGCGCCATGATCGTAGCCGCCTCGGGAAGCGAAGCCGATCTCGGCTGGTGCTGAGAGTTCGGTCAGGTCGAGGATGCGCAGACCCGCGTAAGAGGCCGCCAGATGAGCCGGATGGCCTTTGATCCTCACTTCGAGGGCCTCCTCCAGACTGTCGTGAGAGCCCACCCTCGATGGGTCTGGCTGGATCGGCAATGTCGACCTGCCGGTGTCACTTCGCCCCATGCCCCACGCCTCCAAAGCTGTTATCATCCTTGGACGTCTCAGCATTCACGGAGGGGTTTTTCAGCCATGCTCTCACTATTCGTCATAGCGGTCGTCGTCGCGGTTTCGGGATACGGGTTCGGGCAGGAGGCCGCTGGGGCCTCGCCGACGGACAATCTCCCCGCGCACATCCAGCGCATCACCCACTTCGGCCAGCGGGCCGACTGGTCCCACGACGGAAAGAGGATTCTCTTCATCGAGAAGACCTTTGGAGACGTCTACGAGATCGAACTGGAGACGCGCATCATCCGGCCCATGACCCAACATTACTTCCACGAGGGTTACACCCGCGCGCTCTACCTGGCCAATGGGGACATCCTGCTGTCGGGCGCCCCGCAGTTCGACGCTCGGGACCCCTGGCCGAGCCGGCGGGAAAGCGCGGAGCTGTGGGTCCTGAGCAGGGATCTCTCGGGCCCGCCCGTTCGTCTGGGAAGCCGCTGCTCGGAAGGCCCAGCGGTCTCGCGAAGGCACTTGAGAATCGCCTGGACGGTGGACCACGACAACGAGCCGGAGCGGCTGCCGGAAGGGGTCTCCCAGTTCTGGATGGCCGATATCGTCTATCGGGACGGGGTTCCCCGGCTGGCCAACCAGCGGATCGTCCTGGACAGTAGAGATCTGGATTTCGAGGCGTCGCTGGAAACCCAGAACTTCAGGCCTCCGGACGAGAAGGAGCTGACTTTCTCGGCCTACGGTCACGAAGGGACGCAGGTGATGGGTGTGAACCTGGAGAGCGGGCAGATCACGGACTACTCCAGGACTCGCTTTTACGAGGAACCGGAAGGGATTTTCCCCGACGGCGCTCACACCCTGGTGGAATGCGACCGGCACAACGGCAAGGGGTCCGGCCACGTGGACATCTACCAGCTCCGCCTGGATGGCTCCGGGGAAGCCCAGCGGCTCACCTTCTTCAGCGACTATCCGGAGGGCAAGGCTTCCAATCCGGTGGTGAGCGACGACGGCCGCTACATGGCTTTCCAAATGGCCAAGGCATCCGACCCGGCGGGAGTCGGATACGGAATCTTCATCTTCGACCTGGCCGCAGCTGGAAATTAGCCCCTGTGCCTTCTCATCTCCAAGCCGCCCCTGGGGCCCCGACTGGCCTTGACGGTCTCCAGCGGGTTGCCTAGAATCTGGAAGGTGGATCGGAGCCTGGCGTTTCGGTTCCGATCTCTCGAGCACATCAGTTACGACAAGGGGGTTGTGCCATGAAGCAGCGCCTCGCGAAGGTGTTTGTGGTTTCTTTGCTTCTTTCCTGTGCGGGATTTCTTTACGCGGGTGACTTCTGGAATTCGAAAGAGGTCTCCCAGTGGAGCGAAAAGGAACTGCTTCGCGTGGTGACCGATTCGGCCTGGGCCCAGCAGGCGATGGTGGCCTTCAAGGGAAGCCAGCCGTCGGTCCTCTGGAATGCCCGGGGAGAGACGGCGCTGTGCGAGATCCAGGAACAGGCGAACGCCACGAGATACGCTGCTCGCAGCCAGCTGAACTCGGCCTCCACCACGGTGCTGGTCCGCTGGGAGAGCGCGCTTCCCGTCAAGCTCGCTCTGTTGCGGCTGGGATTCCTGGGAGATTCCCCGGCGCCTGAAAAGGTGAGCGGGTTTCTGGCTCCCGACCCGGACAACTACGTGGTGAGTGTCTCGGGCCTGCCTCCGGGAGTGGTCGTAGCGCCCGCGGGCGAACTCGCCCCGCTGGCGACTCTGCGGCGGAAAAGCCAGGACCCGATTTACGCGGAACTGTCCGAAGCCCTGAACGCCGGCGACTCGGCTGTGCTCCGTTTCAGTTTTCCCCGCCGCCCGGCCCTGCAGCTCGCCGATAAGCAGGTCGAGTTCGTGCTGGAGCTGCCCGAGGGCAAGATCAAAAAGAAGTTCGACCTCAGGAAAATGGGCTTCGGAGAGGACGCACTGGCGCTCTAGTTCAGCCTGGGCGGTCCTACTGGCCCGGGTCCCAGATGGTGGCCGCGACGTAGCGGTCTCCATCGGGTTGGTCGTTGAAGTAGTAGACCGTCACCAAGTGTCCGTCCTCGCGCTGCACCATGCGGGGATAACCCAAGTCCCGTCCCCCGCCGTCGTCTCTCAGGATGATGGACTCTCCCCAGGTCTTTCCCCCGTCCCGGCTGATGGTGGCCCGGATCCCAAAGGGCTCGGCGCGGAATCCATACGCCAGTGCCAGGCGGCCGTCGCGAAGCTGGAGCAGAGCCGGCGGATTCCCCACACCGGTATCCTTCACGGGGCGACTCAGAAACTGCCAGTAGAGGCCATTGTCGTTGGAGTGGTAGACGTCGATCCAGCGCTCGCCGCCCTTGCGCTGGCGCAGCGCCGCCAGGAGATTTCGTGCCGAGAGGCGCACCGTCGAGGGCATGATGGAGAAGCCGTCCGGGTCGGGCTCAGGCCCGATGAATCCGAGCCGCTGCCAGGTCCTTCCGCCGTCCACCGTGCGCGCCGCCAGTGCGCGGCCCTCGCGATTATTCGATTTCGCCACCGTGACGAAGATGGTGCAGTCGTGTTTTCCGTTGACCAGGTAATCAGTGCGCGCCGCGACTCCCGGAGTCCCCAGGTCGGGCAGCTTGAACGGCCCTTCCCAGGTTCGTCCGCGATCGTACGAATAATGAAACCGGGAAGGCCCCCGATGAGTGTCGGTCATTCGTACGGTGAAGGCCAGATCGGGATGAGTGAAGTCGATTCCACCCGGGCAGTCGCGCGGCTCCACCTGGGCCAGTTCCGGAGGCGCGACGCCGTGCAGCGAGGTTCCATAGGGAATCAGGAAACCCTTCTCCTGGGGATTCTCGATCGTCCAGGTCTCGCCACCGTCGAGGCTTCTCGCCAGCAGATGGTATTCCGGTTGATCCGGATCGAAGTGGTGGCTGAGCCCGCGCTCCTTGTAGGCGCCCTCACTGAGCCCGACCAGGATCTCGTTCCCCCAGCTCCAGATGCCGTGATTGGCCGGCCAGCCACCAAAGCGTCCGGGGACCTTGTAGACGTCGACGTGCTGGATGACCCTGGCCTCGCTCTGGGCGTGGACCGAGTTGAAAAATGAGAGCGACAGGGCGAGCCCTGCGCTGATTCGGGCTGCGGTTTTCATGCTCCCTCCAGATTTGAAGAGCTGCCGAGAATCGAGAGGCTGACCCGCCCAGGGTACCCGAGTCTGGGCGCAAGATGAAGGGCCGGGTCGCCGGCCGGCATCAGGCTTCTGCCCCCGGGGCCCGGCGATGTTGAAATTCCCCCCTTCGAAGCTTACTATCGTGGCCGCGCACCAGAATCGAATTTCCGGGAGTCGAATCCAATGAACAAACTCGTCCTCGTCGGCTGTCTCGCGGCCCTTGCGGCCACTCTGCTCCAGGCGCCGGAATCCCGGCCCAACGTGCTGTTCATCGTCACCGACGACATGAACGACGATCTGGAAAGCTTCGGCCATCCGGTGGTCCGGACTCCCCACCTGGACCGGCTGGCGCAGCGTGGAATGCGTTTCGAGCGTGCCTACTCCCAGGTCCCGATCTGCAACCCCTCTCGGGTGTCGCTGCTGGCCGGACTCCGTCCCGAGCACACCGGGGTCTACACGCTCTACACCCCGACCCGAACCCACTTGCCGGACGCGGTGATGCTGCCCGAGTACTTTCGCAAGAACGGTTACATGACTGTTCAGGTGGGCAAGGTCTATCACACCGGCGACGGGTTCGAAGATCCGCAGTCATGGGACATCGAGATCCGGGAATTTGGAAAGTCCCCGCCCGACGAGGAGATCCTCGTCAAAGGGGATGTCGCGGGCCCGCGCAGCCACACCATGTGGTGGGCCAGTCTGAAGACCGCGGACCAGGACACTCCCGACGGTTTCGTGGCTCGCAAGGCTGCCGGTATTCTGAAGGACGCCGCCGGGCAGGAGAAGCCCATCTTCCTGGCCGTGGGCTTTCGCCGCCCGCACGCCCCCTTCGCCGTCCCCAAGCACTATCTGGACATGTATCCGCAGGAAAGCATCGAGCTGCCGGAGACCCCCGAATCGCACTTGAAGCAGATCGTTCCTGGGGCGCTGAATTACGCACCCCCTCCCGAGCCCCTGACCGATCGTGAGAAGCGAGAGGTCATCGCCGCCTACTATGCGTCCAATACCTTCGTCGACGCCCAGATCGGGATTCTGTTCGAGGCCCTCGACGAGCTGGACCTGTGGCGGAACACAATCGTCGTCTTCTTCGGCGATCACGGCTACCATCTCGGCGATCATGGCGGCCTGTGGCACAAGAACTCCCTTTTCGAACGCTCCGCCCGGGTTCCCTTGATCGTGTACTCACCGAAGATGAAGGCGAGCGGCAAATCCACCCGGCGCCTGGTGGAGCTTCTGGATCTGTATCCCACGCTGGCCGACCTGAGCGGGCTGCCCGTTCCAGAGGGATTGGACGGGCTCAGCTTCGCCCCGCTGCTCGACGATCCGGCCAAGCCCTGGAAACGGGCCGCCTACACCCTGGTGGCGCGGGGCCAGGAGATCAACGAGCATGCGCGAGAGGTGGCCTATCTGGGGCGATCCGTGAGAACCGAACGCTGGCGCTACACGGAGTGGGACGAGGGCCGGCGGGGGGTCGAGTTGTACGACCACCAGACGGACCCGGGCGAGCTGGCCAACCTGGCCCAGGATCCCGACTTCGCCGAGGTTCGCCAGGAACTCAAAGAGTTGCTGCAATTGGGGAGGTGAATGACCGAGGCTCGGTGCGTGCTGGACTGCCGGAATCAGCTCGGTGAAGGGATCACCTGGGACGAGCGCGCCCAGGTTCTCTACTGGGTGGACATTCCACTCCCTTCCCGGCTGCATCGATGGAGTCCCCAAACCGACCGGCACGATTTCTGGGAAATGCCGGCCATGACCAGCGCCCTGGCCATCCGGGAGCGAGGCGGGCTGCTGCTGGCCACCCAGAACGGCTTGCTCTGGTTCGACCCCGCGAATGGTCGAATCGAGACCGCGGCTCGGCCCGAGGCCCACCTGCCGGACAATCGGAGCAATGACGGGAGCACCGATCGGAGCGGCCGCTTCTGGTTCGGCACGATGCAGAACAACTACCGCTCCGACGGCAGCGAAAGAGAGGTGGGCCGCACCGGCAGCCTCTACCGGGTGGATGCCGATCTGTCGGTTCAGCAGGTCGAAACCGGCATTGGCATTCCCAACTCGACCGCCTTCAGCCCCGACGGCGGCACCATGTATTTCTGCGACACGCCCACGCGCACGATCGTGGCCCAAGAGTGCGACCCGGACAGCGGCGAACTCGGCTCGCGCAGAGTGTTCAGCACGCTGGAGGGCTACGGCTTTCCGGACGGTTCCACCGTCGACGCCGAGGGCTTCCTCTGGAATGCTCGCTGGGAGGGGGGATGCGTGATCCGCTTCGATCCCGACGGGGAGGTCGACATGGTCTTGAACGTGCCGGTCAGCCGGGTGACCTGCTGCGCCTTCGGCGGCCCCGACCTCGACACGCTCTACATCACCACCGCCAAGATCGGCCTCAGCCCACAGGAGCGGGACGGACAGCCTCAGGCCGGGGGCCTTTTCGCAGCCCGGCCCGGCCCCCGAGGAATCGCCCCCACCCGGTTCCCAGGTTGAGGAAGGTGGGGCTCATTGGCGCTTTTGTTGGCGCTTGATCTTTTTCAGCCGGGTGGCCTCCGGCAGGGCTTTGTAGTAGGGATCGAGGGGGTAGCAGCCTGAGACCATTCCCTGGCGCGGGCCCGT
>JBFKLX010000039.1:0-30815 GCA_041630155.1 Acidobacteriota bacterium
ATCCGACACGCTCGACAAACTCTCACATGAGAGCCTTCGGACCGTCGGGGAGGTCGTGGTCGCCGCTTTGCCGAAGATCGCCCGGCGATTGCCGCGAGAATGACGACACTACACATCACCTCGATTTTGCTCCTGCTGGCCGCGCTGCAACCCGCGGAAACCAGGCATCGGGCCCGCGATCTGGGTCTGGCGATCGGCGCCCTTCCCACCGGGCAGTGGAATGCCATCACCGACGTCCCGGGTGTGCGGGTGGGGCACGTCACGTTGATCGAAGGGGAGGAGATTCGAACGGGAGTCACTGCCATCCTGCCTCACGGCGGCAATTTATTTCTGGAGAAGGTGCCCGCCGCGGTCTACGTGGGCAACGGCTTCGGAAAGTTGATGGGGTCGACGCAGATACGGGAACTCGGGAATCTGGAGACTCCGATTCTGCTGACCGCGACGCTCAACGTTCCGCGGGTTGCCGACGCACTTCTGGACTACATGTTGGGTCTGCCCGGCATGCAGGAAGTCCGCTCCGTGAATCCGGTCGTGGGAGAGACCAACGATGGTTACTTGAACGAGATTCGCCAACGTCGCGTCGGGCGGCAAGAAGTGTTCCAAGCCATCCGTTCGGCCGACACGGGGCCCGTCGCCGAGGGTGCGGTGGGAGCCGGGACCGGGACCGTCTGTTTCGGCTTCAAGGGAGGCATCGGCACCTCTTCTCGCCTCGCCCAGATCGGCGGGAAGTCCTACACCGTGGGTGTGCTGGTGCAGAGCAATTACGGCGGCGACCTGCAGGTGGCCGGAGCGCCTGTGGGCAGGGAGCTGGCGAAGCGCGGCCTGCCCCGGCCCAACCCCGGGGGCCCGGACGGGTCCTGCATGATCATCGTGGCCACGGACGCGCCGCTGGATTCTCGAAATCTCGAGCGGCTGGCCCGCCGGGCCATGCTGGGCATCGGCAGCACGGGGGGGTATTCGAGCAACGGCAGTGGAGACTACGTGATCGCCTTCTCCACCCACCCCGAGCTGCGGATCGAGGGCTCCGGCGAACAGGTGGCGCTTGCGCCCATCCCCTTGCTTCTCAATCAGCACACCAGCCCTCTCTTCCAAGGGGTCAAGGAAGCGACCGAGGAGGCCGTATACAATTCCCTGCTCATGGCGACCTCGGTGACGGGGCGCCGGGGGCGGCGAGTGGAAGCGATTCCGTTGGAGTCGCTGCTGGAGGTGCTGCGCTACTTTCGCCTGGTTCCCGAGGAGAGACCGGAGCCCCGTCAATGACGGCTCCTTCGCGGTGTCCGGCAGCGACCCCTCGGGCTTTTACTTCCAACCTCTAAACCGATCATAATCAACGACATGCTTGAAAACCTGGAATTCTCGAGAGTGATGAACGAATTGACCGTGTACGCCGCCCAGTGGGGGCTCAAAGTGCTGGGCGGACTCACCATCCTGGTCATTGGCTACGTGATCGCGGGATGGGTCAGCCGCCGGGTTCGAGAGGCCGAGCACACCAGCCTGGACCCCACCGTGCTGCCAACCCTGGCCAAGATCGTGCGGCTGCTCATCCTCACCCTCACCGCGGTCACCGTCCTGTCGGTCTTCGAAATCCCGGTCGCCAGCTTGCTGGCCGTCCTGGGAGCGGCCGGTCTGGCGATCGGCCTGGCCCTGCAGGGGACCCTCTCCAATGTGGCCGCCGGCCTCATCTTGCTGACGCTGCGGCCGTTCGAAGCGGGGGACACGGTCGAGGTCGGCGGTTCGCGGCTGGTGGTGGATGAGATCGGCCTCATCATGACCAAGTTGCACACCGTGGACAATGTCTTCGTCGCCCTGCCCAATTCCCAAGTCTGGGGCCGCGAAATCCGCAATTACAGCCGCAACAGCACCCGAAGACTCGATCTGGTGGTGGGGATCAGCTACCAGGACGACATCGACAAGGCCATGGCCCTCGTCCAGCGAGAGTTGGAAAGCGACGAGCGCATCCTGGAGGATCCCCCGCCTCTGGTCGGCGTGGCGGAATTGGGAGAGAGCTCGGTGAATCTGCTGGTTCGACCCTGGGTGAACACTGCCGATTACTTCGCACTTCAGCGAGATCTCCAGAAACGGATCAAACAGCGCTTCGATCAGGACGGTGTCTCCATTCCCTTCCCCCAAAGGGACGTGCACCTCCACCAGGCCTAGCCCGGACTATTCACCAGCTTTCTGCTGCGGCGCCGTTATCATCGGCACCGACTGCGTTGCCCGCCCTCGGCCTCCTCGACGGATTGCACGACTACGCCTCCGGGGGCCTCGGGGGTAACGCCTTGTCAGCGCGGCGCTTCCGACGCCTCGCGACGAAACCTGGTGCAAAATCCGGGCTGGCCGGCAGCACATGGGGCTCGGGGGTCGGAGTGCCTCTACGCCTCCCTGCCTCTCGGCCCGGGCGGGCTCGAATCGTGGGCCAGCCGCTCCAGTTCCGGCAGTTTGGCGAGGGCGGCCTGATAGCCCAGCCTGAAAATCTCTTCCACGCGGCCCACCTCGAACAAGCCGAACCCCGTGGTCTCCGGCTCGATTGCCACCTGGCAGCGCTCGAGCCGAGACTGCGCGTTGGCCCACATCACCAGATCCAGGGTGCGACCCGCCACCCGCAGCAGGCCTCGGGCAGGGGCGATGGCATGAATCGGATTGACATTGACCCCGATCACAGGGTGGCAGAGACCCTCCAGGGGCTCGACGGGAAGGTTGTTCAGCAGCCCGCCGTCCACATACTGCTGGTCGTTCAGCTGTCGCGGCTCGAACAGCAGCGGGACGGCTGCCGAGGCGGCCACCAGTTCCAGAAGCGGGCCCTTCGAAGCGATCTCGGCGCAGCCCGCCGTCAGGTTGGTCACCGAAACGAAAAACTTGCGCTGCAGACGGTCGAAATCGTCATGGGGGACGTAGCGCCGCAGGGCGTCTCTCAGAGGGGTCGAGTCCATCAGGCCCCGCACAGGCAGAGCCACCCGGAGTATCTGAAACAAGGGGGTGCTCTTGACGATGAGCAGGATCTCGGCAGGGGTGTGCCCGGCCGCGTAGAGCACGCCTACGATCGCCCCCACACTGGCCCCCGAAATCCAGTGAGGCGCAAAACCAGCCTCCTCCAGCGCCTGCAGGACTCCGATGTGAGCGATCCCCCGCGCTCCCCCTCCTGAAAGTGCGATTCCAACTCTCATCGACCCACCGCTTCCTAGCGGCGCCAGAGGTCGATCAGGTTGGCGACCAGACCGGTCCAGCCCGTCTGATGAGAGGCTCCCAGCCCCGCCCCCCGGTCTCCGTGGAAGTACTCGTAAAAAAGCAGGCAGTCTCTCCAATGGGGGTCGCTCTGAAACTTCTCCGCCTGCCCGAACACCGCCCGCCTGCCCGACTCGTCGCGAGCGAAGATTCGAATCATGCGGTTCGAGATCTCCTCGGCCATCTGTCTGGGGGTGATGCCCTCGGGGGCGGCCGGCGTGGTGATCCGATAGTCGCTGCCGAACGCCTCCCCGAACTTGAGCAGGGATTCGATGATCAGGAAGGAGGTTGGAAACCAGATGGGACCGCGCCAGTTGGAATTGCCTCCCTTGATCTTGACCTCCGCCTCGGCGGGCTCGTAGAAGACCTTTGCGCCCTCGAATTCGAATGGGTGTTGTTCGTGGTGCTTGGAGAGGCTGCGGATTCCGTAGGCGGACAGGAACTCGTCCTCGTCCCAGACATACTGAAGCAGGCGGGTCAACTGGTCCTGGTCGACGATCGCCAGGACGTGGCGCGGTGATCCCTTTTCCTGTTCCGAATAACAGGCCTGGCCGACCAGGTCTTTGCGGTTCTTGATGAACCAGTCGACGTTGCGCAGGAAGTAGGGGAAGTCCTCGCGCAAGAGCCGGTCTTCCAGCACCTCGATGGCATACATCGGGATCAGGCCCACCAGCGAACGGACCCGGAAACGGTGAAACTCACCGTTGGGGTAGCTGAGGACGTCGTAGAAGAAGCCGTCTTCGGAGTCGAAGAGCTGGAACTGCTGGCTTCCCATGTTCTTCATGGCCGCGCCGATGTAGACGTAGTGCTCGAAGAACTTGGTGGCCATCCCCTCGTAGATCTTGTTCTCTTTGGCCAGCTCCAGAGCCATCCGCATCATGCACAGGCAGAAGAAGCCCATCCACCCCGTGGCGTCCGACTGCTTCAGAGAAGCGCCCCCCGGGAGTTTTTCGCTGCGATCCACGACCGTGATGTTGTCCAGGCCCAGGAACCCTCCTTCGAAGACGTTGTGCCCGTCGGCGTCGACCTTGTTGACCCACCAGGCGAAGTTGATCAGCAGCTTGTGGAAGCATTTCTCCAGGAATGCACGGTCGGCCTTGCCGGTCCGCTCTTTGTCCATGTTGTAGACGCGCCAGCAGCCCCAGGCGTGCACCGGTGGATTCAGATCCGAAAACTCCCACTCGTACGCGGGAATCTGGCCGTTCGGGTGCTGGAACTGCTCGAACAGCAGGTACCAGAGGTTGCTCTTGGCGAACCAGGGGTCCACCAGCGCCAGCGCCACACAGTGAAAGGCAAGGTCCCAGGCGGCGAACCAGGGATACTCCCATTTGTCCGGCATGGAGAGGATCCGCATGGAGTTCAGATGCAGCCAGTGCCGGTTGCGAATATTCCATCGCGACGAGGGCGGGGGAAGACTGGGGTCGTCTCCGTCCAGCCAGACGTGCACGTCGAACAGATAGATCTGCTTGGTCCAGAGCATACTGGCCAGTGCCTGGCGCTGGACCAGCTTCTCGTCATCCGTTGCCTTGGGCGGTTGGATTTGGTCGTAGAACTCGTCCGCCTCCGCCTGGCACTGCCGCACGATCTGCTGCACGTCCCCGAGTGGATCCTTGGCAGGCTGGTCTGTGAACCGGAAGACCAGCACCTTCGACTTTCCGGCCGGGATCGTGACCTTGTAGTCCAAGCACGCCTTGCTCCCCCGCTGGTCGGGGTTGGTCCGATCTTCTCCCTGGATGATCTGATGGTGAAACGCATCCTTCACGTAGGGACTCAGGTTGCGGCTGCCGTGCAGCCGTTCGTGGTTGGTCTCGTTTTCGGTGAACAGGGCCTGTCCGCCGGCCGGGCCATAGAAGTATCGCTGGCCGACCCGGTACTCGAACGGCAGATTGGGCAGTGGGTCGGCTTTGCTGTCGTCCGAGACCAGGCAAATGAATTTCTTGCCGTCGCGGCCGCGCTGGATCTCGGGGCGGGGTCCGGGTGCGGGTCCCCAGGACCATGTGTTGCGAAACCAAAGATGGGGCAGCACGTGCAGCTCGGCCGGCTCGGGCCCGCGGTTGAACGCCTCGACACGCACGCAGATGTCCTCTTCGGAGGGCTTGGCATACTCGATGAAGATGTCGAAGTAGCGGTCGTCCTCGAAGATCCCCGTGTCCACCAGCTCGTACTCCGGCCCACGCCCGCCGCGAGCTCGGTTCCCCGCAACCAGGTCGGCGTAGGGGTACTCCCGCTGGGGATACTTGTAGAGCATTTTCATGTAGGAGTGGGAAGGAAGGCTGTCCAGGTAGTAGTAGTACTCCTTGACGTCCTCTCCATGATTCCCCTCGCTGGAAGAGAGCCCGAACATCCGTTCTTTCAGGATCGGATCGCGCCCGTTCCAGAACGCCATCGCCAAGACCA
Source organism: Acidobacteriota bacterium (assembly GCA_041630155.1). Classification (GTDB taxonomy): domain Bacteria; phylum Acidobacteriota; class UBA6911; order RPQK01; family JANQFM01; genus JBFGHG01. Next base: position 5,620 of record JBFKLX010000039.1, read on the forward strand.
TGATCTGGTAGCGGTCGCAGATCCCCGCGATGCCGTCTTCGCCCCAGCGATAGGCCTTGCTGCGAGCCATGTCGTGGGTCAGGTAATCCCAGGCGGAGCCGCCGGGACTGTAATCCTCCCGAACCGTGGCCCAGGAACGTTCGCTGACGTAAGGGCCCCACTTGGTCCAGGGTTGCACTGGGTCATCGAAGGGCTCCTCCAGCCGCAAGAAGTCCTTGGTGGAGGACAGGCCCTGCCCTTTTTTTCCAGCTTTCCGTTTTCGTTGATTTTGCTCCATCGATTCGCTTCCTCATTCCCAAGTCCTTGCGGCACACAGGCCCGCTCGTGCCGCGAACTACTTCAACTATCGCAGTTTCCAGGCCGGTTGGCCGGCGCTCTGAAGCCCTCGCGCGCACCGGCTGTCCCATCGTCTGGCGGCAGACCCTCCGCTGCTTCCAAGCCCTCACGTTTTGGACCATAATAAAGGCGCAGCTGAGAGGAAGAAAACAAAAAATGCAGACAGGCTCTTATTTGCGTGAGGTACGGAAAGTGCGGTTGCCGCTGTTCGCAGCTGCATTGCTACTGCCGGCTCTATGGTTGTTTTCCCAAGACTCGATCCAGGTTGGCTATCTGGTCGTGCAGTCCGACGACGGCTCCCCTGTTCCCGTGGGAACAGCGCTTTTTTCGTTTCGCAACTCGCAAGACATCCTGGTGTCGGAGGCAGGCGTCGGCGCCGTGGAGCCGCTGGGGCGGGGACGCATCTTCGTGGACCAGCGAGGGACACTCACGGGTCTGGTCATGGCCAATCCCGACTCGGAAGGGGTCGTGGTCGATCTCACCTTGCGAGATTTCAACGGCGTGGTAACGGGGCAGCGCTCCGAGCCGCTGGGGCCCAACGCCCACTTGCCGCGCAACGTCCACGAGCTGTTCCAGAACCTGCCCACCGGATTCACGGGGAGCCTGACTTTCGAGGTCCAGGACGGCCGCCAGATCGGGGCCGTCACCGTGCGGCAGGGATTCAATCAGCAAGACGAGCCGCTGCTGGCCACGCTTCCGGTGGTCGACTTGTCCGTACAGGCGCCCGCCAGCGGCTCGCTGGTTTTCCCGCACATCGGCGCCGGCACGGCCGCGGGCATCACGCTGGCGACTCAGGTCATCCTGATCAACCGGACAGCGGAGGCGATCAGCGGGCAGATCACAATGGTGGGCTCCAACGGCCAATCCCTGAGCCTGAGCGTCGACGGCGGGACGCCTGTCTCGACGTTCAACTATCAGCTGTCGCCCAACGGCACCTTCTCGGCGTCCCTGACCGTCGAGGGGGAGGCGCGCCAGGGCTACGCGATCGTGACCGTGGACACCGGCTCCCAGTTGCCCGCCGGCACCGCAGTTTTTCGCTACACCCGGGGAGCCTTTCCCGTTTCCGAGGCCGGGGTGGCGGCGATTCCCTCCACCACGCGCGCCCGCATCTTCGTGGACAACGACGAGACCATGACCGGCTTTGCCGTGGCCAGCCCGGACAACGGACCGCTTACGGTTCAGGTCAGCTTGCTGGACCGAAACGGACAGCCCCTGGACGAGAACACGATCGACTTGCCCCCAAACGGCCACGCGGCTCTGTTCGCCAACCAATTGTTCACGCTCGAGCCCGGCTTCACCGGAATTCTGGAAATCAGCGCCACTCAGCGTTTCGTGCCGATCACATTGAAGTTCACCGTCAACGGCCGCGGGGATTTCATCCTGACCACCTTGCCCGTGGCCGACCTCGTGAGACTGCCCCAGGCCACCACGGTCATCTTCCCGCAGATCGGGCTGGGCCCGATCATAGGCGGCCAGTTCACGACCCGACTGATCTTCATCAACGGTGACCTGCAAAACGGTCTGGCCGGGCTGCTCTCTTTCTTCGGCTCGGACGGCAGCGGCCTTTCCGTCCCCCTGGCTGGAGAGGTGACCAGCCAGTTTCCCTACGCAATCCCGGCGGGAACGGCACGCCAGTATTTTCCAGGCACCTTTGCCGACCTGGCTGAAATCGTGCTCGACGCCCAGGAGGTGACCATCAACCAGGGCGCCAGCTTTCAGCTTCATCCCGTCGCCATCGACCAGGACGGCAATCAGCGCGACGATTTCGTGTTCCAGTTCAGCAGCCTGGCGCCGGAGACGATTGAAGCCGACCAGTTCGGCCGGCTGACCGCTCTCAATCGAGGCTTTGCCACGATCAGCGTGGAGGCTCGCGGCCGGCTGGCGACGCTGGTGGCCACCGGTGCCACGATCACCCAGGGGGGGGCAGCCTTCCAGGTGACGGGGGTTCAAGGCGACTCGGCGGGACAGCTGTATCTGACCAACGGCGCTGAGCACACCGTTCTCCAGGCGGAAGAGTTGACGGCGGTGCCCCAGCTGTGGGCGGGAATCCCCAGAAACCGAGGCCTCGATCCCGACGGCCGGCCACGCCTGGAGTCGCGCTTCGACGAGCCTTCTTTCGTAGCCATCGACCAGGGGCGCGCTCGTCTCTACGTGAGCGATGCCGGGAACAGTGTCATTCGTTCCGTGATGCTGGGTCAGACCGGCACGGTCTCCACCTTCGCGGCCGGATTTCAAAGCCCCCAAGGTCTGGCCATCGACCCGGCGGGCCGGCTCTGGGTTGCCGACAGCGGCGACCACACGATCCGGATGGTGAACCTGGATTCCGGAACCGTGACCCTGCTGGCGGGGCAGCCGGGCGCCCGCGCTTCCGTGGACGGTGTGGGTGCAGCCGCCCGCTTCGACACGCCGACCGGAATCGCGCTGGAGCGCGAGCCCTTGGACCAGATCCTGAGCCGCGACCCCGGGGACCCCGAACCTCCCATCACCATGCTGGTCGCCGATGCGGGGACCGGCTTCCTGCGCCGGGTACGCGAGGACGGCCTGGTCGAAACAGTCACCCCCGACAATCTGGCCGGCTCGGAGGCGCCGCCAGACGGCCAGTTCAGGCCTGCCGGCCCGACACCGTTCCGCTTCCGCAATCCTGCGGGAATCGTGGTGGACGATTTTGGCAACGTCTACGTCAGTGAACCGGGGGCCGGCGGCGTTCGGCTCTTGCTTCGGGACGGGCAAATCGTCCAAGCGGCGCAGGAAGGCACCTTCAACACGCCTCGCCAACTAGCCATCGTCACCCGCGGCCGAGTCCTGGTGGCCGAGAGTTTCGCGTCGGTCCAGGAAATCCGCTACGCCGGACCTTCCATCACTTCCGTGCAGCCCGATCGGATCAGCAATCGCGGTGGCGCCATGGTCACCGTCACAGGAAACAACTTCGCCCGCGACACGCTGGTCGTGCTGGGAGGGCAGCTGATCGGCAATGCCCAGGTGGTCAACAACCGTACCATCACTTTCGTGGCTCCCGCACTGCCCAGCGGACGCGCCGTCCTGACCCTGCATCATCGAGGAGGACTCGACCAGGCCGACGTGCTCATCGACGCTACTCCACTGGACGAGCTGGAAGCCGGCCAGATCACCACCATCGCCGGCGGCAGCAACGACACAGGCGACGGCCGCTTCGCCACTCGCGGCCGCTTTCTGGTTCCCTTCCGCGCCGTCTCCGACGAGCAGGGGAACCTTTACGTCGCCGACGGTGCAGACCACCGGATTCGCCGAATCGACGCCGTCACCACCATCATCACGACCGTGGCTGGAGTGGGGCGCCCCGACTTTTCCGGGGACGGGGGACCCGCCCGCCTGGCGGGCCTCAACACCCCGGTCGGTGTGGCTTTTTCCCCCTTGGGCGACCTGCTGATCGCCGATGCGGGCAACAACGCCATCCGGTCGATCGATGCGGAGACCGGCATCATCAGCACCGTCATCCAGAACCCCCTCAGCCAGGTCCCCGGCTTCGAAGGGCCATCCGTGATTTGGGACCTGGCGGTGCGGGATTCGGGCGAGATCGTCGGTGTCGACCTCTTCGCACATCGCGTCTTCGAGGTCGATCCCGTGGAAGGCTCGGTTCGGATGCTGGCAGGCAACGGTCAAGCCGGCTTCAACGGAAACGGAATCGCCCTAGAGTCCAGCCTCAGCTCACCCCAGGGGATATCCCTGGACGGCCAGGGGAACGTTCTGATCGCCGACACCTCGAATCATCTGATTCGCACGCTCGATCTGAACACGGGACTGTTGACGACCCTGGCCGGCACCCCCGCCACCTTCGGCTTTGGCGGCGACGGAAATGACCCGCTCGAGGCGTTGCTGCGCTTCCCCTTCGATGTCTTCGCCGACGAGTCCGGGCGACTCTGGATCGCCGACACCGGCAACAACCGGGTGCGGCTCGTCGACGCCCAGGGCCAACAGATCGAAACAGCCGCTGGAACCGGCACACCAGGTTTCTCAGGTGACGGCGGAGACCCGCTCGCGGCCATGCTGGACACTCCGACCTCGCTGCTGGTCAGTTCCGGCGAGCAAGTGTTCATCGTGGATGCCGTCAACGACCGCATTCGCACCTTCAATCTTCGAGAGAACGTTCTGGACACCTACGCCGGCTCGGAGGGAGTATCCATCGGGGACGGCGAACTGGCGACGGGCGCCTCGCTGAGCTTCCCCGGCGGGCTGGACTTCGACTCTTTGGGCCGACTCTACGTGACCGACTCGAATCATCACCGCATCCGCCGCATCAGCCAGCCGGGAGGTCTCGCCGCACTCGTCTCTCGATCACGGGGGCTTCAGGGAGAAGGAACCAGCACACTCCAAATCGAAACCATCGCCGGTACTGGAGTGGCCGGCTTCGCAGGCGACGGCGGCCCGGCCAGGGAGGCGCGGCTGGACACGCCGCTGGATGTCACTTTGGACGATCAGGACGAGGTTCTGGTGTCGGACACCTTCAACCACGTGGTGCGAAGAATCTTCCAGCCGTCCACGGCTTCCATCCTCCAAGGATCTACGACCACTGGATCCGAGGTCATCGTATCGATCGTGGGCACGGGGCTGGCGGGGCTCATTGGTGACGGCGGCCCGGCCAACCAGGCGCGCCTGCGTCTGCCCGTGGGGATCACGACCGACCCCGCCGGCAACATCTACGTCGCCGACTCGGGGAACAACCGGGTCCGCCGGGTCGACGCACAAGGAACGATCACCACTCTGGTAGGCAGCCAGGGCGGCCTCAGTTCCCCGCAGGATGTCTTGTTCGACGGGGAGGCAGGCCTGTACATCGCCGACAGCGGCAATCACCGCGTGCTCTTCTTCGACTTGTACAGCGGCGGTTTGCAGAGCGTCGCCGGAACCGGGCAAGCCGGTTTTTCGGGAGATTCCGGTTCGGCCTCGCGGGCACGCCTGCGATTCCCAACGGCTCTGGCTCTCGACCTCGACCGGCAGGCGCTCCTGATCTCCGACAGCGGCAACGGCCGGGTGCGCCAGGTCCTGCTGGGGACGGGGATCATCTCCACGGTGGCCGGGACGGGTGGGCAGCAAGGCTTCTCAGGAGACAACGCTCAGGCCCTGGAGGCCCGCTTCAACTCCATTGCCGGCATCGAGGTGGACCCGGACGGCAACATCTTCATCTGTGATTCCAACAATCACCGAATTCGCGCGGTCAAGGGCCCGCTCCCATGATTCAACTCCGTCCCCTTCTCGAGGCTGAGGGTTAGGTACTTCTCTACCAAAAGTAGCCAATTATTTTCCACATTTCTCCCCGGGCTGGATTCCGCGGCCTGGGTTCGCTCGAGCTCGAGCAAGCATTTCACGGCGTCTCCGCACAGAGCTCGAGCGGCGGCCTCCGGAGCGCCGAGTGCCGCGGGCCTTCACACCTCGAGCCTAGGCGCATGGCACCCTCGGTGCACTGGCGCCTCCACCGCCCTACGCATCGCCTCGAAGCCGCTCGCGTCCACTTGGTTTTGCGGGTGGGATCGCCACGGTCTCTCGAGCCCTGGGATGGAACGGAATTTGCTTCCTTGGATCGCAGGAAGGACCTGGAATTGTCATGCAAGTCGCATCGACCTCGGGAGAGAATGGGCGGGCTTCGGTGTTGCCTCGGGAAGTGGAATATCTGGCCGACCGGATCGGGCCCAGCGAACTGAACGTTCTGATCAGCGGCGAGCCCGGCGTGGGCAAGCACCGCATCGCCAACCGGATTTTTGAGAGATCCGCTCGGCGCACCGAGCCTCTCATCCGGATCCGCTGTGCCGACGTCCTTCCCGGTCTCCTGGGGAACAATCTGGACGAGCCCTCGCTGCGGCTCAACCGGATGCTCAATCGCATTGGTTCGTCCGACAGGGAGCCTTTTCGAGCCACCCTGCTGCTGGAAGGCATCCATGGCTTGGAGCCCGCCTCGCAAGCAGTGTTGTTCCAACTGGCAGAGGAGAAGGAGGGACGGCGGTCGGCCGGTGAGAAACCACACGTCGACTTTCGCTTGATGGCCACGACCACCGTCGATCTTCGCGACCTGGCCGACCAGGGGCGATTCCGCCAGGACCTGCTTTACCGGCTCAAGGTCGGACATCTGCACATCCCCCCCCTGCGCCAGCGCCCTCGAGAGCTGGCGGGACTCCTGGCGGGGCTCCTGCAAAAGTATGCGCGGCACTTCTCGGGCAGTCCGCGGCCCGAGCTGAAACCGGCCCATTGGCAAATGCTGCGCAGCTACAGCTGGCCCGGGAACGACGAAGAATTCGAGGACTTCGTGAAGAGTCTCGTGGCACTGCGCAACGTGGAAACTGCCTTCGAGGTGTTGCAGCAGAAGATTCGGCTGGAGCGCAAGGTGAGCCATCCATTGGGTTCGCTCCACGCCCTGTCGCGGCTGGCTCGGGATCGAGCCGAGCGGCGATTGATCGAAGGCGTGCTCCGTCAGACCCGGGGAGATTCTCATCGGGCGGCACAGATCCTGGGCATCAGCCGGAACTTGCTCGAGGAAAAGATGAAGGAGCTGAAACTCCCCGTCCCGGAGGAATCGGTCGAGAACATCGGGTTCAGCGGGCCCTTCCGGCAGCTCCACTTCTGAAACCGATTCGGATCGTACAGGGAAGGCTCGAGCTCCCTCACCCCACCCGGCAAAAGCCCCGTTCGGAACCCCGGATGAAGCCGGCCAACTGTGCCACTGGCGGGGACTCCAAGGCATCCAGGAGCGGCAGTTTCTCGGCCAGCTTCAATCCCTGCCGGGCCAGAATTCGATAGGCACGTTTCAGAGCGGCGATCTCGCCGGGTTCGAAGCCGGACCGCTGCAATCCCACCAGGTTGAGGCCGCGCAGGCGCGCCGGCACGCCGTCGGCGAGGCAGAAGGGGAGCACGTCCTGCACCACCTTGGCGTTCCCGCCCACCATGGCGTGCCGTCCGATACGGCTGAACTGATGGACCACTACCCCACCGGAGAGGAAAGCACCGTCCTGCAGGTGCACGTGGCCGGCAAGGGCAACGCAATTGGCCATCACGACCCCGCTGCCCAGCACGCACTCGTGGGCCACGTGTGAGTGGGTCATCAGGAAATTGTCGTCACCGAGTGTGGTCACGCCCCCCTCGGCAGTCGAGCGGTTCACGGTCACCCCTTCGCGAAAGACGTTTCGGTCACCGATTCTCAAGGCGGAACGGGCGTCGCGGAATTTGCGGTCCTGCGGGATTCCACCCAGTACCGCACCCTCGAAGACTCGGTTCTCACGGCCCATGCGTGTGTAGCGCTTGATCACCGCGTGGGCCCCGATTCGGCAGCCCTCTCCGACCTCGACCTCTCCCTCGATGACCGCGAAGGGCCCCACTCGGCAACCCGCTCCGAGGCGGGCCGAAGCGTCGACGCATGCGGTGGGGTGGATCTCACTCGAGCCCTTCAAGCGGGCACCTCCGGGTCCGGTCAATCGATGCCTTCAGGTGGCCTGCCCCGGCACGCCCGGAAATACCACCACGTGTCGATTGGGGTCCCGTCCCCGGCTTTCCGAGTGGAGACCGTGGCGGTGAATCAGCTCGTGCTGCTGGCGCCGAATGTAAGAATTGCGGGGGGCGAGTTGTACGGGCTGGGTGCTGCGCTGGACGCGAACCACCGCGTCCTCCGTCTCCTCCAGGGCGAGGCGCTGCTCCTGGTGGATGGCGGCCCCGTCTCCAAAGTACAGCCGCAAGAAACTCTTGACCTGGGCAAAGGTATTGCTCTTGATCGTATAAAACTCGACGCCCTGCTGGAGTGCCTGCTGGAGCTTCTTGGGCTGGCGCTTGCGTTGGGCCTTCAGGCTCAAGATCACGTCGGCGTTGATGGGCTGGTCGGCCAGACTGGCTCGCACACCCAGCTCCCGAATGGCCCTCTCGAGACGATTGCGGTTGACCCCGATCGGGTAAATTCGGGTCCGAAGACGGGGTGGCGACGCGGGAGTCCGTTCGTAGGGGTAGCGGGGCATCTCCACGACGGGTGCGGGCTGGGGCGAGTCTTCCTGCGTCGGAAAGCTCGCGAAATACTGCTGGCGAAGCTTGCTGCTTTCGATGACGACCCTGCCGTCCACTTCCCGGCTGCGAATTTCCGGACTCACCGACACGCCCGACAAGACACGATCCACGACCTTGGCCAGGTCGCGATAAACAGCCAGGCGGTCCCGGTGTTGAATCTCCACCAAAGTGTCGAAGGTGGGGCGCGCCTTCCGCTCCAGGACGGTCTTCTGAGTGCCGCGACGCCGGGCCTCCTCGTCCGACAGCGTCACCGCTTGAATCCCTCCGATCAGGTCGGACAGGGTGGGATTCGTGATCAGATTGTCCAGGGTGATGCCGTGAGCCGTGCCCACCAGCTGGACACCCCGTTCGGCGATCGTGCGGGCAGCCAGTGATTCCGCCAGAGTCCCGATCTCGTCGATGACGATGACCTCCGGCATGTGATTCTCCACCGCCTCGATCATCACTTTGTGCTGGAGTTCGGGAGCGGGGACTTGCATGCGGCGGGCACGGCCGATCCCCGGGTGCGGCACGTCCCCGTCACCCCCAATCTCGTTGGAGGTGTCCACGATCACCACCCGTTTTCCCAGGTCGCCAGCCAGCACCCGGGCCGCTTCCCGCAACAGCGTGGTCTTCCCCACGCCCGGAGGGCCCAGCAGGAGCATGCTCTTGCCACTCTCGATGACGTCCCGAATGATCTCTACTGTGCCCGTGACCGCCCGCCCCACCCGGCAAGTCAGACCGATGATCTCCTCGCGGCGGTTGCGAATGGCGCTGATCCGATGCAGCGTGCGCTCGATGCCCGCCCGATTGTCTCCCGTGAAGTCTCCCACCCGCTCGATCACGTAGTCGAGTTCGGCCCGACCGACCTCCAGGTCCTCCAGGTAGACGGCCCTGTCGAAGAAACGAACTTCGGCGGGACGCCCCAGATCCAGCACGATTTCGATCAAGCCCTCCGAGGGGTGTGAGCGCACCACCGCCTCACCGATCGCAGGTGGCAAAACGTCCAGTAAAAGCGCCAGTTCCTCTCGAGCAACTGTGGATTCGAACTGCGAGATATTCACACTCTGATCTCGTGCCACGGTATGCTTCAGTATACACGCGGACCCTGGCATTTCGGGGGGGCGCGGGCGTGGGCCTGGCACCGGCTGCCGGTGATTCCCTCCGAGGGCGTGGTGTGGGGTGTCACACCCCACGCGCTTTAACTCCCCATCAGTTTCAGGACCGCCGCGACCATGGCAGTCACTCCGGTTCGAATGGCCGGCTCGGCCAGGGGCGCGAACCGGCTCGAGTGCAAAGACGGCAGAGCAATTCCCTTTTCCTGATGAGAAGCGAGTTTGGCCGGATCGACCGCGCCGAGCCAGAAGATGGTGATCGGGATCTCCCCTTCCAGAGCGTAGCGCGAGAAGTCTTCTCCACCCATCACCGGCTCTCTTTCGACCACTCGTTCCTCACTGCCAGGTTCCCGGTCGGAAACACCGCTATGCTCAAAACCCGCTTCATTTGGCCTCCCTGTGAAGTCGTCGACCCCTTCGGTCGCCCTTTCGGACCCCTCAGCCCCAGACCGAACCTCAGTATCCTGCGTCTCGCAGCTGCGACTCGTCCATCCCGAAATGATGGCCGATCTCGTGCAGAACGGTCTGCCGGACCTGTTCCCGAACCTGCTCCGGGGTCTGGCAGATGCGCAGAATGTTGCGGCGATAGATCGAGATCTTGTCGGGCAGCTGCATATCCATCACGCTTCGGCGGTTCAAGGGAACCCCCTGATAGAGGCCCAGCACGAGGCCCTCGAATTCGTCTTCGAGCTCGCTGGGAGGATGCTCTTCCACCACCACTTCGACGTTCTGCATCAGCTCGTGAAAGGCATCGGGCAACTCGTCCAATGCCTCAGCCACCAGTTTGCGGAACTGCCCCACGGAGAGATGCATGAGACGTTCATTTTACATCGGGCGGCTCGGAGCACCTCGCAAAAGCGCGCAAAGTGTCGGCTGTCCATCCATCTCGGCCGGGCCGGCTCGACAGCCGGCAGGGCTCCAATGGTAAAGTTCTCAGATCATGAACAGACTCCTGCTTTCTCTCAGCCTCGCCGTGGGCGCCTGGATCCCTTCGGACGTCGAGACGCGCGTCCTGCAGAGGATTCAGCAGATGATGAAGGAGACCGGCGGCCGGGTCACCTTCTCCGATCTGCACAACGACAACCGCTTCGATGCCGATGAAAAGGCCTTCCTGGAGCGGCTCTACGAAATCTTTTTCCAGGTGCCTGGCTTTCTGGCCGAGCACTATCGGGATACAGGGGAGATCCCCACGCGGTCTCGGATTGGACAGCACTTCGAGATTGCCCCGGTGTCGGTGGAACTGCTGCTGCGGGTGATGCAGTCCGACAGCCGGGTGCCCCCAATGTTCGAGCGGGACGCCACCAGCGGCGAGATCAGCAGCCTCGACCTGGGGAACATCCAGCAGTTCCTCCAGGCTCGCGGGGATCAGGTCCGCATCACCCAATGGGAAGGCCGGCCGCTGCCCGGCTTCGAGCTCGAGACGCTGGACGGCGGAGTCCTGAAGCGCTCGGACCTGCTGGGGCGCCACTCCCTGATCTACTTCTGGTTCAGCGGATGCCCCCCCTGCGTCCGGATCGCGCCGATTCTGAGCGAGCTGGACAGGGAGTATCGGGACCGAGGCCTTCAAATCATTGGGTTCAACGCCGACCGGGTCCTGGAAATCGAGGTGACTGAGGAGCAGCGCGCCAATTACCTGAACAAGAGCCGCACGGCGTACCGGAATGCCCACATCGACGAACAGACCCGGCGCGCCTTCGGAAGCGTCAACGTCTACCCGATGCTCTTCTTCGTGAACCCGGAGGGAGTGATCGTCCGACACTTGCTCAACTTTCAGGAGAAGGAATCACTGGAAGCGATCATTCGGGAGATGCTGGAGGGCTGAGGCGAAAGAGCTGGAGTACTGCGGTTGCGGCTGGCGATGGCGGAGTTCCGGTCGCCTTGAATCGGTGATTCGAGCTTTGCTCTTCCAAAAACATTCTCTATCATGTGCTGCATGCGCACGCTTCTACTAGCCGCCACGTTGACGCTCTGGCAATCTCCCTTGCTGGGACCGCTGGACGGGGAGGGCCTCGCACCCACGGATCTCGAGCGCATCCAGGAAGGCAGCACTGCACCAGATTTCCGCCTTCAGGACGAGACCGCTCGGGTTCATCAGCTCTCCCAGTATCGGGGCCAGAAAACTGTGGTCCTGGTCTTCTTTCGGGGACACTGGTGACCCTATTGTGCGGCTCAGCTAGGTAAGCTGACGAATCTTCTCAGTGAGGGGCAGAAGCAGACGGTTCAGATTCTGGCGGTCAGCCCCGACACGCTCGAACAGGACCGGACGCTGAAGGACAAGCTGGCCAAGGCGACCGGCCAGAGGCCCGATTTTCCATTTCTGTCAGATGCAGACCACCGCGTCATCGACCGCTATGGGATCTTGAATCCTCGCGGTCAGGGAATCCCTCATCCCGCCGTCTACGTGATCGATCGAGACGGGAAGGTCCGCTGGATTTTCCTCGACACCGACTATACCGTCCGACCGACCAACGCACAGATTCAAGGAGCGCTGGCGGAACTGTACTGAAAGTGCTCCGCCGCGGGCGCCTCGCAGGCCCGGCCCGTCACCGGCCCGGCCGGGATTTCCTCTACCGCCCCGCCCTCCCCCGGCCGGATGAGCCTTTGGAGTAGAATGGAATTGTGGCTCTGTTTCGCGAGATTAGTCTGCTTTCCTCCATCCTCCTGGTGATCGGAAACATCATCGGGATTGGCATTTTCACCACCTCAGGCCTGATTGCGGAAATGGTGGGTCCCTCTCCCTGGGTGATCGGAGTCTGGGTGCTGGGCGGGTTGCTGGCCCTGATCGGCGCCGCCTGTTACTCAGTGCTGGCGAGGCAGATTCCCAAGGCGGGCGGCGAATACGCCTATCTCTTCCCGTCCTACGGGGCCTTGCCCGCCTTTCTCTCCGGCTGGGCCTCCCTGCTGATTGGGTTTTCCGCTCCCATTGCGGCTGCGGCGCTGGCGTTCGGCGAGTATCTCGAGCCGTACCTGCCCGGCCTGGTCGAAGGTTCGGGAATGACCAAGCCGGTGGCCCTGCTGAGTATTCTGGCCGTGAGCGTCTTCATCTCTCTGGGTCTGCGTTTCGGAGCCCAGCTGCACTCCGCCGTGACGCTCCTCAATCTGGGTTTGATCGTGGGCTTTGGCGTGCTGGTGCTGTGGCGCTCCCCGGTGAGCGAGAACTTGGGCCCCATATTCCAGGCCTCTCTGCTGGACAGCCACTGGGGCGGGGTGGGATCGGCCCTCATTCTGGTCATGTTCGGGTACAGCGGATGGAACGCAGCCGCTTACGTCGCCGAGGAGATCCGGCATCCGCAGCGCAACATTCCAGCTGCACTGATTCTGGGAACGATCGCGGTGATCGGGGCCTACGTTCTGATCAATTTCGCTTACTTTGGAGCAGCGCCCGTGGCAAGCCTGGTCGGGGAGATTGCAGTGGCCAAGAACACCGCCTCGGCGGCCTTCGGTTCGCTCGGCACCCATTTCGTCAACCTGCTGATCTTATCCGCCATTTTCAGTTCACTGACGGCAATGTCGATTGCCGGCCCTCGGGTCTATTTCGCAATGTCGCGCGACCAGCTGTTTCCCCGCTGGCTGAGCGAGGTCGATCCCCGCCGCAAACTGCCCTTGAAGGCCATCTGGTTTCAGAGCGGAATAGCGATGGTGCTGGTCAGCATAGCCGAATTCCGGCAGATCCTCCTCTATTCGGGGACGATTCTGGTGGTGTTCACCACCCTCACCGTCTCCGCGATTTTCCAGATTCAACCCCAGCCCGGCACTCTGTCGCCGTTCAGGCTGCTCTATCGAGTGCTGCCCGCTCTGTTCGTGGCGCTCAACATCATGATCTTGGTGAGTTCGGGGATCGCCAATGCCAAGACCAGTCTGGCGGGGGCGGCCACTCTGGCCGCCGGGGTTCCAGTCTACTTTTATTACAGGAAGCGCAACGGCTCTTCGAGTTGAGCCGTCCTATCGCGGCTTTTGAGCTTCTCCGGTCATGGGGACGAAGCGGACGGGTAGAACCGTGGACTCCTCGAATCGATCCTTTCGCCTCTGGACGACTTTCAGGAACTGAATCCCCCCGGTAGGGCCCACGGGGATCACCAGACGCCCCCGGTCCGCCAGCTGATCCAGCAGCGGCTGGGGGATTTTTTCGGGAGCGGCCGTTACCAGGATCACATCGAAGGGGGCCTGCTCGGGCCAGCCCTGGTACCCGTCGCCGGCTCGCACCGTGACATTTGCGTAACCCAGTCTCTCCAAGTCCTGGCGCGCCCGCTCGGCCAGCTCGTCCACGATTTCGATCGTATAGACATGCGACACCAGCTCGGCCAGGACCGCCGCCTGGTATCCCGAACCGGTACCGACCTCGAGGGCCTTGTGGTGGGGCCGGGCCTGGGCCAGCTGGGTCATCAGAGCCACGATGTAAGGCTGGGAAATGGTCTGACCGTAACCGATCGGCAGGGGATGGTCAGCGTAAGCGGAGAGGCGCTGCTGGGGAGGCACCAACTCGTGGCGCGGAACCTTGCCCATGGCCTCGAGCACCCTGCGATTGGTGATGTCCCGCGCTTCGAGCTGATCCCGCACCATGGCCCGCCGGGCTTGCTCGAAGCCCTGGGGGGGTGGGAGGAGGCGTTCGGCAGACGCGCAGGCAATGGTCGCCAGCACCAGCAGGATCGCCAACCGAGAAAAACCGGGCCGCGCCCAGGCACATGTCTGAGGCATGGATGACTCTCTCCGGACCAGTGGTTCCAGATCTCACACTAGCGCAAGGCGGCAACAGCATTCAAGGGCTCGGGGCTCGCGGCTAAATCCGTCGCTTGATCAGGCGAATCAGGCTTCCCACTAAGGGGATGTGTTCGAACAGCCCGGCTGCCGAGTCCCAGTAGTCCTGATGCAGCACGATCCGTCCCCGGGTATCGAAGCGGATGTGGCTGACGCCGATCGATCGGGTCTCCTCGCCCTTTCGGAACTTCTTGAAACGAATCCCCATGATCCAGCGGAAGTAGTAGTGGTCGCCGGAGCGGGCCCAGTCGGTGACCTCGACACGGCACCCCTGGACGGCCCGCGCACTCTCCACGAAGTACTCGCGGATGTTGGCGAGGCCTTCGACTTCCTTGAGCGTGTCGTTGAGATAGGCGTCCGGAGCGTATACGGCATCCGCCTTGGCCCGGACGTTCTCTTCGGAGAGAACTGAAAAGAAATCTCTGAAGCGGGCAACAGCGGACTCTTCCTCGGCACTACCGGGGGCCACTGTCGGCGTGTCCGACAACTCTTCGAGACGCGTCAAGTAGGACATGGATCGGTTCTCCCTTCTTCACCGGGGGCGGCCCCGTGAGTGTAATCCAAAAGCGAGGCGGAAGGTGAAGTCGGAATCGGAATCCGGGGCGCCTTGGGGAGGAAATCTGCGAGTCGAGGCTTTGTGCCATACTGGAGTTTGGAACCACTGATGGAAGAGCAGAAGACTGCCGAAATCGAAGGGGTGCAGCTGCATCTGACCACCCCGATTCGTGACATGCCCGCCTGGATCGGGCAACGTGAGGTGCTGCTGCAGGTAATTGCGGCCTGGTCGCGAATCGAGGCTCGAGATCTCCCCTTGAATCCGCGTCTGCTGGGAAAACCGGGGGTGGGCAAGACCACTCTGGGCTGCGCGGCGGCATTGGAGCTCCAGCTGGACGTCTACATCGTGCAGGCCACCATGGACACGCGCCCCGAGGACTTGCTGGTCGCGCCCGTCCTGGCCCCCTCTGGGGGGGTCCGATACATGGCTTCGCCATTGGTGACGGCCATGCTCCGGGGCGGCGCTTGCGTCCTGGACGAAGGCAATCGGATGAGCGAGAAGTCCTGGGCCAGCCTGGCGCCGCTGCTGGATCACCGCCGCTACGTCGAGAGCCAGGTCGCCGGAGTGCGCATCCCGGCCCATCCCGACTTCCGGTTCGTGACCACCATGAACGAGGATGCGTCGACCTACGAGATCCCCGACTACATTCATTCTCGTCTGATGCCTCAAATCTACATCGACTTCCCCGACCAAGGGGAGGAGCGCGAGATCATTCAATCGCAGGTCCCCTACGCCGACGAAGAAGTGCTGGGCTATGTCCTGGCCTTCCTGCAGGCGGCGCATGCCGCCGACCTGCGTTACTCGGTCCGCGACGGCATGAACGTCGTGCGATACGCCATGAAGATCCTGCGGACCCGGGACTCCGACGACGGCCGGGCCGCGTTCAGAGAAGCACTGGTCCTGGCCCTCGGACGTGAAGAAGCAGAGCGCTTCGACCTCTTTTGAAACCCGGCTCCCCTCATGGATCAGCAAGTCGATTGTGATCGCCTGGCGCCTGAGGTCGTGAAGGGCATCCGCCTGCTGCCGGTGGTTCACGACCGCCTGGAGATGGGAGCCGTGGCGCGTGTGGTTCTGGAAGCGCTGCAACCCGCGGCGGTGGCCGTCGAGCTCCCGGCTCCGCTGAAGCGCTCGGTTTTGACGGCGGTGGACCGCCTGCCGAAAATCTCCCTGGTCATTTCGGAAGAGCCCGGTGAGGAAGCTCTGGTGTGGCTCTGCAGCCCCGGCGACCCGTTTGCAGAAGCTCTACGCTGGGCACGCGCCCGGGACCTCCCGGTCTTCCTGATCGATCCCGACCTGCGGGGGGGCCAACCAGCAGCGGACGCCGTGCCGGACCCCTATGCCATCTGGGAGCTGGGCCCAGAGGACTACCTGGAGCTGTTGTGCGAGTCGCTGCAGCGGCGCCCATCCAGTCCGATGGAAAGGCAGCGGGAGAGCGGGATGGCTTTTCGAGCGCAGCAGGCGCGCCGCCAGGTGCAGGGAACGTTGCTGGTGCTCGTGGGTGCCGCCCACGCTCGACCCTTGGCGCAGGTGCTGCCAGATCCCACGGCACAAGCCCTGGCCCGGCCGCGGAGATCGCACCAGGAAGTTCGCCACGTTCATCCCCGCAGCTTGACGGGCATTTTCGCCGACCCGCCTCTGGCGCATGCGGCTCATGAGTTGCTGAGGCAAGGCTCGCTGCCGGAGCCAGTGCCCATCCGGGACGCCATCTCCCGGCGGATTCCCTTGGAACGGCACGGGCTGCGCCTGCTCCCCGGGGAAGAGCCCGAGCAAGGGCAGCGCCGCCGCATGAACCTGGCCCGGCATGCCGCTCGCCGGAGCGTTCGCCGGCTCTCGGGGCAGCTCTTTCCGGATCGGCGTGAACTGGCCCGGGTGATCTGGAGCGTCGCCTGCGAGTCGTATCATGAGCAGACCGAAGAGGAGATCCAGCCGTGGCAGGAACGCATCTTCTTCGAATTCCTGCGGCGTCACTGCCGCCTGCAGGGTTTGCTGGCGGGCGGAGTCTTCGAATGGGTGGTGGCAGCCCGCGGCGTAGCTGACGACAATCTTGCCTGGGAAGTGTTCGATGCCGCTCGCTGTTATCCCTGGCAGGAATCGAGCGCTGAGATTCCGACCGTGGAGATCGATGGGGACCTGCTCGATCTGGGGACTCGAAAGATCCGCTTCCGGCGCCGCTTCTTTCGAGTCAAGCGCCGCCCTGTCCCTGTGCGCCGCCGACCGGAGACCGAGAATACGGAAGAGTGGCTGGAAGGCTTCGACAGTCCCCACATCTGTTCCTACCAGCCCGAAGACATCGTCGTGGAGGACTACGCGCGCTACCTGCAAACCCGTGCACTGGCCCTGCTCTCGTCCGAACAGAAACGAACGGAGCCCTTCTCGACGAGCCTGCTGGACGGCATCGACATCCGCGAGACGCTCCGCAACGCGCCGATCCAAAAGATCTACGTCCAGGAATTCGGCCGGCTCCCCGGGGGCGCCGGATCGGTGGTGGTCATCTTCGACCGCGATCTCACGGGGCGGAAATTTCCCCACGCAATGACGTGGCTGGGCGAGCACGACCAGGAATCGGACATGGCGTTCTACTCCACCGACCCAACTCAGCAAGTGGTGGGGCCGGGAATCATGAGAGCCACCTACGGCGGGTTGATGATGAGCTATCCCCCGGGGCGTCTGTACGACGTCTGGCAAGACCCCGAATATCGAAGGGCTCGGGAGAAGGCCGAGGTGTTGTTGATGTCGGCCATCGACTACAGCCGTGAGAAGCTGGTGGTGCACCTGGCCGCCTCGCCGCCCCACGAGACGATGCGACAGCGCGCCGCCCGGCAGGGCAAGCGCATCCTCCATGTTCCCATCGGGTCGGTCTCCCCCATGACCCTGAAAAAGATCCGGGTCGTCCACCTGCTGGCCGGCCCGGACAAACGGAAAATCGCCGCGGACTACATCTGGTGAGACAGCACTGCAGGACGAGAAGCCCCCGGAGTCTTCACCCCTTCGAGCCCCCGCCTCTTCGCCCCGCCGCCTGTGAGCCTTCGTTTTCAGGGATAATGGTCCAATGAAACTCTACCTGTCGTCACAACACCTGAAGCGGTACAAAGAGATCGGCTGGCTTCTGCTCAAGATTGGCCGCTCCGATCTGCTGCACGCCTCGGGGATCTCGCAGGCCCTGGAGGAGGAGCTGCCCGAGGTGGAAGGCGGCGGGCCCCAGCAGCTGGCCAGCGAACTGGAAAAGATGGGTCCGGCATTCGTCAAGTTGGGGCAGCTGCTCTCCACTCGCGCCGACCTTCTATCCGAGCCTTACTTGCGCAGCTTGTCCCGCCTCCAGGACAAGGTCGCTCCCTTCGATTTCGAGCAGGCGGAGCAGCTGGTGGAATCGGAGCTGGGCGTGCGGCTCTCCAAAGCCTTCTCGGAATTCGAACGGGAGCCCCTGGCGGCCGCTTCGCTGGGCCAGGTGCACTTCGCCCAGCTTCGCGACGGCCGTGCCGTAGCCGTCAAGGTACAGCGTCCGGAAGTTCGCCGGCAGATCATCTCCGACCTGGAGCTCTTCGAGGACGTGGCGTCCTACCTGGACCGCCACACCGAGCTCGGCAAACGCTATCGCTTCCTGGCCGTTGTGGCCGAGTTCCGCAGAATGATGATGGCCGAACTGGACTATTCCAAGGAAGCCCGCCATCTCTTGCGCCTGGGCCGAATCCTGGAGCCGTTCGACATTCTGGTGCCCCGGCCCGTCGAGGACTATTGCACTTCGCGAGTTCTCACCATGAGCTACGTGGAGGGCAAGAAGATCACCGAGGTGGGCCCTCTGCAGAAGCTGGAGATCGACGGGGAGAAGCTGGCCGAGCAGCTCTTCCGAGCCTATCTGCACCAGATCCTGGTGGAGGGAACCTTCCATGCCGACCCGCATCCCGGCAACATCCTCATCACCGACGACGGTCGACTCGCCCTGATCGACCTGGGAATGGTGGCCCACTTCTCCGAATACATGCAGCAAAAGCTGCTCCAACTGCTGCTGAGCCTGGCTGACGGCCGTTCAAGGGAGGTGTGTGACCTGCTGATCGAGATCAGCCAGCCGGCCAGGAGCTTCAACGAGGCCAACCTCAGCCGGCAGATCACTGATTTGGTGGGCGAATACGTCGACGCTACCGTTCAACACCTCCCGGTGGGGCGACTGATTCTGCAAGTCGCGCGTGCGGCCGGTCAAAACGGGCTCCACCTGCCCAGTGAGCTCATGGTACTGGGCAAGACACTGGCCAATCTCGACGAGGTAGGGCGAGTGCTGGCGCCCGATTTCCGCCCCGATCTCTGTATCAGGCGTAGCGCCATGGGCATTTTCAGCCGCAAGCTCCAGCAAGGCCTTTCTCCCGGCAACCTCCTGTCGATGCTGATCGAGACCAAAGACTTCGTGGAACAGCTACCGGGCCGGATCAACCGAATCCTCGACAACATCGGCGACAACAATCTGTCCGTGCGCGTGGAGGGGATCAATGAAGTGCGTCTGATGGAGGGACTGCAGAAGGTCGCCAACCGGATCACCATCGGCTTGATTCTGGCCGCGCTGATCGTCGGTGCCGCCATGTTGATGCGGGTGGACACACCCCTGCAGATCCTGGGCTATCCGGCTCTCGCCATCCTGCTCTTCCTGCTGGCGGCTGGTGCGGGGATTCTACTGCTGGTGAGCATTCTCTACACGGACCGCTTCCACCGGTGAAGCTCTCCGTCCGGAATCCCGGAGGTTTCTCGGGAAGGGGCGTTGCGAGACGCGAGGCTAATCCGATAGGAGCGCACGGGCTATCTCCTCCCATTCCTCCTGGAGAGAAACGGAGCACGGCGAACGCCGGGCACGGCGGTACCAGTAACCCGCATTGGAGAGGTCTCCCTCCTTGCGGTGCAGATAGGCGTGCAGCCAGGCGCCGTCGCGGCTGGGGTCGTCCTGGGCGATCTGATGTGCCCTTTCCCAATCTCCCTTGGCATCGTGCCACAGAGCCTTCAGCAGATCGGACGAATCTTCGGGAGGAGCTTCATCTTTGAGGCTGACTCGGAATCGCTCGAGACTCATCGAACGCCAATTTCCCTTCTTCGGACCTCAGGATCCGTCGAGCGCCAGCGAGGCCAGGCGATCGAACTCCTCAAAGATCCGATCGAACTGGCGTTGTTTCTCGCCGTGGGTCTGCGGTGTCATGCGGGCGAAGGCGCGGGCTTGCAGGCGCTTGCTCCAGTTGAGCACTTCGACCACCAGATCGGTGTAGTGATCGGCGTACAGGTTGATGGGCAGTTCTCCCACCCGCTGATCGATCAGCACCTGGGCCACGCCATGCAGCTGCTGAGGGGCGAGAGGTTCGACCCGCGGCTCGCCGTAGCCCTGGCCGGAGAAGCGGGCCACCGACAGCTCGCCCTCCCGGATTCGAAGCAGCCATCCCTGCTGACCCGAAGCCATTCCCCGCCCTTCGCGCTTCCGGTTGACGACGATGCGCAGAGCTTCCGGGGCCAGTGCTCCCGAGGCGATCTTGCCCAAGCCGTCCGAAAGGCTGTCCGCACCCGTTCCCGCCCGGCCCGGCCCGTCGGTGAGGTCGAGGATCCTCTCCGCCACGGCTTTCAGCTCCGGCGACTGCCTCCCTTCGTCCAGCTGGACCACCGCTTTGGTCAGCCCATCCAGATCCAGCGTCACCCGGCAGGTGACTCGCTGCGCGAATCTGGGGACGAGAGGGTCTTCCTTGCCTCCATAGACTTCACGCATTCCCGCGAAGTCGGCGTCCCTGAGAGCGGCGAGGAGCTCGAGCAGCAGGTCGCGATCGAGTTCGAACTGGCGCTGCCCGCGCCAGATTCCGACGCCTCTGCCGAACACCTCGACGGAACGCCATTCCCGCTCGCCGCGGCACTCACACAGCAAGTGGAGCCGCTCCCACTGTCCCTGGCTCGCCAGGAGAAGCTGCCTGGCGACCGACTCGTCGCGGCCAGCCTGCTCAGCCGAGGATCCTTCCACCTGGCCACGAGCCAGGGAGACTCCCCGCTGTCCACCCGTCTTGGGGCCGCAGGCCACAACCGCCAGAAGCAACAGCGCGAGCATTCCAATATTCGAATTCATGATGGACCGTTCACTCTATCAGATCGGGGCGCGGGCCCCTGGGCCGTCACCGTTGCGGACCCAGGCTGATTCCCTGAAAAGTGACTCGCAGCTCACCCTGGGGTACCTCTTCCGCCTCCAGAGAGACGGCGATCAGCGTCAGTTTCACAGGGGCCTCCGGCGAAAACTCGCCGGCCGCTTCCAGCCTCCGTAAGGCCGGGGCTGCGTCCAGCAGGAAATCTTGAGGCTGGGCGTCCCCGGAACTGGGGAAAAAGGTGAAGCTCCCGAGGTAGTGAGCATCCTCCAAGGAGGTGTTCCGATCCGCCCCGGGGTGATTCAAGAAGACCCGGACCCCCAGAGCCGCACGCGTTGGCGGCTTCACACCTTCGATCCGGATGGGCAGGCTCGACTGAGAGCCGGCGCCCGCTGCCTCCTCCAGGGCGGTACGCAGGTCGGGGCCGGCCGTGATTTCGATCGTCGTGGGTTCCGGCCCGATCACGTGTTCTTCTGCCATCGAGCGCTCCCCCGCGGCTGGACTCTCGACCCCTCCCAGTTCGGGCCCGCCGCAAAAGGTGAGCGGGCAAAGGAGCAAGAGAAACAGGCCCCATAGACTTCCATCCGAGCTTCGCGACACGATAGCCTCCTCGCCCTCGCGGCACCCCCCCGCCCATTATACGTCCCGAAAGGGGCGGCCCGGCTTGAGGGCCCCTCTCACCAGACCGCCCCGCTGACCCGGATTTCCCAGGAAGCGGGCTCTCCAAACTCGTCCCGGGGCTACCGGTATTCGACGTAGCTCAGGCTGAAGCCCGAAGGCGCCACAGCCTGGCTGGCCACCGATTCCAGTCCCGGGTCGCCGTCCAGGGGCACTGGAATGACCTGCACCTGCACGGGAGCACCCGGTTGGTACTGCCCCTGCTGCCGGAGCTTTCGCAGTGTCTCAGCGGCGTTGAACAGGTAGCTGCCCTTGCTGACGTGCCCTTCGTGAGGGGCATCGGGGTCATGGAAAAAGGTGAACGTGCCCACGTAATGCGGGTCGTCGATGGGGGTGTCCGGGCTCAGGTAGTCGCAGTTGAGAAAGACCCGCACCGCGGTCCTGGGGTCCTCTGGAACATCCACCCCTTCGACCGCCAGGCGCAGCGTGGCTCGAGGCCGCTCGCCTTGGGGTGCGGTCAAGGCCCGAATCTTGTCGTGCAGCGCGGTGTCGGGAGCCAGGGGAACGCTCAGCGGCTCGCGCCCGAACACGGCGGCGCCCCTGGTCTCGGCCGCGACCGTCTCCCGCACTGTGCCGGCGCTGACCAGCAACAAGGACTCCGGCCCGATGGTTTCCGGTTGCGTGTCGTACCGATACCCCAATTGCACGGTGCTGAGCACGTCCTCGACCTGGACGTCGACCGGACTACCGGAAGTGTCCACGAAGTTCCCCTGAAAGGTGAAGTTGAGCCAGCCCAGATCAGTGGTGTTGGCATGACTTTCGTTCCAGGTGGCCCAGAGGCGGTCGACGTTGGCGTGATGCAACCAGAAGATGGGGTCCAGCGGCGACCAAAAAGTCCCCATCTCGCCCCCTACGAATCCATGCACGTAGTTGTGGGGTGTACCCTCCAACCGCCCGGTCCCGGTTCGCTGGCGTTGCTGACTGGCTTGGGAGCTGGCGAAGAGCTCGAAGTCGTTGATCGCCAGGATGCCATCGACCACCGTCTGCCCGACGAACTCCGGGCTGGCGGTGCTGTTGGGGCCGGCCGTGCGCGTCGAGTTGAAGAGCGGATTACCTTGACCCCAGAAGGCGGCGGGTATCTGAGGATTCGCAGTCCAATTCCAGTAGGGCAACGTGAAGTTCTGGTCTCCTGAGGCGGCCCGGCAGACTTGCTCGAAGTAGTACAGGTAAGCCCGGTGCCACGGCAAAAAGAACCAGTTGCCATGGGGACACCAGTCGAGATGAATCCGGGCCTGGGCGACCCAGCCGAGCGGGTTGGCGTCGGGCCGGCCTTTCATGGCCTGGACGCCCATCTTGTAAGCCGTGATCTCGGGACCGTCGGGGTCCAGAGAGTTGACGTCCCGCCGGACCTTCGTGCCCGGCGGGACCGGAGTGGGGTCCGGCGTCGGGGCAGGTCCCGGTTCGCCGGGGCCAGGACACGCGACCGCGCCTCCCGCGGCGGCCAGGCCCAAAACTTTCAAGAAATCTCGCCTGTTGGTAGGGACTCTGGACATATGACCTCCATTCGGTTCAGGGCGGTCCAACGCCCAAGATGCGCGCATTCTCACAAAAGAAAGTCGTAGATGGCCTCCAGCTTAGATCATCTTTCGGGAATGTCAACTAGGGCTGAATCGTCCTTCGAGCGGCCGGCGCCTGGCACCATCCGGGCCGTCGCGGGTACTATGTCGCAGATGACCAACCAGATCCGAGTGGCCGTCTTGCTGGGAGGCAAATCAGCGGAGCACGAGGTCTCCCTGCAGTCGGCACGCAACATCATCCGCTCTCTGGATTCGGGTCGTTATCAGACCCTGCTGGTCTCGATCGACAAGGCGGGAGTCTGGAGACTGGCCCAACCGCGGCATCTCCTTCAGCACGAGGACGATCCTTCCCGCATCCGCCTGGAGCCCTCGGGCCCGCAGGTGATTCTGCTGCCCTGGCCCGACCCGGCCCCCCTGCTCGAACCCGCCACCGGCCGGCGCCATCCGGTGGACCTGGCTTTCCCGGTGCTGCACGGACCGTTTGGCGAAGACGGCACCATTCAGGGCCTTCTGGAGCTGGCCGGGCTGCCCTACGTAGGGGCAGGGGTGCTGGGCTCGGCCGCGGCCATGGACAAAGATGCCGCCAAGCGGCTGCTCCGCGACGCCGGCGTCCCGGTGGCGCGAAGCGTCACGCTGAGAGCCGCAGAGCCCCCTCCGCCTTGGGAGGCTCTGTCGGACAGGCTGGGAGCACCGCTCTTCGTCAAGCCGGCCAACCTCGGATCTTCGGTGGGGGTTCACAAGGTGCGGGACGCGCCGCAGCTGCAGCTGGCCCTCGAAGATGCTTTCCGATACGACGCCAAGGTCCTGGTCGAGGAATTCGTGGCGGGCCGGGAGATCGAATGCTCGGTGCTCGGCAACGCTCGGCCCCAGGCATCGCTGCCCGGCGAAATCGTGCCGACTCACGAGTTCTATTCCTACGAAGCCAAGTATCTGGACGACCGGGGCGCCGAACTGCGGATTCCCGCCGAGCTGCCTTCACGGCTGGTCGAACGAGTGCAAAGCTTGGCCGTGCAGGCCTTCCAGGCGCTCGACTGTGTGGGGATGGCCCGCGTCGACTTCTTCCTGACCCCGGACGATCAAGTGCTGGTCAACGAGGTCAACACCATTCCGGGCTTCACCAATATCAGCATGTACCCCAAACTCTGGGAGGCCAGTGGGCTGCCCCAGCCCCAGCTCCTGGACCGGCTGATCGAGCTGGCCCTGGAAAGGGCCGGGCAGCGCCGCAAATTGCGCAGCGACTACCGCGCAGCGGGTGCAGAAGCGGAGGGTTGAAGGAGCCCGGCAGCGCACGCCCCAGGTTCGAGCTCCCACCAAGCCGGCTACTCGCCGGCCCGCTCGCCGGCGGCCCTCCCCGGCTCGGCGAAGCCTACATTTTTGGAGGCGCTCAGGGTATCCTGTGGCTGCACGCTCGATCGGGAAGATTGTCTGCAACCGAAGGAATAGCGCGTTCTATGTCTGCCAGTCCTTTCCGCCTGCAAAAACTCATCTCTCGTAAGGCTCCCGAAGAGGAAGTCCCGTTCACCCGGCAGTTCGCAGGCCAACTCTTCGAGAAAGCGCCTCGCGAATTGCTCGAGGAACTCGACGACGACGCTTTGCTGGGCATCACGACGAGCGCTTTGAAGTTCATCGAGAACCGGCCGGCGGGCGCAATTTTGGTTCGCGCCTACAATCCCGTCCAGAAGCGACACGGATGGGAGGCGCCCTACAGTGTGCTGGAGATCTGCCTGACGGATCGTCCGTTCATCGTGGACTCACTGCGGGCGGCTCTTTCCCGAGCGGGCCTGCGACTGCACCACTTCCTGCACCCGATCTTCTCCCTGCAGAGGGATGCTCGGGGGCGCTTGTCCAAGAAGAACCTGGGCAAGGCAGACCGTGCTGTGGCCGAAGCCTACGAGTGTTTCCTGATCGAGCGGGTGGCCAACGAGCGGCTCGAAGAGCTGGAAACGCACATCCGCCAGGTCTTGGAGGACGTCGTCCTGGCCACCGGTGACTACCGAGTCATGAAGGATAAGGCCGAGGAGGTGCGCAATTACCTGATCGACCTGGAGTTGAGGCATCGGGAACTGAATACGCGCGACCAGCCCGCCGATATCCGGGAGTACATCGAATTCTTGGAGTGGCTCAACGACGACAACTTCATTTTCCTCGGCTACCGCGAGTA
>JBFKLX010000040.1:0-30728 GCA_041630155.1 Acidobacteriota bacterium
ACTCTCAGCCTTGCTCTGTGAAACTCCTCGACGCGGCCCGAATCTGAACCCGCGTGGGTTCAAGCAAGCCCTTGCTTTAGAATAGTGAGTCGGAGTCGAAGCCGGCGACTTTCTTGCAAAGCACGGGGTCGAACCGGTATCTTAACCGTTTGAGCTTTTAGGCGAGAGGAAAGGAGTTCGGAATGCGTCTCTGTAAGCGGGGTCTTCTCCGCATCGGGTTTGTATCTTCTTCATTGCTGCTTCTGCTTTCTGGAACCACGGTGCTAGGGGGTTCACTGGAAGTACACTGCGTCACCGGCGATGGGGAGCCGCTGCGGGGGGTGGACGTGACCCTCCAGTTGCTGCCCGGCGGACAGGTGGAAAGCAAGAAGACCAACAAGAAGGGCGATGTAGACTTCAAGACCCCGGAGACCGGCATCTACCGCGTCTGGGGACGAGCCGAAGGCTATGCGCCCGCCTTTCATGAATACATCGACGTGGCCGAGCAACCGGACGCTCGAGTGACGCTGACCTTCCAGCTCGGCAACAGCCTCGACAAGCTTCACTTCGAGGATCCTGCGGCGGCCCAAGCGTCCAACGATCTCCTGATCGCTGGAATTCAAGCGTTTCAATCGGGCGAAACTGAGACGGCGGTGGGCAAGATCGAAGAGGCCCTGCAGGTGAACCCCGCCAACCCCGACGCCCAGTTCAATCTGGCGGTGCTCTACCTGCAGACCAGGCAGCTCGACAACGCCGAGCAAGCTTTGAAGGACAGCGTGGAGCTGCTCACGGCCTTCGCCAAGATCTACGCAGGCACCCCCAGCGAGGCACCGATCCGGCAGAGCCTGGCGAAGGCGGAGGAACTGCTGGCCTCGATGCCGATGCAACACATCGGGGTAGAGGCGGATCAGGCCCTGGTGGACAAGGACTACGAGACCGCAATCGCGAAGTACCAGCAGATGATCCAGATGGATCCCAACAACGCGGTGATCCTCTACAACCTGGCCCTGGCTCAGACTCATGCCAATTTGCTGGGCGAGGCCAAGCAGAACATAGCCCGCGCCATTGAGCTGAAGCCAGGAGACATCGGCTTCGAACGGCTCCAGAAGCAGATCCACGAATTGGAGTCGCAAGGAATATCTTTGCGCGCCAGCGAGGCCTTGGAAGAGACGCAGGACTTGCTCGCCAAGAACCAGTATCAAGAAGCCCTGGACACAGTGCAGGGAATTCTGCAGGACGTCCCCCAGGAACTTCTTTCCGGAACCTGGCTGCTGGTGGCCCGAGCCCAAACCGGCCTGGAGAATACCGACGACGCCATTGCCGCCTACCGCAAGGCCTCCGAGCTGGACAAGAGGTTCGAGCAGGCCGGTGAGGAGGGTGCCGAGACCTTGAAAGCCAATGCAGATCGTGAATTGGCCAACTTCTTCTTCGAGCGCGAGCGATACCAGGAAGGCCTCGACGCCTACATTCAGGCACTCCAAAAGGAACGCGCCCAGACGACTCAGGCTCTCGCCGACCTGGGCCAGACCTTCTCGCGCCAAGGGAAGAACCAGGCCTCAGCCCTGGTCTTCCAGAAGCTTCTGGAGGTCGACCCCAACTTCGTCGAGGCGTACTACGAACTCGGGATGTATCACTTCTACGACCTCGAGCAGCCCGACAAGGCGAAGGAACTGCTCGAGAAATACGTGAAAACTGGAGCCGATCCCGATCACGTCAGCAATGCCAAGAACGTCCTGGCGGTGATCGCGGCCAAGAAGAAGTAACTCCCTGCTACGATGCAGCATAGAGGCGCCGGCCGGAAATTCTGCTGGGGTCTCTTTGCTGCGCCTTCCCGGGCCGACTCGCGCCGGCGCGTCCGCGGACATGAAATCTGCTCGTTCCCAGGAAGCGGAATGCCCCGGGGCAGCTGGCAGCCCCCGTCAGCGATTCGCTACAATGTCGCCGTAACTATGAAAGACAGCAAGAACGTCGTGCCCTTTGACCGCGCAGAGCGAAGCCGCGGCACTCTCGGTGCCTTGCTCGGCAATCCCACCTATGTCGAGGAGCTCTACCAGCAGTGGCGTGAAAATCCGGCTTCGGTGCTGCCCGATTGGGACACCTTTTTCGCCGGCTTCGACTTCGCAGCCAGCACGGGCTTGACCGTCTCGGCCGAAGAGGCCCATGCCCAGGCCCAGGTCGCGAGCCTGATTTCCGCCTATCGAAACCAGGGACACCTGATCGCCGATCTCGACCCGTTGGGGGATCAGCTTCAAAGCCTCCCCGGCCTCGAGCTGCCGGAGTTCGGTTTCAGCGAGTCCGACCTGGACCGCGTCTTCGACGTGGGCAGCCTGGTCAGCGAAACGCCGCGCATCACCCTGCGGGAACTGCTCGACATCCTGCGCGCCACTTACTGCAACACGGTGGGCGTCGAATACCGCCACATTCAGGACCGCTCCATTCGGCATTGGCTCGAAACCCAAATGGAGCCGCTGCGCAACAGTCCAAGATTCAGCCGTGACGAGAAGATGCACATCTTGAAGCGGCTGATCGACGCCGAAATCTTCGAGACCTTCATCCAGAGCCGCTACCCGGGACAGAAGCGCTTCTCGCTGGAGGGGGGCGAGTCGGTGATCCCCGCGCTGGACGCGTTGATGGAACTGGCCCCCGAACTGGGCATCGAGAGCCTGATTCTGGGCATGGCTCACCGTGGGCGCCTCAACGTCCTGGCCAATATCCTCGACAAGCCCTACGCCTTGATCTTCACGGAGTTCGAAGATACCAACCCTCTGGTGGTCGGGGGGGACGGCGACGTCAAGTATCATCGCGGCTATTACTGCGAGAGGATCACCCGGAGCGGCCGCAAGCTGGCCATCAGCCTGGCCTCCAACCCCAGCCACCTGGAAGCAGTCGACCCGGTGGTCGAAGGCCGGGTCCGCGCCAAACAGCGACGGCTGGGCGACACGGAGGAACGCGGCCGCGTGCTGCCGCTGCTGATCCATGGAGACGCCGCCTTCGCCGGACAGGGTCTGGTCGCCGAAACCCTGAATCTCTCTCAACTGGAAGGGTACCGGACGGGCGGCACCGTCCACTTCATCATCAACAACCAAATCGGCTTCACCACGGCTCCCGAGGAGGGGCGTTCGACCCGCTATCCAACTGACGTGGCCAAGATGATCGAGGCCCCGATTTTCCACGTCAACGGCGACGATCCGCAGGCCGTCGTGCATGTCACGCGCCTAGCCCTGCGTTTTCGCCAGCGCTACAAGAAGGACGTCGTGGTCGACATGATCTGCTACCGCCGGCACGGGCACAACGAGGGCGACGAACCCGCTTACACTCAACCCCACCTCTATCGCAAGATCAAGGACCGACCCTCGGTGCGGCGCCTCTACACCCGGAATCTGGTGGACACCGGCGCGCTGAGCCCGAAGCAAGGTGAGAAGATTGCCAACGGATTCAAGGCGCGCCTGCAGAAAGCCTTCGAAGCCGCCAAGCAGGAACCTCCCGAAGACACGGTGCGGCCCTTCGACCGCTACTGGGAAGGTCTCGGGAACCCTTATTCCCACGATCCGGTCCAGACGGGAACCAGCCATGACATCCTGCTCGAGGTGGCCCGAGCCTTGACGACCCTACCCGAAGGCTTTCAGCTCAACCCCAAAGTGGCCCGCAAGCTTCCCGATCACCTCAAAGCCATCCAGGACAAGGGTGAAGTGGACTGGCCGCTGGCCGAGTTGCTCTCCCTCGGTTCCCTGCTGGCTGAAGGCAGCCCCGTGCGGCTCAGCGGGCAGGACAGCGCTCGCGGGACCTTCTCACAGCGGCACGCCAAGTGGCGAGACATGGTGATCGACGACCCCCAACGAGGCTCCCACGTGCCCCTCAATCACATCAAAGAGGGCCAGGCACGCTTTTGCCTCTACAACAGCATGCTGTCGGAGGCTGCAGTCCTGGGCTTCGACTATGGCTACAGCCTGGGCGAACCATACATGTTGGTGATGTGGGAAGCGCAGTTCGGGGATTTCGCCAATGGGGCCCAGGTGATCATCGATCAGTTCATCGTGAGCTCCCAGGCCAAGTGGAACCGGACCAGCGGACTGGTGATGCTGTTGCCTCACGGATACGAGGGACAGGGTCCGGAACACTCCAATGCTTACCTGGAACGCTACCTGGCTGCTTGCGCGGACGACAACATCCAGGTCTGCAACCTCACGACGCCCGCACAATACTTCCACGTCCTGCGCAGGCAACTGCGGCGCAACTTCCGGCGGCCGCTGATCATCATGACGCCCAAGAGCCTGCTGCGCCATCCCCGCTGTGTTTCCCCGGTCCGGGAACTGATGGAAGGGCGATTCCACGAATTCCTGGACGACCCCTGGGCGCCCTCCCGGCCGAAACGGCTCTTGTTGTGCAGCGGCAAGGTCTACTACGACCTGCTCGAGAAGCGGGAGTCCGAGCAGGTGGACGGGGTCGCAATCGTGCGGGTCGAGCAGTTTCACCCCTTCCACCGGGGGGCCTTCCAGCAAGTCGTCCAGAGGTACGGTGGGGCGGCCCAAATCTGCTGGGTGCAGGAAGAGCCCCAAAACCGGGGTGGTTGGACTTTCATGTTCCCCATCCTGCTGGACCTCTTCCCCCGCGAGAAACTGAACTATGTGGGCCGGAGGGCGAGCGCCAGCCCGGCGACCGGATCGCTGAAGATTCATCGCCGGGAACAGGAAGAGCTGGTGTGCTCCGCCCTCGGTCTGGGGTGAACGCTGCCCATGCCGGGACGTCTACCTTACCCACTCTGACTTGGAGGCGGCGGCGCCTGAAGGCGGCGGGTGCTGCCGGGAGAGTTTTCAATGAGTGTCGAAATTCGAATTCCGGAAGTCGGCGAATCGATCACGGAAGGCATCCTGGCCGGCTGGGAAAAGCCGGACGGGGCCTTCGTCAAAATCGACGACCCGTTGTTCGTCCTGGAGACCGACAAGGTCACCATGACCATCAATTCGGAGCAGTCGGGGCAGCTGGAGATCCTGGTCGGCGAAGGGGAAACCGTGCAGGTCGGCCAGGTTGTCGCCAAGCTCGACCCCAGTGCCGCTTCTGAGCCGGAAGCCGGCCGACCCGAAGCCGCTGACTCACCAGCACGCGAAGTGCAGTCCGTTGAAGTCCCTGCGCCCCAGGTCAAACCCGCGGCGGCCGCCGAGGCGGGGCGGGCCGAGTCCCGACCCGCCCGGAACGAGCAGCTCTCTCCGGCGGTGCGCCGGCTGGTCGCGGAACACGACCTGGATCCTGAACAGATCGAGGGGACGGGGCGGGGCGGCCGCATCACCAAGGAGGACGTGCTGCGCCACCTCTCCGGCGAAGCGCAGCCTCGAGGCGACGAAACCGGAGAGAAACCGGCCCAGCCGCTCGAGGCCGCCGCAGCGAGCGGGCCCCGGCCGGTGGCTCCGCTGCAGACGCCGCCGCAGCCGACCCAGAGCGCCCAGCGGCAGACCCGCACCAAGATGACTCCACTGCGAAAACGCATCGCCGAGCGACTGGTTCAGGCGCAACAGACCGCCGCCATCCTCACCACCTTCAATGAAGTGGACATGACCAACGTGATGGAGTGGCGGGCCCGCTACAAGGAGACCTTCAAGGAGCGATACGGCATCGGGTTGGGATTCATGTCCTTCTTCATCAAGGCTTCCGTGGACGCCCTTCGAGCCATACCGGCTGTGAATGCTCAGATCGACGGAGACGAGATCGTACAGAATCATTTCTTCGACATCGGTGTGGCGGTGGGGACGGACCGAGGCCTGGTGGTCCCGATCGTACGGAACGCTGACCAGCTCAGCTTTGCCGAGGTCGAGCTGGCGGTCGCCGACCTGGCCGGTCGAGCCCAGGAAAAGAAGTTGACGCTGGACGAGCTGACGGGAGGGTGCTTTACCGTGTCCAACGGTGGGGTCTACGGATCCTTGTTGAGCACTCCCATCGTCAATCCGCCCCAAAGCGGCATTCTGGGAATGCACGGGATCAAGAAGCGGCCCGTCGCCATGGGGGATCAAATCCAGATCCGCCCCATGATGTACCTGGCCCTTTCCTACGATCATCGTCTGGTGGATGGCCGCGAGTCGGTCACATTCCTCAAGCGAATCGTTGAATGCATCGAGAATCCCGAACGGATGCTGCTGGAGATCTGACTCATGCGAGAGTTCGACCTCATCGTGATCGGCGCCGGCCCGGGCGGCTACGTAGCCGCCATACGCGCCGCACAGCTGGGCATGCGCGTCGCCCTGGTGGAGAAGTCCCCCACGCTGGGGGGCACCTGCCTCAACATTGGGTGCATCCCGTCCAAAGCTCTCCTGGAGAGCAGCGAGTTGTTCCACGCCGCCCGCCACAAGCTGAAGGCGCACGGCATCGATGTGAAGACGGTGAAACTGGACCTCAAACGGATGCTGGCGCGCAAGGACCGGGTCGTCCAGGAATTGACCGGCGGCCTGCCTCTGCTCATGAAGAAGAACAAGATCGAGGTCCTGACCGGCCGGGGCAAGCTGGTTGAGAGCGGTCGGGTCGACGTGGAGGGCGATGACGCCCTTCAGCTGGAGGCAAAGTACATCGTCCTCGCCATGGGCAGCCTGCCCGTCGAGCTGCCTTTCCTCAAATTCGACGGGCAGCGGGTCGTCAGTTCCACCGAAGCCCTCGGCTTCGAGAAGGTGCCCGGCCATTTGGTGGTCGTCGGGGCCGGCGCCATCGGCCTCGAATTGGGCAGCGTCTGGACCCGCCTCGGTTCGAAGGTCGAGGTCATCGAACTGCTCCCTCGCGTGGCTCCGCAATCGGATCCCGAATTGTCCAAGATCCTGCAAAAATGCCTCACCGAAGAAGGACTGCAGTTTCACCTGGAATGCAAGGTGACCGGAGCCGACCTGTCCGGGAAAGGCGTCCGAATCTCCTACCAGGACGCCGACGGTAAAGATCACCGAATCGAAACCGAAAAAGTCTTAGTGGCGGTGGGGCGGCGTCCCAGGATCGAAGGCTCCGGGCTGAAGGAGGCGGGCGTCGAGCTGGACGAGCAAGGCCGCGTCCGAGTCGATCCTCGTTTCCGCACCAACCTCGAAGGGGTCTTCGCCATTGGTGACCTCATTCACGGCCCCATGCTGGCCCACAAAGCCGAAGAGGACGGGGTCGCCCTGGCCGAACTGCTGGCCGGTCAGGCCGGCCATGTCAACTACCATACGGTCCCCAACGTCATCTACACCTGGCCGGAAGTGGCGGAAGTAGGCCTCACGGCCGATCAGGCCAAGCAACAGTCGATCCCCGTCAAAGTCGGCAAGTTTTTCTTCCGGGCCAACGGTCGAGCCAAGAGCATGGGTGAACAGGAGGGGGTGGTCAAAGTCGTCGCTCACGCTGAAACCGACCGGCTGCTGGGCGTCCACATCGTCGGCCCCCGCGCTTCAGACCTGATCGCGGAAGCCGTCACAGCCCTGGAGTTTCACGGCAGCGCCGAAGACTTGGGCCGGATCATCCACGCCCATCCCACGCTCTCGGAAGTCGTCAAGGAGGCTGCGCTGGCCGTGGATCGAAGAGCTATTCACGGATAGCGCGGAGGCCTGGAGCCTCCAGTACCGGGATTCGAGAGCGGGAGGAAGAGGGGGCGGATCGTCTCAGCGGCGTCCTCGCCCTCGGTCACCGGCCTCGACTTCCGGCCCCCACTCAACTCCCCTGCTCGTCTCTCCTGATCCGAGCCTTGGCGTCGCGCCCGATCCGGGCCAGCACCGTGTCCCCGGGCTGCCGCTGCAGCTCGAAGCCGAGCCGGCGACACAGCCGCAGGGCGGGAATGTTGTCGGGCAACAGGTGCCCCGAGATCTCTTCCAGACCTTCCTGCCAACCCGCCTCGAGCAGGCGCTCCATCAGCAACCTGCCCAGCCCTCGCTTCTGAAACTGGTCCGAGAGCAAAATGGCGAACTCGGCCGCGTTTTGCCGGGGCAGGCGGCGCAGCCGCGCCACCCCCAGAATCACCTCTTCCCCTCCTTCGGGTTGCCTCTGGGTCAGCACCAGTGCCAGCTCGCGGTCGTAGTCAATGAAGCACTGGCGGGTCAGGCGAAAGTGATCGACCCGCCGGCCGAGTGTGATGCGGTGGAAGAAACGGCGGTAGACGCTTTGTTCCGAAAGCGTTGCGTGAAACTGAACCATGGCCGGTTCGTCCTCCGGCCGGATGGGCCGGATCATGTACCGCTCTCCTGTCGGCATGCAGTGGCTGGAAACGTACTGCACGGGATAGGGCCGGATCGCCAAACCGGGGCGGGATCGCTTCGCATCGCCCAGCACGACCCGTGCGTCCAGGGCCATGATCGTCTCTTCCGAGACGAACAGCGGATTGATGTCCACCTCCTGAATGCGCTCCTGGTCGGCCACCATCCAACTGAAGCGCACCAGCAGCTGTTCGATGCGTTCGAGATCGACCGGCCGCTGGCCTCGAAAGCCTCGCTTCAGCGCCGGATAGATGCGGGTGCGCTCCATCATGTGCCGGGCCAGGGTGCTGTTGAGCGGTGGAAGACCCAACGATCGATCCTGCAGGGATTCGACCAATCGGCCTCCCGTTCCGAACAACAGCACCGGCCCGAACTGCGCGTCGCAGGTGCTCCCCACGATCAGTTCGAACCCGTCGGGCCCCACCATGGGTTGCACTGAAACTCCCTCGAAGGACTCTTTCCCGGCCCGGCGCTCCACCGTTTCGGCAATCCCCTGAAAGGCCTTGCGGACGGCCCCCGCGTCACCCAGATTCAGGCGCACTCCGCCAACGTCCGATTTGTGCGTCAGCGTGGTGGAATGCAGCTTGAGCACCACTGGATAGCCAATCGCCTCGGCGGTTCGGACAGCCTCCTCGGGGCTCCCCGCCAGACGCGTTTTGACGGTCGGAATGCCGTATTTTTCCAGTAGTTCTTTGGAGGCTGTCTCGCTCAGCATTTTGCTCCCACCCTGCGAAGCTTGCTCCAGCAGCCGGTAGGCCCCGTCCCGGTCGACCGGAGTGTCGAGCCGGCCCAGGTGCGGGGTCTCGTAGAGGTTGGCCAGATTGGCGCCATAGCGCCACATGTGGCAGAAGGCTTTGGCTGCCGCGTCCGGGTAGGGGAAGGTCGGGATGCCGGCCTGATTGAGTACCGCCTCACTGGTGCTCACGGAGCTCCCACCCATCCAGCAGGCCAGCACCGGCTTGTTCAGATCCTTGGTGCGGCCCACCAGTGCCGAGGCCACCTGGACCGGTTCAGTGATCCCCTGAGGCGTCAGGATCACCAGCAAGCCATCCGTCTCCGGGTCGGCCGCGGCAATGGCCAGCGCCTGTTTGTAGCGATCGGGCGTGGCGTCCCCGATGATGTCGATCGGGTTGCGATGGCTCCAATGCGGCGGAAGAACCTGGTCGAGCCTCTGCTCGGTTTCACTGCCCAGAGCCGCCAGCTGCCCCCCTTCGGTGATCACGGCGTCGGCAGCCAGGACTCCCGGGCCTCCCGCATTGGTCAGAACCGTCAGGCGTGGGCCCCGCGGAGCAGCCTGTTTGGCGAGCACCTCCGCCATGTCGAACAGTTCCGACAGGGTGTCCACGCGCAAAACGCCCACCCTTCGAAAAGCAGCATCCAAGACCTCGTCGCTGCCCGCCATCGAGCCCGTATGGGAGGCAGCCGCCTGGGCCGCTTCGCTGGTGCGTCCGGGTTTGATCACGATGAGCGGCTTGTTGAGGGCCACTTCCCGGGCAGAGGACATGAAGCTGCGGGCGTCTCCCACCGTCTCCATGTACAGCACGATCGCCCGCGTGTAGGGGTCGCTTCCCAGATAGTCGATCAGGTCACCCCAACCGACGTCGGCCATCGAGCCGATTGACACGAAGCTGCTGAAACCGATGTTTTGCCCCAGGCTCCAATCCAGAATGGCCGTGCACAACGCTCCGCTCTGGCTGATGAACGCCAGACGGCCAGGCCGGGCCATGGTCTCGGAAAAAGTGGCGTTCAAACCCAGCCGAGGCGTCATAATCCCCAGACAGTTGGGTCCGATGACGCGCAAATCGCCTTGATGTGCTTCCTCCAGGAGCTGCTGTTCGAGGCGAGCGCCTTCGGGGCCGGTCTCCTTGAAACCCGCCGAGATCACCACTGCACCCGCGCATTGGCGGGCCACACACTCGCGGATCACCTCCGGGACCGTGCGCGCGGGAGTCGCGATCACCGCCAGGTCGACTTTCTCCCCAATCGCCGTGAGACTCGGAAAGCAAGGAATCCCAAGCACTTCTTCACGGTTGGGATTGACTGGGAAGATCTTCCCCTGGAAGCGTCCGTTGAGCAGGTTTTGAACCACACTTCTCCCTACCGACGCCAGTTTCTCCGTCGCGCCCACTATCGCTACCGAGGTCGGCTCGAAGATGGGGTGCAAACTGGTGCCGGTTGGCTGCCGCAAGGGCTTCAAGTACGCACTGGGAGTGCTCATGGCTTGGTATCTCCTGCGAAGTTTGGAAGCAATCCGTGTACCGGAGCTTGAGGCTCTCTCCGGCGGCCTCCGGGAATGCCAGCGTCCCCGATGCCGCCGCGGCGCCTTACGGCGGGCCCTTTTCTCGCCTTGGCCGGTTGTGCTAGAGTCCGGCTTTTCCAAGGGCCTCTCAGGAGGCGCAGGGTCTCAGCTTTGAAACGGAAACTCCTCATCGACACCGATACGGCTTCCGACGATGCGGTGGCCCTGCTGATGGCATTGCTGTGGCGCGACCTGGAGGTCGTGGCCATCAGCGTCGTTTCGGGCAACGTGCCAGTCGACCAAGGTGTGCGCAACGCCCTGTTCGCGGTGGAGCTGGCAGGGGCTGACGTCCCGGTTTACCGCGGCGCTGAGCACCCCCTGATTCGGCCCGCCGTGCACGCCGAGTTCTTCCACGGAAAGGACGGATTGGGAGATGCCGGTTATTCCCCCAGGCGCCTGGAGGCGCAGCCGGGGCACGCCGTCGATGCCATCATCCGCACGGCGCGCGACAATCCGCGACTGACGATCGTGACACTGGGGCCTCTGACCAACCTGGCACTGGCTCTGCAGCTGGACCCTCACCTGGTCGATCACGTCCATCGCTGCGTGGTGATGGGGGGGGCAGCCTGCACGGTCGGAAACATCACTCCAGCAGCGGAATACAACATCTGGTGCGATCCCGAAGCTGCCCGGCTGGTGTTCCACTCCGGTCTGCCAGTCGAGATGGTGGGCTGGGAACTCTGCCGCAAGCAGGCCAATCTCCTGCCCGATGAGATCCAGCGCCTGCGCGCCCTGGACACGCCGCTGGCAAACTTCACCATCGACTGCAACCGCACCGCCATCCAGGCCAACCACCGCCAATCCGGGGATCCCGGTCTGGCCCTGCCCGACCCGGTCGCCATGGCCATTACCCTGGACCCTTCAGTCTGCACCCGGGCGAGCCGTCACTATGTCGACGTGGAGACGCGCAGCGAGCTGACCCGCGGGATGACAGTCGTGGACGCACTGGGCGTCGCCGGGGACAGTCGAAATGCACCCCACTGGGCGCCTTTGACGACCGCCCCGCCGTGTGTCACCGTTTGCTGGAGCATCGATATCGGCCGCTGGAAGCAGATGTTGTTCGAGGTGCTGTCGGGCGGCTGATTGCTGAAACCTCAACGGGCCTGATGGGGACATTCGAAGTAGGGAGTCAAGAGCATGAGCGAAACCGAAGAATCTGGCCGCACCGACCGGGAACACTCGAAAATCGTCGTGGACGGGGTGCAGCGTGCTCCCAGCCGGGCTATGCTCCACGCCGTCGGATTCAGCCGGGAGGACTTTCAAAAACCGCAAGTAGGCATCGTTTCCACCTGGGGTATGGTCACCCCCTGCAACATGCACATCGACGGGCTGGCCCGAGAGGCGGCTGCGGGCGTCGACGAGTCGGGTGCGAAGGCAGTCACTTTCAACACCATCACCGTTTCCGACGGTATCTCCATGGGAACGGAGGGGATGAAATACTCTCTCGTGTCTCGTGAGGTCATCGCCGATTCGATCGAGACGGTGGCCGGCTGCCAGGGCTTCGACGGGTTGGTGGCCATCGGCGGTTGTGACAAGAACATGCCGGGATGCCTGATGGCCATGGCGCGGCTCGATCGCCCCTCTGTTTTCGTCTACGGAGGCACCATTCTGCCGGGCCGCCACCGGGAACGAAACGTGGACATCGTCTCGGTCTTCGAAGCCGTGGGGGCTCATGCCAAGGGAGAGATCGATGAGGCCGAGTTGCAGCAAATCGAGCAGTGCGCGATTCCGGGAGCCGGCTCGTGTGGAGGCATGTACACGGCCAACACCATGGCCTGCGCCATCGAAGCGCTGGGCATGAGCCTTCCCAACAGCTCGGCTCAGGCCGCCATCTCCCCCGAAAAACGGGAGGATTGCCGCCAGGCAGGCCAGGCCGTGACGCGGCTGATCTCTGGAGCGATTCGCCCCCGCGACATCCTGACGCGCCGCGCCTTCGAAAACGCTATCACCGTGGTCACCGCCCTGGGCGGCTCGACCAACGCCGTGTTGCACCTCCTCGGGATCGCCCACGCCGCCCAGGTGCAGCTCGAGCTGGACGATTTCACTCGTATCGGCCAGCGAACACCGGTGCTGGCCGACCTCAAACCGAGCGGCCGCTTCGTCATGGCCGAACTGGTCTCGATTGGCGGGCTGACACCCCTGATGAAGTTGCTGCTGGACGCCGGCCTGCTGCACGGAGACTGCTTGACCATCACGGGCAAGACTTTGAGAGAAAACCTGATTGATGTTGATCCATATTCTAACCAACAAGAGATTATTCGCCCTCTAGACCATCCTATCAAGGCCTCCGGCCACCTGGTCATTCTCTACGGGAACCTGGCCCCTGAAGGAGCCGTTGCAAAGATCACCGGCAAAGAGGGAGAGCGCTTCGAAGGCGCGGCGATCGTGTTCGAATCGGAAGAGACCGCCCTGTCAGGAATCCTGGAGGGCCGCGTCCAAAAGGGCCATGTCGTGGTGATCCGCAGCGAGGGGCCGCGCGGGGGCCCGGGCATGCGGGAGATGCTCTCTCCCACGTCCGCCATCATGGGAAAGGGCCTGGGGCGCGAGGTGGCCCTGATCACCGACGGACGTTTCTCGGGCGGGAGCCATGGCTTCGTCGTGGGCCACATCACACCGGAGGCCTTCAGCGGAGGCCCCCTGGCAGTGATTCGCGATGGAGATCCCATCTCGATCGACGCAGTCCAACGGAAACTCACCCTGCAGATCCCCGAGCCGGAGTTGCGGGCTCGGCTGGAGGCCTGGCAGCGCCCCAGCCCGCGCTACACCCGGGGGGTCCTGGCCAAATATGCCCGGCTGGTCAGCCCGGCGTCGCTGGGCGCCGTCACTGACCTGGGCCTGGGTTGATGCTGCTGGAAGGCGAAATCCTTCGCAACTTGGGTCGTCAAGGACAGGACTGAAGCAGTCTACGGGGATCCGCTTCCACCTCCTTTTTTTTGATCCGCAGAGGCGGCCGTTGGCGTCCTCTCTCGGCCGGTATCCAGCAGCTGCATCATCCGCTGGACGGATCGCCTCAGATCCAGTGGCTCCTGAATCGAGAAGAATGTGCCCCCCGCCCATTTCACGAAGGGAGTCACGGCGTCTCCCCAGTTGGCGCCGAAGGACCCGAATTGGTATCGCAGGTAGAACGTGGGAGGGGCAGCTTCCACCGCTCCCGCCAGCTCCTGCCGATCCAGGTCGCGTTTCAGCTCCAAGCGGGGCCCGACCAAAATGACGGCTTCGGCTTCACCGGGACTCTCGAACTCCGCTCGCAACAACCCGGTCAGAAACTCCGTGTCTGCGCCCATGCGCAGAGCATTGGCCTGGATCTTGACGTCGTCCAGCGCGCTGATGGCGTGGTACAGACCCGGATAATCGATGAAATCTTCCCCCCTCTGGTCGTAGATGACTCGCTGGTCCTTCAGATTGAACGCGACCAGATCGAGCTTCCCCACTCGGGGGTGGCTGGCGATCTCCCTGAGGATCGCAAGCACGCGCAGGACGTCGTCCATGAAGAGCCGCCGGCCCAGGTCTTTGAAGGGCGGCAGATTGAGCAGGACCTTGACGTGCAGCGGAGAGCCTGAGGAGGGATCGGGATTGAGCCGTTCGAAACCGAAGCTCTCGCCTTGGAAAAAGACGGCTTCGCCGGGCCCCATACGCAGCACCATGTTGCGGCGGCTCGGCTTGACCTTCAAACCGTGCCGGCGCGAGCACCCTTCCCCGAGCCGATTGCGAATCAGCCAGTCCAATCGGTAGCGGCCTTCACCCACCGCGTAGTTCAAGCTCAACTGAATTCCTCGCGCGCCGGCTTCCCTTCGAGGGGGCGGAAGCTGCTGTTTGAAGAAGGCGGGTGCGCCCCGGCCTGCCAGGGGCTGCAGGCGCGCCACCACCGACAGTGCTTCCTCGCGACCGGCCAAATCGCTATAGGGAATCCTCACCTGGAGGGTGCCCGAAAAACGGAAATCGAAGCCGAGCCGGGGTCCCATCAAGGTGCTCTTGCATCGCAAGCCGCGCAGCTCCGCGCGCCGGTCCAATACGGCTCGGTCGATGGGAAGTAGTTCGCTGTCGACTCGATACCGCTCCAGTTGCTGCGCGCCCGCCCCCTGACCGGCTGGCCCGCCCACGCCCGACAGGAGAAGAGCCAGGAGCAGCCGCACGATCGACCGGCTCTCCGGGTAGCCGCTCTGCCCGCCCGGGGGTTTTGGACCTTCACCCATGGTTACGACTCTACCATTGACGGACTTGCGATCCGGGGGGAATGGTTCAAGCCGAATCGAATCATTTGAGAAAGGGTCGCACTACCTCGAGATCCCCGTCGCATCGAGGGGCCTCGAGATTCAACAGGTGGGCGAGCAACGGGAAGACATGGATGGCCAGGAAGGGCTCAACGCGCAAGCCCTGGCGAAAGGCAGGTCCGTGGGCCAGGAAAATTCCCTGCATCGATCGAAGCTGGTTGTCGTAGCCGTGGGCGCCCCGGGGGAAATTATGTTCCTCTATTTGGGCCAAGCGCCGCCGCGAGAGGATCATCCAGCCCTCATCGGCCAAGGCGAGCAGCGGGGGGATGCGGGGGTGTTTGCGGTAATGGAACCGCTCCGGCATCTCCTCCTTGCGAAAGACCTGCAGATGGGGATGGGCGCCCTTCAAGGCCCGGTAGGCCTGATCCGAGTAGTCGTCGCTCGGAATCAGCCCGGCCAGTGGCGTCCAGTCCACGACCCGAACCCGGGAGAGGTCCAGATAGTCGTCCAGGAGAATGACACGATCGGGGCTGACCTCGGCCATGCCGTGATCCGAAACGACGATCAGATTGACCCGCTGCAGCAGATCCCGCGCGCGCAGACCTTCGACCAGCCGGCCCAGTTCCGCATCCAAGCGGCGTACGGCCTCACGCTGCTCGGGCGAACCGGGTCCATGGCCATGACCCGCTCCGTCGGCCTCGGAGAAATAGAGAGAGATGAACGCGGGTCGTTCCTTGGCGGGCAGGTCCAGCCAGGCGAGCACTCTATCGACCCTCTCGCGGGAAGGAATGGTAGTGTCGAAGCGCTCCCAGTAGTCAGGCCGGACACCGCCGATCTGAGCCTCCGAGCCGGGCCAGAACAGGGCGGCGCTCTTCTGGCCCTGTTTGGCCGCCGTGACCCAGAGGGGCTCGCCCTCCCACCAGCGGCCGTCCTCCACCGCTTCGCGGTTTCTCAGGCTGAAGGAGGCATCGAGCTGCGCATCGTACATGTTGTTCGAGACGATGCCGTGGTTTTCCGGGTACAGACCAGTGACGATCGAGTAATGGTTCGGGAAAGTCTTGGAGGGAAAAACCGGGATGAGCCCCTCGGCCTCGACACCCTCCGCGGCGAGCTGGTCCAGTATCGGCGTCTCTGTCGAATGGCGATAGTCCCAGCGAAACCCGTCCAGCGAAATCAGGAGGACCGCCGGCTCCGTCCCATCGGATGCACAGGCCACCGAGAATGCCGTCAGGAACCCGATCAGCAGGAGTGACTTCACCCAGCCTGACAGCCGGGTACCTTCAAACCTCATCCACTCGCGCCTCCAGCGCCGGCGGGCAGTCTGGACATTCGCACCGCTCAGATTCGAGTCACCGGGTGCAGCGCCTCAGCCCGCTTCAGACCGCCTCGGCGAAGGCTGCCAACCACTCTCCCGCCTGGCCTTCGAAGAAGAATTGGGCCGCCTCGGTGAGTTCCGTCTCCTCCAGATTGAATTCGAACACTTGCCCCCCTCGCTTCAGGACCCGCAGAGGCATCCACGCCACGGGAATTACTGCGGCCGAAGTTCCCACGACTAGCAGAGCGTCACAACGTTCCAGCAGACGCTCCACCTCGGTCAGATCGCGAACCCATTCCCCGAAAAGCACCACGTTCGGCTTGAGAGGTGAACGGCAGCGCCGGCAAGCGGGCACCTCGGGGGCGGAATAGTCGTCGGCGCTCACGGGCCGGCGCCAGGAGCACTGCAGGCAATGCACGTGGCGATGTTCTCCGTGAACTTCAATGACGCGCCGGTTCCCGGCCATCTGGTGCAACCCGTCGATGTTTTGAGTGATCACCGCCTGCAGCCGGCCTCGGCGCTCCAGGTCCGCCAGGGCGTGATGAGCTGGATTGGGCTGCTTGCCTTCCAGGATCTCCCCGAGGGCACGGTAGAGCCTCCAGGCCTTTTCAGGGTTGGCCCGAAAGACTTCCAGAGTGGCGTACTCTTCGGGCGGGAAGATCCGCCACAACCCTTCGCTGCTCCGGAAATCCGGAATCCCGCTTTCCACCGAGATGCCTGCTCCGGTGAGAGCCAGCGGATAGCGGGCGCTGCGAAAGGCGTCGATCGCCTTCTGCCAGGCCGGCCGCCCTCGCGTTTGAATTCTCTCAGCCATCATCTTCAATGCCGGGGTCCATGATTAACAGACCAATCTTCTTTAGCTGGCCAGATCGACCGGGTGACTGTCAACCCAGGACTACTCCCGGGAGGTGGAACTGCCGGCTCCATGAGGCTGGTACAATCGCTCCCCTGAGAAATGGGTCCTCAACTGCGACCCGCAGAGGGGAAGTTGCATGTCCATCAGCGTCTTCGACTTGTTCACCATTGGAATCGGCCCATCCAGCTCGCACACCGTGGGTCCGATGCGGGCCGCCCGGCGATTCCTCGATCGACTTCGGGAAGGGGGAGTTCTCGAGCAGACGCGACGCATCCGGGTCGAACTGTTCGGCTCACTGGCGTTCACCGGCAAGGGCCACGGCACGGACAAAGCGGTGCTGATGGGCCTGCAGGGAGAGACTCCCGAGGAGGTGGACCCCTCGAGTGTTCCGGAGCGGGTCGAGAGCATCCGGCAGGCCGGCCGACTCACCTTGATGGGCGGCCACTGCTTGACCTTTCGGGAAGCCTCTGACCTGCTTTTCGTTCGGCGGGAGCGCCTGCCCCTGCACTCCAATGGGATGCGTTTCACCGCTTGGGACGAGAAAGACACCCAGGTCCTGCAGAAAATCTACTACTCGGTGGGAGGCGGTTTCGTGGTCGCCGCGGATGCGGCAGAAGAGGACCGCCTGGTCGAGGATCAAACGCGGCTTCCCTACCCCTTCAAAAGCGGTGAAACGCTTCTGCACGTCTCTCGGGAGGCTGGCCTGCGCATCGACCAACTCGTGCTGGAGAACGAAAGAGCGTGGCGCTCGGGTGCCGAAATCCGTACGGGACTGCTGAAGATCTGGAAAGCCATGCGCGAGTGTGTTTCCGCCGGCTGCCTCAACCGAGGCGTGCTGCCCGGCGGACTCGAAGTGCTTCGCCGCGCGCCCCAACTGTACGAGCGCCTGCGAAGCCGGTCCGAGGACCAGCCCGGGGATCCGCTGACCACCATGGACTGGGTCAATCTCTTCGCCATGGCCGTCAACGAGGAAAACGCAGCGGGGGGCCGGGTCGTCACCGCGCCCACCAACGGCGCCGCCGGCATCATCCCCGCGGTGCTCCACTACTACTGGCGCTTCCATCCCCGGGCCGAGGAGGACGGAGTGATACGCTTCCTGCTGACTGCCGGCGCCATCGGGATCCTCTACAAGGAGAACGCCTCGATCTCGGGAGCCGAAGTCGGTTGCCAGGGAGAGGTGGGAGTGGCCTGTTCCATGGCGGCCGCAGGCCTGGTGTCCGCCTTGGAAGGCAGCAACGAACAGATCGAGAACGCCGCGGAAATCGGAATGGAGCACAACCTGGGCCTGACCTGTGATCCCGTGGGAGGCCTGGTCCAGATTCCCTGCATCGAGCGCAACGCCATGGGCGCGGTCAAGGCGATCAACGCTGCCAGGCTGGCACTCCGCGGCGACGGCACCCACATGGTCTCACTGGACAAAGTCATCGAAACCATGCGGCAAACCGGAGCAGACATGAAGACCAAATACAAGGAAACGTCCCGCGGCGGCCTGGCAATCAATGTGATCGAGTGCTGAGGCTGTCGTGGACAGCCACATCCTGACCGCCTCTTCCAGAGAAGTTTGTCACAAAACATTGACAAAATCTGAACGCAACATCTATGCTGGTGACGTGACGCAAGCGGCCAAGTATCCAATGCGACTCGTGACTCGGAGGACCGGGCTCACTTCTCACCTGATCCGAGCCTGGGAGCGCCGTCACAACGCCATCCAGCCTCGTAGGACCTCCACCAACCGCCGCCTCTACAGCGACGAGGACATCGAGCGTTTGATCCTGCTGCGAGACGCCACTTCTTCGGGTCACAGCATCGGCCAGATCGCCGAGCTGCCGACGGAAGAGCTGCGGCGCCTGGCCGCGGACGCCGCGGTAGCGACGGCTGCAGCGTCTTCATCCGCGAGCGCGAGAGTCCGAGCCCAGACCTTTCACCGCGAGGCCTTGGCAGCCGTGAGCGCCTTCGACCCCGAACGCCTGGAGAGCGTTCTCTCCCGCGCTGCCGTCTCCCTGAACCAAACAGAGTGGATCGAACGCATCATCGTTCCGCTCCTGCACGACATCGGGGACCGTTGGGAGGACGGATCGCTGGGCGTCGCCAACGAGCACTTGGCTTCTGCGGTGGTCCGAACCCTGCTGGGGAGAATCAACGAGGCGATACGCCGGGAGGAAGCAGCTCCTCGGATCGTGATCACGACGCCAACCGGGCAGCGTCATGAGCTGGGCGCTCTGCTGGCAACCGTCACGGCCGCCTCGGAGGGCTGGAATTCGATCTACCTGGGAGCAAATCTGCCCGCCAGAGAGATCGCTTCGGCTGCCCGGATGCGGCGCGCCCGGGCGGTTGGTCTCAGTCTCGTCTACCCCGAGAAGGACCCGGAGTTGGAAGCCGAATTGCGCGACCTGCGGAGACGTCTGGGGCAGGATGTGCCGATTTTCGTGGGGGGGCGGGCATCACCCCATTTCAACGAGCTGTGGTCGGAGATCGGGGCGATCGTGATTCATAATTTGCCGGAGCTGAGGGAGGCCCTGCAACGGCAGCGTCTGAATTGACCCGGAAAGCCGGGAAAGGCACCGGCAGAAGGACCCCAGCTCGAGAATCAATCAGCAGGGACCCGAGAACAGATCTCACTAGCAAGTATCTGGCCTGGCATCCCCGCTCCCGCCGAGAGCGCGCTGAGCGGGCCTCATCGAACCTGGAGCGATTGGACCGTGAATTGGAAACAGATGGGAA
The DNA here is from genome assembly GCA_041630155.1 of Acidobacteriota bacterium. Taxonomy (GTDB): domain Bacteria; phylum Acidobacteriota; class UBA6911; order RPQK01; family JANQFM01; genus JBFGHG01. The sequence continues at coordinate 19,568 of JBFKLX010000040.1, forward strand.
CGACGTTGATTCGTTGGGTGGACAGTTGGGCCGTCAACCCGGAGCAGCCTGAGACTTCGCGCATGGATTGGCTTCGCTGCATCCCCTTTTTCGCCCTGCACATCTCCTGTCTCGGCGTGCTTTGGGTGGGATGGAGCTGGGCCGCCGTCCTGACCGCGTTCGCGCTGTACCTGGTAAGAATGTTCGCGATCACGGGCTTTTACCACCGCTACTTCTCCCACCGGACGTTCAAGACCACCCGCCCGGTTCAGTTCCTGTTTGCCTTACTGGGCGGCACCGCGGTGCAACGCGGGCCGCTTTGGTGGGCCGCCCACCACCGGCATCATCACCGTCATTCGGACGGCCCCGGGGATCGCCACTCGCCGCACAGGCATGGACTCTGGTGGAGTCACATGGGCTGGATCGTCTCGCGCGCTCATTTTCACACCGATGTGAAGCAAGTCCCGGATCTGGCTCGCTTCCCGGAACTCCGCTTCCTGGATCGTTTCGACACACTCGTTCCCCTGCTCTTCGCCGGCTTGGTCTACGCCTGGGGCGCTTCGCTGGAAGCGATCCAGCCGAGCCTCCAGACCAGCGGCGAGCAGATGTTGGCGTGGGGGTTTTGCGTCTCCACCGTTGTGCTGTTTCACGGGACCAGCCTGATCAACTCGCTGGCACACCGGCTCGGGAATCGCCGTTTCCAGACCAACGACGAGAGCCGAAACAGTTTCGTTCTGGCCTTGATCACTCTGGGGGAGGGCTGGCACAACAATCACCACCGTTTTCCAGGCGCGGCTCGCCAAGGCTTCTTCTGGTGGGAGCTCGACCCCACCTATTACCTGCTGAAACTGCTCTCCTGGATGGGCTTGATTTGGGACGTTCGAGCCGTACCGGCCGCAGTGAAGGCAGGCGCATCCGGAGGCTCCCTTTCGGAGAGGAGTCCCTCGTGAAGATCGCGATTATCGGAGGGGGGGTCTCCGGTATGGTGTCCGCCTGGCTACTGTCCCGTTCGCATCAGATCACGCTCTTCGAAGCCGACCGTCGCATCGGGGGCCACACCCACACCATCGAGGTGGCCGAAAACGGTCATCGGATCCCGGTCGACACCGGTTTCGTCGTCTTCAACGAGCAGAATTATCCGAACTTCGTGCGCATTCTGGACCGGCTGGGAGTCGAATCGCAGCCCACCAGCATGAGTTTCAGCGTGAGCTGCGAGCAGACGGGCCTGGAATACAACGGCACTTCGCTGAACCGCCTCTTCGCCCAGCGTCGCAACCTGCTGCGCCCGTCGTTCTGGACGATGCTCAAGGAGATCTGGAGATTCAACCGCGAGGGGCGGCGGCTGATTGGAGAGAAGGACGCAGTGACGCTCGGTTCCTTTCTCACGCGGGCCCGGTTCAGCGAGGAGTTTCTGCGAAACTACCTGGTCCCGCTCAGTGCCTCGATCTGGTCGGCGCGACCGGCTTCCATTCTGGACTTCCCAGCCCGCTTCCTGGCCCGATTTCTCCACAACCACGGCATGCTGCAAGTGACCGGCCGGCCGAAGTGGCGGGTCATCTGTGGAGGTTCCCAACGTTACGTGGAGAGGATGATTCGGCCCTTCGAGAACCGCATTCGACTCAGCAGTCCCGTCCAGCGCATCCGGCGCCTGACGGATCGAGTCGAAGTGCGCACCGAGGTGGCGGGGTGGGAGTCCTTCGACCAGGTGGTGCTGGCCCTGCACTCGGATCAGGCTTTGGGCATACTGGCCGACCCGAGCCCTGCAGAACGCGAGATCCTGGGGAACATCCCCTACCAGAGGAACCGGACGGCGCTGCACACGGACGAAGCGATGCTGCCCCGACAGCGCCGGGCCTGGGCCAGCTGGAACTACCACTTGCTGCACCGGCCCCAGCAACCGGTAGCCATCACCTACCACTGCAACAGCCTGCAACGCCTCTCCTCTCGACGCAACTACTGCGTGACCCTGAATCGGCCGGGCGAGATCCGGCCGGCAGCCGTGATCCAAGAGATGGACTATCACCACCCGGCTTACTCGGTTGCAGCTGTCGAGGCCCAGCAGCGGCACCGCGAGATCAGCGGCGTGGACCGCACCCACTACTGTGGCGCCTACTGGGGCTACGGTTTTCATGAGGACGGCGTGCGGAGCGCCTTGCGCGTCTGCGCGGCCTTGGGGGAGGTGTTCTGAGATCATGGAGAGCTGCATTTACCAGGGTCGTGTGCGCCACCGCAGGCGCGTCGACGTGGCACACGAGTTCGAATACGGCCTGTACATGATGTACCTCGACCTGGACGAGCTCCCGGAACTGTTCGCGGGCCGCTGGCTGTGGTCCGTTTCCCGGCCCGCTGTGGCCCGATTTCAGCGCCGGGACCACCTGGGAAGCCCTCAGCGTCCCTTGTCCCAGGAAGTTCGGCGCCTGGTCCATGGCGAAGCCGGAATACGGTTGGAAGGCCCGATTCGACTGCTGACCCACCTGCGGTACCTGGGCTACGGTTTCAACCCCGTCAGTTTCTACTACTGCTTCGACGCTGCCGGTGAGCGGCTGGAAGCGATCGTGGCCGAGGTGAACAACACGCCCTGGGGACAACAGCATTGTTACGTTCTCTCCCAACCCGAAAAGGGACCGGGCCGCCTGAACACCTACCACCTGGCCAAGCAATTCCACGTCTCTCCGTTCCTGCCCATGGACATGCAGTACCGCTGGCGCTTCAGCAGGCCCGCTGATAATCTGCTGGTGCACACGGAGAACTACCGGGGGGGCGCACTCTGCTTCGACGCCACGCTGCGGCTCGAGCGCAAGCCCATCACTGCCGGGACGCTGGCGGGAGTCTTGTTGCGATTCCCGCTGATGACGGCACGCGTCGTGGGCGCGATTCACTATCAGGCGTTACGCCTCTGGATCAAGCGAGCTCCGTTCTACCCCCACCCCAATCCAGACAAGCAGCTCTTTCGAGGTGAACCGTGAGTCAAACCCTCACCCTTCCCGATCGCGATTCCTGGGTCCAGCCCGTCGGGGTCCAGCGCTGGTGCCGTTCGGTCCTCTGGTCCCGGCTCCAACAACTGGAACTCGGTCACCTGGGGGTCGTGGAGGGTTCGAAGCGTCAAGACTTTGGACGGCGGCAGCCCGATTCCTGCCCTCAGGTCACCCTGACGGTGGCCGATCCGCGCTTCTACCCGGCCGTCCTGTTCGGAGGCACCGTGGGCGCCGCAGAAGCCTACGTCAAAGGTTGGTGGACGTCCTCCGATCTGACGGCTCTAGCCCGGCTGCTGGCGCTCAACCGCCAGGTCCTCGACGGTCTCGACTCGGGATGGTCGCGCTTCACCGGCTGGCTCCATCGCCTCTACCACTGGACCCGCAGGAATTCGCTGCGAGGAAGTCGCATCAACATCGCCGAGCACTACGACCTGGGCAACGACTTCTATTCGCTCTTCTTGGACCCTTCCATGATGTACTCCTGCGCGTACTTTCCATCCTCTGAGAGTTCGCTGGAGGAGGCCTCCTTCGCCAAGAACGAACGAATTTGCCGCAAGCTGCAGCTGAAGACCTCCGATCACCTGCTGGAGGTCGGCACCGGCTGGGGAGGTTTCGCGATCCAGGCAGCTTCGCGTTTCGGCTGTCGCGTCACCACGACGACTATCTCGCGCCGGCAGTTCGAGTACGCCCAGCGTCGTGTGCATCGGGAGGGCCTGGCCGACCGAATCGAAGTGCTGCTTCAGGACTATCGCGAACTCGAGGGGAGCTACGACAAACTCGTCTCGATCGAGATGATCGAGGCAGTCGGGCACCAGTATTTCGACACCTACTTTGGCTGCTGCAGCCGGCTTCTGAAACCGCACGGGCTGATGCTGCTTCAAGCCATCACGATCGCCGATCAGTTCTACGAGGCGTCCAAGGACTCGGTTGACTTCATCAAACGCTACATCTTTCCCGGCTCCTGCCTGCCTTCGGTCGCGGTTATCGCGGACTGCTTGGCCCGGGTCACCGATTTCAGGATGCTGGCCCTGGAGGACATCACGCCCCACTACGCGCGTACCCTGCGGGCCTGGAGAGAACGCTTTCTGGCCAACCTTCCGGAGGTGCGGCGCCTCGGCTTCAGTGACGAGTTCATTCGCATGTGGAACTTCTACTTCTGCTATTGCGAAGGGGGGTTTCAGGCCCGTTCCATCGGAGACGTCCAGATCCTGCTGGGCAAGCAGCCTTGAAGGGGCGTGAGACGTAGAATTACGAAGTTGGGGGTTCAATTCATGTACAGCCTGCCTGGTCTCGAGACCGCCATTGATCTGGCCGAACGCGGCTTCGTCCCCGACGCGCTGGTGCGTCGAGGCATCCGCCGGCTGATCCGGGTGCGACTGCGGCAACTGGGTTCACTGGGAACCGAGCAGAAGCGCGAGCGGCTGCAGCATTTCATCCGACGCAACGGGCAGGCTCGAATCGCCCTGCACGTGGACGCCGCCAATCGCCAGCACTACGAGGTGCCGGCTCGCTTCTTCGAACTGGTGCTGGGGAGTCACCTCAAATACAGCTGCGCTCACTGGGACAACGGCGTAACGAATCTGGAGCAGGCCGAGGAGCGGATGTTGGAGCTGACAGCGTCACGGGCCGGCTTGGCCCCAGGACAGCGCATCCTGGAACTCGGCTGTGGCTGGGGTTCGCTCACGCTCTGGGTGGCGCGCCAGTTCCCCACCTGCTCGATCACGGCCGTCTCGAATTCACGAAGCCAGAAGGCCTTCATCGATCAGGCCTGCGCGCGGAGAGGTTTGTCCAACGTTCAGGTGCTGACCTCGGACGTCAACCAGTTCGAGCCGCGGGAGCGTTTCGATCGCGTGGTCTCGGTGGAGATGTTCGAACACGTGCACAACCACCGGGGGCTCATGTCGCGGATCGCCACCTGGTTGAAACCGGGGGGCCGCCTCTTCGTTCACGTCTTCTGCCATCGCGACTCCGCGTACGAGTTCGAGACCGAGGGCGCAGGCAATTGGATGGGCAGACACTTCTTCACCGGGGGTGTGATGCCATCCGACGACTTGCTCCTTTATCTGCAACAGGACCTGGCACTGGTCGAACACTGGAGGATCAACGGCTCTCACTACGCGCGTACGGCCCGGGCCTGGCTAAAGCGGCTGGACCAGCACCGTGAGGGGGTGCTCGAACTGTTTCGCGACGTCTACCCCGAAGGCGAGTCTCTGAAGTGGCTCAACCGCTGGCGCTTTTTCTTCATGGCTTGCGAAGAGCTGTTCGGCTGGCGGCAGGGCGAAGAATGGTGGGTCTCGCACTATTGCTTTCAGCGGCGTTGAGGGGAGAATCCCACGCCTGCAACGAGACCTCGAAACGAAGCACGAAGAGTGCCGAATCGACCCGGCCTTCCAAGGATCACTCGAGGCTGGTGACCGCTCCGGGCGCTGGCGCGCCACGGCAGCATTGCCAATAATGTGCAAGGCGAGGTGGCGCCATGTTCGAACGCTTCGATCTTCAGGCTCGGCGAGCGGTGTTTTTCGCCCGGCTGCAGGCCTCCCAGGAAGGACACGAAACGATCGATTTGGTCTGTCTGGCTCTCGGCCTCCGAGACGCGGTCGACCGTGGCGCCCGAGCGATAGAATCCCTGCCTTCGGATGCTTCACGGGAAATGCCGTTGAGCGAAGGCTCCAAACAGGTCCTGGTTCGTTGTGTCGAGCTGGCCGATGCCGAGTCGAGCTATCAGGTCACAGCGCTCCACCTGGCCCTGGCATTGGGCGAGACGCGGGACGACTCGACGCTGGCCTTACTCGAGTCGCTGCCGTCTCCCGGCGAGTGGTTCGGACAGGACGCATCCCCGCTTTTGCGCCTGGCGGTGCGTTTGATCGGTCTGGGCAATGTCGGGCGGGCTTTGGTCGATCAGATCCTGGAGCACCGCCAAGTCCACGCCCAGGGTTACAGACTTCGTTTCGAGCTGCGGGGGCTCGCCGATTCCAGCGGCGAGTTGTCCCTGCCACCCGCGACGCCGGACGAGCAGATCCGCGCCTTGCTCCAATACAAGCGGGCAGGCAACCAGCTGGCCCGCCACTCCGACTTCCGCGCGGCCGACCCGGCCAGGCTTTTCGAACAGTGGGCCGAGAGGCCGGGCCTGCTCGTCGATTGTTCAGCCGCCGACACGAGCAGGCTCCTGGCGGAAGCCTTGGGGCGCGCCTGGGGCGTGGTCACGGCCAACAAGAACCCGCTCACCGGACCTTTTGCGGCCTTTCAGTCCCTGGCGGGCGACCGGCCCGCCGGGAGCCGCCTGCGCTGGGAATCAACGGTGGGCGCGGGGCTGCCTCTGGTGGCTTCTCTGCAGCGCCTGCGAGCCGCCGGTGATCCGGTCCACTCGATCACCGGAAGCCTCTCGAGCACCCTCGGGTACTTGATGTCAGGCCTGGCCCGCCATGAGGCCTTCAGCCAGCTGGTGCAGGAGGTCCGAGCCGCAGGCTACACAGAACCCGATCCCAGGGAGGACCTCTCTGGGCGCGACGTGGCCCGCAAGGCACTCATTCTGGCGCGAACCCTCGGCTGGCAGATGGAGCTTTCCGATGTCCAGCGGGAGGGATTGCTGCCCGCTGAACTCGAAACGCTCCACCAGGAGGACTTCTGGGAGCAGTTGCCCGGGCTGGACGAACACTGGCGGGCCGCGGCCGGGAAGGCCGAGTCGCAGGGAGAAACCCTTCGTTATGGCTTTCGCCTGAATCCCGGGGGGGCTCGGGTGGGAGTCCTGTCGGTCAAAGCTGACAGCCCTCTGGGGCGGCTGGAAGGCACCAATCAGCTGGTCGAGATCCACAGCCGCTGCTACGCCGAGACGCCGCTGGTCATTCAGGGCCGGGGAGCCGGTGTGCAGGCCACTGCCGCAGGGGTGCTCAGTGACATGGTGGAACTGGGGCAGAGGCTGGCAGCCGCCGGGCTTTGATCCTCAGCACTACGGTACTGAGCGGCACGATTCAAACGTGATACGATCCCGTTCATGAAGGTCAGACGTCTGCCGCCCGCCGCACTCTTCGCCGCCGTCGTTCTGCTCGTGCCCAGCGCTCTCTCGCAGGATCACCAGAGGCGCGACGCGGACCGGATGCATCGGCTGCATCGCGATCCGGAGGCCTACATCGCCATGCTGGAGGACCCCGCTCGGGATGCCTACCAGAAACCCGAGGAGGTTCTGGACGCGCTGCGAATCCAACCCGGCGAGACGATCGCCGACATCGGGGCCGGATCCGGGTACTTCGCACTCCGATTGGCTCACCGCGTGGGTCCAACCGGCGCGGTCTATGCTGTAGACATCAGCCCCGACATGATCCGGCACCTCAATCGCCGGATTCGAGACGCTGGAGTCACCAACCTCATCTCCGTACTGGCCGATCCCGACGACCCCTTGTTGCTGCCGGACTCCATCGACCGTTTCTTCATCTGCGACACCTGGCACCACATCAACAATCGAGCCGACTACCTGGCCAAACTGCGCAGAATGCTCAAGACCGGAGGCCAAGTGGTGATGATCGACTTTCAGAAACGTGAGCTGCCGTTCGGCCCGCCCCTGGAAATGAAGATCTCCCGGGAGGACTTGATCGACGAAATGGAGTCCAACGGCTTCCGGTTGAGTCGCGAGTTCGAATTCCTGCGCTACCAGTACTTCCTGATCTTCGCGGCAGAGTGAAGAAAATGGCCGGACCTGCTGCCGGAGCCCTCACACTCTTGGGCCCGCAAAAACGGCTTCCGACCGCCTGACAGCCCGGTTCACCCCTGATTCGCCAGCACACTCGAGAGCCGCGAGACTCCTTCGGCAATATCCTCCTCTCGAAGAAAACTGAATGAGAGGCGGGCGAATTCCTGTCCTCGGCCGTCCGCGAAGAACGGGGTCCCGGCAACGAAGGCCACCCGGTGTGCCTCGATCGCCTCGCGCAGGAGCTGCTCCGAGTTCGAGCCTGGAGGCAGTCGCAGCCAAACGTAGAATCCGCCCTCGGGCACGGTCCATTCCACCCGTCCGGAGAGCTGCCGATTCAGTTCTGCGAGCAGAGCGTCACGTTTACGGCGGTAGACCGGAATGGCCCGGCGGATCTGCTCGTCGATGCCGCCCCGGGAGGCGAAATCATGGACGACGCGCTGGCCCAGTGTGCTGGAGCACTGATCGGTGCCAATCTTGCACAAGGCCAGCGTCGACACCAAGTCCGGACCCGCCGCCACCCAACCCAGTCGCACTCCCGGCGCGAAGATCTTCGAGAAGGTGTGAATGAAGATCACTCCTTCCGGCCACAACCTCTTCAACGAAGGAAGCGGGGCTCCCTGGTAGCGGAGGTTGGCGTAGGCGTGGTCCTCCACGATCGGGACCCCGTAGTCGGCACAAAGCGCGACGATTCGGCGGCGGCGCTCCAGATCGAGCGTAACTCCCGACGGGTTTTGGAACGACGGGATCAGGTAGAGCAACCGGGGCGGGTCGCCGCGACCGATCCCCTCGAGCAGATCTTGGAGCGCGTCCGGCTTCATGCCCCGCGAGTCCACTTCCACGGAGAGGATCTCGGCCTGCGAACAGCGAAAGACATGCAGGGCGGCGAGATAGCTGGGAGCTCCTACTAAAACGGTCGAACCTGGCTCGAGCAGAGCCATCGCCACCAGGCTCAGGGCCTCGATGCCTCCGGATGTCACCAGGATTTCGTCCGGGTCCAGCTCGACCCGTTCCCAATCCCGCATCTGCTCAGCGATCCAATGCCGCAGGTGGAGGTATCCCCGAGTCGGACCGTAGTTCAAGGCTTCCCCACCCCGGGTGGAAAGGACTCGATGAGTCGACTCCTCCACGCGATCCAGCAGAAAGGTCCCGGGGTCGGGCAGTCCGCCGGCAAACGAGATGACGTCGGGTCGCTCCGTCAGGGCCAGAACCTGTGTGACCGCCCGTGCGACGTGAAAACCTTCGGTGCGTCGCGCCAGCCGCACTGCCCATTTTTCTTTGTCCAAGCCTGAAACTCCCGCGGTCGATGAACTCGTTCGAGCCGCTGCTCACCTGCCGAACTGGCGCAGGTGGTGATCGAAATGCCGGTAGCAGAAGACGCCCCAGTCCCTGACGCTCATGGTTCCAAACAGAGCGTGCTCCGGCCAGTCTTTCACCTGTTGGCTGGCCCCGAAGCGCTCCACCAGGGCCTCCAGCGAGGCCAAGTCCGCTTCCCAGTGGGAGGGTGGTGTGCTGAAGGCTTCCGGCGGTCCCTGAATCCGGCCTTTGGGCCAAGGCAGCCAATGGATCGCCAACCAGCGAACGATTGGCCAGCTGAGACGGCTGGGACGGCGCTCGCAGGGGCGGTCTCCCAGCGTGTGCCGCATCTGATCGCTGAGGTGCATGACCATTTGCGGCGCCGTCATTCGTCCCCATCGGGCTCGAGCCTGGGGGCTCATGCGTCGAAGGCGCCCCAGCAATTCACTCCGGCAGGCGGTGTCGAACATGCTGCGCATTGAGCCATGTTTACCCGTGTGGTGGTCCTGTTTCAAGAGCGCCTCGACGCGCCCGCGGTGTCGGCTGAACGACAATGCCCCCCCGTCCGTTGAGAAACTAGTTGACTCCTTCGAATTCAACTGCTAGATTTTCAGCACATGCTGATTTTTCAACACGTGGAGGCCAGATGAACCCGCAGGGCAAGGCGCTGGCGCGCCGGGAAAAGCAGATCATGGACATCATCTACCGCCTGGGGAGTGCCACCGTGTCGGAAGTACGGCGCGAACTGGCCAATCCGCCGAGCTATTCCGCCGTGCGGGCAACCTTGAACGTTTTGGAGCAAAAGGGGCATCTGAGTCACCAGCACCACGGCAAGCGCTACGAATACCTCCCCACCGTCCGCAAAGAACGGGCCAGCATCTCGGCACTGGATCACCTGATCAGCACGTTTTTCGATGGCTCGGCCGAGAAGGTGGTCGTCGCTCTCATGGAAAGCCGCAGAGAAGACCTCTCAGAAGACGCCTTGAACAGGCTTTCCCTGCTGATCAAAGAAGCCCGCAAGGAGGGACGTTGAACATGCTGGAAGCCACGAGTTTCGTTCTTGGCAGCAACCCCTATGCGTTCTGGTTGGGTGTGCTCGTCAAGGTCAGCCTGGTGCTGGGAATCGGCCTCCTGTCCAATACCCTCTGCGCCCGCATGTCGGCGGCCGGAAAGCACTTCGTGTTGCTGCTGACTCTGACGGCCTTGCTGATCGTGCCGGCCTTGTCCGTTCTACTGCCCGCCTGGGAACTCACGTGGCTCCCCACGGTCGCTGAGGCGGAAGATTCTGCATCGGATCGCGCCCTGACCCTGGTCGCGCTCGAAGATTCCCCGCATGTCGGCCCGCAAACCGCCAACGATCTCGGGGATCGAAACGCCAGTGCCACCCGGCACTTTCAGCAAACGTTCCTTCGTCAGGAACTGGGGCTCATCACCCCGGCTCTGGGCCTGCTGCAGCGGATCACGCTCCGCGACTGGTTCATCGGTTTGTGGCTGGCGGGCATCCTCTTCTTCGCCCTGCAATTGGCGCACGGACTCGTCACGATTCATGGGCTGGTCCGAGTGGCCAACTTCGACGCCAGTGCCAAACTTCAAGGCCAGCTGGACGCAGCCGCTTCGGAACTGGGTCTTGGGAGCCGTCCGCGGGTCGCCTATTCGAGTCGGGTCGGGCTTCCGATCCTGTGGGGTTGGAGGCGGCCCTTGCTGATTTTGCCCGAGCAGGCGCGGCAGTGGGGGCAGGAGCGGCTCGAGTTGGTTTTTCTGCACGAACTCGCTCATTTGAAGCGCCTGGACGGCGTGACACTGTTGCTGATCCGGGCGGTGGTGGCGCTCTACTGGTTCCATCCCCTGGTCTGGTGGACTGAGCGAATCAGCCGCTCTCTCTCCGAGCGAGCTTGTGACGACGTCGTGTTGAGCCGCGGTCACAAGCCATCCGTATACGCCTCGCATCTGCTGAGCATTGCCTCGGGCGGGCGGGGCTCTTCATCGATTCTCACACCGGCCATGGCCCGGAGGTCTCAAATGGAAAAACGTCTTCGCGCACTGCTGCATCCCTCTAATTACCACGGCTCGATTTCGTCGAGGCGTGCCCTGACCCTGGGATGCCTGTTTCTTCTGATGCTGGTTCCCATCTCGGCGCTCACGCTGGTCGCCCAGCCGCCGGCCACGCCGGCTTCGAGCCCGAGTCCGGCACTCGAGGTTCCACAGGGCGCGGCTTTGCCCACCCTGGTGC
>JBFKLX010000041.1:0-29342 GCA_041630155.1 Acidobacteriota bacterium
GAAGTGCCTCCAGCACTCCGTCCCCTCTCGAATGGGCGGTATTGGATGGGGCCGGCCGACGGGGAACAGGGCGGCACCTGGCTGGGGCTCCACTGCTCGGGTTGGGCCGCCTGCCTGATGAACCGTTATCCCAGCCCTGGAGGGTCTTCCCGGGGGTCTCCGAGCCGTGGTGAAATCATCCCGCGGCTCATGAGCTGCGACGGTCCCCAGCAGGCCTGCCGTGAGTTGCTCGAAGGCATGGACCTGGAGCCGTATTCCCCGTTTACGCTCCTGTTGATCTCTCCCGGGAGAGCCCGGCGCCTGGTCTGGGAGGGCCGCCGCCCCGCGCGCGTGCAGCCTCTGCCCCGAGGGTGGGTGATGCTGACCTCTTCGTCCTGGAAGGAACCGGAGGTGCGTCGCTGGAGGCAGAGGCATTTTCGAAGTTGGGTCGAAGCGGGGGCACCCTTCCGGGGCGAGCTGCCCTCTTTCAACTTGCTGCAACCTGCGGGAAGGGCGGAGTGGGCCCCTTTGATGTCTCGAAAGGCCACCCACACCCGGAGCATCAGCCTGGTCCGGATCGATCGGGCCGCCCGCCGCTTGGAGATGGTCTACTGGGCCAGTCCGGCGCAGAGCGCCGAGTCCTCGGTGAGATGGGCGGGAGAGATTTGCCTGACCGGAGTTTCCACTGAGAACACCCATGATTGAGAACTGGTTCTGGGAAGCGATGCATTGGGTGGGAAGCAACCCGGTCCTGCAGGGTTTGGTGGCCGCGCTGGCTACGTTCGTGCTGGAGGATCCCACCACGATCGGCTGCGGACTCCTGGTGGCGGACGGCAAAATGGCGTTTGCCACGGCCTTTGTGGCGGTGAGTGCCGGGATCGCCCTGGGTGATTTCGGCCTCTACTGGTTGGGGCGCTGGCTGGGGCCGCGCGTGGTGCGGCGCGGCTGGATCGCCAGCGCTCGGCTGCAACGCGCTCACAACTGGTTCGACCGCAATCTGGTGACGGCCGTCCTGCTCTCGCGTTTCCTGCCCGGCATGCGGCTGCCGACCTACCTGGGTGCGGGTGTTTTCGCCGTCTCCGCCTGGCGCTTCCTGGGACTCGCCGTGTCGGCTTCCTTGCTCTGGACCTACCTGCTGCTGCAGCTCACCCTGCATCTGGGGCAGGCCGTCTTCCCGCTGTTGGGCCAGTGGCGCTGGCCCGCGGCGCTGGCGCTTTTGGTGTCAGTCTTTCTGCTGCAGTGGCTACTGGCGCGGCGCCGGGAAAGAAGAGCGGGATGAATGACCGACCCGTGTCCTCTCGCTTTGAATTCTGGCCACCGCTCTTCTTTTATTTGCCGGTGGGACTCTATTACGGCTGGTTGAGCCTCCGCTTCGGCAGCGCTACCCTTCCGACCGCCTCCAACCCAAGCATTTACGCCGGCGGGTTGATCGGAGAGTCGAAGACACAGATCCTCGAACTGATTCCCCGGCATCAGCGCCAGTGGGTGGCCTCATGGGTGAGTCTCGAGGCCGCCGGACGCGCGCCGCCTCGAGAAGTCCTGCAACACGCCTCGAGGCTCCTGAATCAAGCTGGCCTGTCCCTGCCCGTGGTGGCCAAACCGGACCGGGGACAGCGCGGAGACGGGGTGCAACTGGTGCGGTGTCCCGAGGAGTTGCTCGAATACCTGACGCGCTTCCCGGCGGGGCAGCGGGTGTTGCTTCAGGAATGGGTCGATCTTCCGGGCGAGGCCGGCATTCTCTACTACCGGCGGCCGGGCCGGCGCCGCGGGCGAATTTTTTCGATCACGCTCAAGCTCCTTCCGCGAGTCCGTGGAGACGGCCGTCACACCTTGCGAGAGCTGATCCTGCGAGATCCCCGGGCCCACCGAATCGCGGCCATCTATCTGCGGCGGCACCGAAGCCGTTTGGAGGAAGTGCTGGAGGCCGGCACCGAGTTCCGGCTGGTCTTCGCCGGAAATCACTGCCAGGGCGCAGTCTTCAAGAACGGCATCGAACATGCCACGCCTCAGCTCACGCGCCGGATCGAAGAGATCGCCTCCTCTCTGCCCGATTTCCACTTTGGCCGCTTCGACGTGAAGTACCGGACTCTCGAAGAGCTGCGGGAAGGGCAGGGTTTCCGGATCGTTGAGGTGAACGGGGCGGGAGCCGAGGCGACCCACATCTGGGATGCCGAGGCCCGCCTCCGGGACGCCTACCGCACGCTCTTCCAGCAGTTTCGGATTCTCTTCGAAATCGGAGCCGAGAACCGCCGCCGCGGTGTGAAGCCCCTCGGCTTGGGACAACTGTTGAAGACCGCCTGGCAGTATCGCCGGATGTCAGCGGATTACCCGGAGACACATTGAAGGGAACCGGGCACCCGAAGCCCGAGGCTCGCAATGCCCGGCGCATCGGCCCGCCTTTTTCCGGTTTCTTCGTCTCGGCGGCTCGGCTATAGTAAAAATCGAGGGTCGATGAGAGATTTGGCCGTTCCATTTCCCAGTCAGGACTTGACCGCGATCTTCCCGGAGGCTCTGTCCGATCTTTCCGGGCTTCGGGGCCGGGCCGATTTCGTGTTCATTCCCGAACTGAGCGATCCGGGCTACCTGGTCGGTTTCGCGCTCTCAGAGGCAGCGGTCCAGCGTGTCTTTCGCTTGCGCTACCAGGTCTTCAACCTGGAGTTGGGAGAGGGCCTGGAGGAGTCTCACCAGACGGGCCTGGATCGGGACCGCTTCGACACGCAAATGACCCATCTGGTTCTGGTGGAGCGCAGTGGAGGCGAGGTCGTGGGCACCTACCGGCTCCAGACTGTCCGGCAGGCTCAGGAGGCCGAGGGGATGTACTCGGCGCAGGAATTCGTCCTGGACCCGCTGGAGCCCTGCTTCGAGGCCTTGACCGAGTGCGGCAGGGCCTGCATAGCACGGGAGCACCGGAATTTTCGCACCGTCTATCTGCTGTGGGCGGGGATTGCCGCCTTCATGAACCTGTACCGGCAGCGCTACCTGTTCGGCTGCTGCTCCCTGACCAGTACGGATCCGGACGACGGATGGCGGGCCCTGAAGACGCTGCGCGCCAGGCGCTATCTTCATCCGCGAATCTGGCTCTCCGCCCGGCCCGAGTGCTCCTGCGGGCCTGCCCAGCGGGAGATCGACCCGGGATTGGGGAGTTCACTACCGCTGCCCAAGCTGTTCCGGTCCTACATGACTCTGGGCGCGCGCGTCATCTCGGAGCCCGCCCTGGACCGGGAATTCAAGACTGTGGATTTTCTCGTCATGTTGGACACGACCGAGGTGCACATGTCCAGCCTGGATCTGGTGCGTTGAACAGGGGCAGGCGTCGCGCGACCAACCATCTCCTGACCATCCTGCGAGTTCTTGCCCTGGCACTCTGGAGCCTCAAGATCTGTGTCCTGTATCTGTGTCGGCGGCTGACGTTGGGCAGCCGGGCCGAGCGGCTGCGACGCACCCCCGACTGGGTGCAGTTCTGGGGACGCTGGGCGGCGTGGCTGGCGGGAGTCGAGGTGCGATGCGCGACTCCTCTGCCGCCCCGAGGCGTGTTGCTGTGCCCCAATCACCTGGGATATGTGGACGTGCTGGCTCTCGCCGCCACGCTGCCGTGCTTTTTCGTGTCTCGGGCCGACGCGGCCTCCTGGCCTCTGATCGGGTTCCTGATCCGTGCTTCCGAGCAGGTGCTGGTTTCGCGCCGGCGCGCTCGCGACCTGGTGGAGTCTTCGAGATTGTTGGCTGAGCGCCTCGGCCTCGGGCAATCGGTGTGCCTCTTCCTGGAAGGCACCTCGACGGGGGGCGATCACCTCCTGCGCTTCCTGCCGACTCTGCTCCAGCCGGCCATAGAGGTGCGCGCGGAGGCCGTTCCGGTGGGCATGCGCTGGGACGCTCCCTCTGCCGGAATGACCGTTTCAGACGACGTCGCCTACTGGGGCGATCACCAGTTCCTGCCTCATTTCTGGAGGCTGATGGGATTGCCGGGTTGCCGGGTCACCATCTTCTTCGGCTCCCCGGTTCCCACCCGAGGCAGGGATCGCAAGGAACTGGCGGAGGACTTGCAGCAACGAGTTCAGCAGCTGGTGTTCGGTCGTCCGTGAGGCGCTCGCAGGGCGAGCTGGCCCGGAACCGACCGGTGGTGCCACGCCTCTCCGCATCGACGGCTCACGAGAAGCGCTGGCCGATGACGGGGATCGACATGCGGTGCAGCCAGAGCAGGGTGGCGCTGAGGACGAACACCACGACAGCCAGGATGAACAACTCTCCTCCGTCGTTCATGACCACGATCCCCAGTTGGGTCAAATGCCCGAGGATGGCGCCCCCCATCAGGCCCAAGGACAGCAATGCACCGAGCGCCACAGTGGCGGGAATCAGGATCAATGCCGCACTGATCAACTCGGCCACTCCCGTGCCGACCCGGCCCCAGGGCTCCATACCCAGCGTCTCGAAGATGTACACTGATTCTGGAGCTGCGGTGAACTTGAAATAGAGGGTCTGCAGGAGAATGCCGGCAATGACGATTCTCAGTATCCAACTGATGAGGCGCTTTGGTTGCATTGGCTTGATCCCTCGAGTTCAGAATCTGTCCGGTAGTGTCGATTCCCCTTCCACACGGCTGCTGGCTTTCTGCAAAGCTACGCCTGACCAGCTGACGGCGATCCGGGTCGGGTCTGGGCGATCCCCAGACTCAGCCGCCCGCCTCCTTCAGGCCTTGGCCCAGGCGATCGTAGCGTTCGTAAAACTGGACGTTGGGCACGTGGCCCGAGCCCCCCTCTGAGAGCTGTGGCAAGATCCGATTGGCGAAGAACATGTCGATCTCGCCTTTGTTTTTCGCTTCTATTTTGCCTCGATATTCGCAAACAAAAAAGTCTTTGATTTGATCGTAGGTGCCGCGCGAGATGTTGACCCGACCCGGGACCCCTCCGGATTCGAGGCGGCTGGCCGTGTTGACCGTGTCTCCCCAGACGTCGTACACGAACTTTTCGCGACCGATGACTCCTGCGATCAGCGGCCCCGTATTGATGCCCAGCCGGAGTTCCCAGTAGGGCTTCCCCTCCTGCATCTTGCGTTCCCGGACCTGGTTCATGAAGCGCTGGATCTCGAAGGCCGCCAGGACGCAGTCGACGGCGTGAGTCCGGGTGGACGAAGGGATCCCGCCCACCACCATGTAGGAATCGCCGATGGTCTTGATCTTCTCCAACCCCTGATTCCTCACGATTTCGTCGAAGCCGCTGAAACAGGCGTCCAATTCCGACACCAGCTGCTCCGGAGTGAGGCGTTCCGCGAGGCGGGTGAAGCCCACGAAATCGGTGAACAGGACCGTGGCGCTCTCATACAATCTGGGTTCGACGTGGGATTTGCGCTTGAGTTCCTGCGCGATCGGGTCGGGCAGGATGTTGAGCAGCAGCATGTCCGATTTCTGACGTTCCTGATTCAACGTCCGAGCCAGGATCAGGACCAGCACGCCGGTGAAGATCTGGGCGAAAAGGAAGTTTTGCGCCACGTCCAGGATGCGGCTGTGACTGTCGGAATGGAAGCGGATCCATGCCGGATAGTACATCTCCAGGTACAGCAGTGTAGCCGTCGCCAGGTTGAAAAGCGCCAACGCCAGCACGGTGTTCAGGATTCCGTCGGCCAGAATGGTGGCGATCACCAGAGCCGGGATCAGATAGTAGTGGGCTCCCCCGGTGGTGCCCGAGTTGCCCAGAGTGTTGAGAAAGAGAAACACCAGAATGGTGAGCACGAAGGGCCAGTAGAGAGCTTTCCGCGCCCCCGTCTCCACGGCTGTTGCCGCGAGGCTCATGCCGAAGCGGGCCACCGCGTAGAAGAGCAGGAATACGATTCCGGAAATCAGCTGCAGGTAGAAGAGATAGAAGTCCCCTTCCATCAAGTAGTGGGAGGATCCCACCACATTGGCCACCCCCACCAGGAAGCTGATGGCGTTGAACAGCCGGTGTTCCAGCGAATGGTCCACCGGATCCCCAACGACCGCCGAGAAGAGATTGTTCAGTAAATCGAGCACTTCCTCGGTTTCTCCGGTCCCTTCATCCGGAGCTTCGCCACCGGGGGGCTGGAATGCCGGGGGCGAACAGCCTCCACCGCCTCCTGGTTTTGCATTGCACGTTTCCCTGTCATGATGAATCAACGAGTGCTCAAAATCTATGAAAAATCGACCTCCGAAAGAGACAAACGAGCCGGCATGCGGATTTGAACACATCCGGAGCAATCGTAGGCGTGTCCCGGCCTCGTCCCAGCGCTGGCGCGTCTGCCCCTCCGGAAGGCCGTTGTCAGAGCCCAACCGGGCCTGGATGGCGGGCCTGGGACTGGCGCCGCTTCGGCCGAGGCCGCCACTTCCGAGGCACGCCGGGATGAAAAGCTGCGGTGCCTCAAGTTACACTGTTGCGGCAGATGCGCAAGTTGACGGGAGTGTTTCTGGCTTTTCTGGCCCTTGTGGTGGTCGTTCAGGTCCTGCTGGTGAGGCGACAGGCAGGTGCGCCGGCTCAAAACCCACCCGAGGGAAAGATTGTGTCTCTGGCCCCTAACCTGACCGGGTTGCTGTTCCGGCTGGGGGTGGGGGATCGGCTGGCTGGCGTCACCAATTACTGTGACGATCCGCCGCAGGCCCGAGAGATCACCTCGATCGGGGACTTCCTCAATCCCAATTTCGAGCGCATCTCGAGCCTGCACCCGCAACTGGTGCTGGCTGAGAGCTGGAGTTCCTCCAGGTCGGTGCAGCGCTTGCGACAGCTGGGGCTGGTGGTGCGCGAGGTTCCGTCACCGCGCTCGATCGCCGAAATCGAACGCCTGATCGTCTTGGTGGGAGAAATCGTAGGTGCCTCCGGGGAGGCGCACGCCCTGATCCAGGAGATGGAGCAGAGAATCGAGGCGGTGCGGCAGCGCGGCAAGGCGTTCGCTCGGCCGCCTCGCGTGTACCTCGAAATCGATCTTCCCACCTGGACGATCGGAGGGCCGAGCTTCACCAGCGAGGCGATCGAACTGTGCGGCGCTCGCAACGTGTTTGCAGACCTCGAGCTGGGTGCGTCCCAGATCTCGGCCGAGACGGTGGTGCAGCGGGATCCCGAGGTGATCGTCTCATTCGTGGCGACCCGGCGGGAGATCGCCGGCCGTCCCGGCTGGAGCGGGATCACGGCAGTGCGGGAAGGGCGCGTGATCGACGACTTCGATGAAAACCTGCTCTCGCGAGCCAATCACCGAATCGTGGATGGCATGGAGGCTTTTCAGACGGCTTTGCTGCGAGCCATGGGCCAGGATCCCCCCTCTGGCGGGCCGGACGGGGGCGAGGACTGAATGCGCGGTCGTCTCCTCGCTCTGCTCCTGCTGCTGATCTTGTCGGGGGCGGTCTGCCTGTTCGTGGGGCCGGTCAGTGAGCCCAGCCGGCAGATCCTGCTGGAGATTCGGCTGCCGCGCATCCTGCTGGCCGTTCTGGTGGGGTTCGGCCTGGCGGCCGCCGGCGCCGTGCTGCAGGGGATTCTGCGGAACCCGCTGGCCGACCCCTTCATCTTGGGAACCTCGAGCGCGGCTACGGCGGGTGTCATGCTGGCGGGTCTGCTCGGGTTCAACCAGTATCCGGTCTTGTACGCCCTGGCGTTGACCTTCGCACTGGGCTCCATCCACCTGGTCTACCGCATCGCCCGGACAGCGGGCCGCACACCGGTCCAGACGCTGATTCTGGCCGGTGTCATCGTCAGCCTCTTCTTCAATGCGCTGGTGTTCTTGTTCTTCTCCGTGTTCTTTCGCGAGCAACAGACCGTCCTGTTCTTTCTGCTGGGCACTCTGACGGGCGGAGACCTCACTCTGCTGACCATCTCCGGAGTGCTCATCCTGGGTGGGGTGGGGCTCAGTTTGTACTACGCTCGCGAACTGGACTTGCTCACCCAAGGGGATGCCGCGGCGTTTCACCTGGGAGTCGACGTGGAGCGGGGCAAGCGAGTCCTCTTCTTCGCGGCGTCGGCGGTGGTCGCGGCCGCCGTCTCGGCTGCGGGCATGATCGGTTTCGTGGGCCTGATCGTCCCCCACATGATGCGCATGACCATCGGACCGCAGCACCGTTATCTGATTCCGGCCTCGGCCCTTGGCGGCGCCATCGTCCTGATTCTGGCCGATGCCCTGGCCCGCACTCTCGTTCCGCCCCTGGAGATCCCGGTGGGCGCGCTGACCGCTCTGCTGGGGACTCCCTACTTCATTTATCTGCTGCGGCGCCGGCAACGCGCGGGAGCCTTCTGATGCTCCTACGCCTGCAACAGGCCGGATACGGGTACCCGTCGGGCTTCGAGCTGAAATCCATCGACTGGGAAGTCGGCGAGGGCTCTTTCTCGGCCATCATTGGACCCAACGGCTGCGGCAAGAGCACCTTGGTGCGGGTGATCAGCCGCTTTCTGCCCCTGCAGCGAGGCCGGATTCGTTTGCTGGACCGCCCGCTCGAGTCCTACTCGGCGCGCCAGCTGGCACGGAAGCTGGCGGTGATCCCTTCGGAAAACCATTTCGAGTTCCCATTTCCGGCCGAGGAGGTGGTCTCGATGGGCCGTTATCCCCATCTGGGGCGACTGCAGGCCCTGCTGCCCAGCGACCGGGAGGCGGTGGCCGAAGCGATGCGTCTCACCGACACCGAGGGATTCGCCGGGCGGGCCATCTCCCAGCTCTCCAGCGGTGAGCGGCAGCGGGTCCTGCTGGCCAGGGCGTTGGCCCAGCAGCCAAGCCTCTTGGTGCTGGACGAGCCCAACACACACCTGGACATCCATCACCAGATCGCTGTGTTTCGTCTGCTGAGACGCCTGGTCGACCAGCGCCGCATGTCGGTGATCGTAGTGTTACACGATCTGAGCATGGCCGGGGTCTTCTGTGACCGGGTAGCCCTGCTGAGTGCGGGGCGGTTGATCCAAGAAGGCCCTCCGTCGGAAGTCATCACGACGGAGACGATTCGCCGCGTTTACGGCGCTGACGTCCACATCCTGCGGACCGAGTCGGGAACTCCCCTGATCAGCTACTCGGCCCGCCCGAACCGGGAGCCCCGCGCGTGAACCGGACCGCCGCCCGAGTGTTTTCCCTGCTGGCTCTCTTGCTCTTTTCCGGGCTCGTTCTGGCTTATCTATGGCACTGGCGGTTCGATTACTTCCACCGCTTCTGGCTGGGGGTCGTCTACACCAGCTGTGCTGCCCTGGTTGCCGCCACGCACCTAGTTCACGGACGCTCGTCCTGGGCCGGCTGGAGACTGGACAATCTGGCTCCCGCGCTGGCGAGTTTCGCGGTTCTGGGAGGAGGGTCCTCCGTGGTACTGGCGGCGGCCGGGCTTCTCTTCGGGTCCTGGAACGCCCCCAGTTGGAGGATGATCGTTCCCTATTTCGGTTGGGCGCTGTTGCAGCAGCACGTGCTGCAGAACTTCCTGCGCCTTCACGCCCGGGTTCTGGTTGGGGCCAACGGAACCCGGCGGCGAGCTGGCGTGCCGCCTGCCATGTCCCCGAGAGCCGGTTTCCGCCAACTTCCCTGGCTGCTGGCGGCTGCCTTTTTTGCTGTGTACCATCTTCCCAACCCCTGGCTGGTTTTTCTGAGTCTGCTGATGGCCTATGGCTGGTGCGCGCTCTTCGCGCAGCGCCCCAATCTCCTGGCGGCCGCCTCGGGACAGACCCTGCTCACCGTGGCTCTCGTGGCCTTCTTCAAGTTCGGATTCATTGGCCAAATGGAGGTGGGAGCCGCTGGGTTCCGCTTCGATTACTACGGTGACGGAGTCAAAGTCGCAGGTGGCTCTCTGGCTTCGGGCCAGCCTTTCGTGGCCACCCTGCCCGGATCGGATCGGGGCAAGCCCTCGCGAGTCCGGATCTTCGACCTCGGGGGCCGCCAACTTTCGGAGTGGGTCGCGTTTCCGGAATGGGATTTCTCGGGTGAAATCGCTGCGGGCGATCTGGGCTTCGGGCCCGGTGACGAAGTGGTCGTCACGCCCGGCCCAGCGCCCGGCAATCCCCCCGTGGCGAGGATCTTCAGCACGCGAGGACAGCTGCTCAGAGAAATCGCCGCGAGCTGGCTCGGCGCCGGGTACGGTGCTTGGCCCGCCGTCAACTGCGGGCGCCTCTACTTGGGCGCAGGACCCGGTCCCAGCTACCCGCAGCGCCTCCTGGAGCTGGACTCCTCGGGACGGATCACGGGACGTTGGGAGTTCGCCGGCCTCCCGCTCGTCAACGGACTGCGGGGGCTCGGACTCTGCCGGGATACCAATGCAGAGCAAGGTTCCAATGAGGGAATTCTGATCTGGGGCAGCGACGTCTCGGTCAACCCGGCGACCTTGTATCGTCTCCGGCCCCCGGCCGGCCTCCGGCAACCCCTGGTCTTGCT
Source organism: Acidobacteriota bacterium (assembly GCA_041630155.1). GTDB lineage: Bacteria > Acidobacteriota > UBA6911 > RPQK01 > JANQFM01 > JBFGHG01. Next base: position 10,303 of record JBFKLX010000041.1, read on the forward strand.
GGATACCACCTTTGGGGTCCAGGCCACACTGCTGCGTGCCGGGCAGGACAGCCTGGTAGCAGCGGCGCCCGGCCCCTTGAAAGGCTATCCCGGGATCATCGTCCTGAAAGACCTGGACGCCCGGGAGCTGGCTCGGTTCGCGATTTTCGAAGGGCGTCCGGGCTGCGGAGCCAACCTCTCGGCTGTCGACGCAGATCAAGACGGAGTCGAAGAAATCGTGGCCGGGCAAGGGAACTGCCCGGGCCAGCCGGCCGAGGTGCGCATCTATTCCCGCCAGGGCCGGCTGCTCAGCAGCTGGCAGGCGTATCCGGCCATCGAGAACGCGAGACCCAAAGACCCGGCCCCTGGCGCGCGTGAATCGTGAACCCAGGCGGCATTTCCGACGTCAATGAAGATATGAAACCCATCGCAGCGATACTCCCGGTGGCCCTGGCTCTGGTCTGGCCGCTCGCCGCGCAGGACATCGACGACGTGGTGCTGCCCGCCAAGACCGACATTTACGTCGTCATGAAGCGCAGCATCAATACCGCAGTGGCGCAGCAGGGCGACCGATTCCACGCCATGGTGGAAGTGCCCGTCACGCAGGACGATCGGATCATCATTCCTCCGGGGAGCTACATTCTCGGCTTCGTTGACTTCAGCGAGCGCCCCGGGCGGGTCAAGGGCAAAGCGCACCTCAGGCTCCTGTTCGACACCGTGATCCTGCCCGATGGAGTCACGCGCAAGGTGGAGGCCGTGGTCCAGTCGGCGGAAGGGCAACGCCGCGACCCCAACGCCGAGGACGGCACCATGCAAGGAGGCGGCAGCCAGGGATCCGAGACCGCAGCAGGAGCCGCCGGCGGTGCGGTCACCGGCGGAATCGTCGGGGCAATCGCCGGCCGGGATTGGAAGGGTGTTGGCAGCGGAGCCGGGATCGGCGCCGCTACCGGAGCCCTGATCGGCCTGTTCCAGAAGGGGAAACACGTGCAGTTGCCGCGGGACACCGCCGTGACCATCCAGCTGGACAGCCCGGTCCGCTTCGTCAAACCCCAGCCACCCCCGGAGGGCAAGCAGCTGCACCCCTGAGGGTCAGCCCGAATGGCCCCAGCCCGGGTGTGACTCAGCCTGGCTTTTTTCGCAGCGAGTCATCAGTCGATGATTCGGGATCGCCCAGAAATCGAGAAGCTTGCTCAGGCGCTGGGAGACGGCAGGAGTCCAGCTTGCCGAACCAGCGATAGCGGTTTCGCGCCACCCAACGATAGGCGAAATCTCGCAACGGACGCGGCACCAACAGGAAAACGGAGAGGGCCGGCCATCCTCCCGACAAGTGCGGCAGGAGCTTCAAGACCGCCGTGCTGAGTGTGTAACAACGTCCCCGCTCGACGAACACCACCGTTTCCCGCTCGTCACCGGGCAGCCCGCAACGCTTCAACAACTCTGCGGCCAGCCTGGACTGCAGCGGCGCGAAGCGGATTTCCCGGCTGCGCGGCAAGACGAACTGCACCGTGCGGTGGCAGAGGCCGCACACCCCGTCGTAAAGAATCAGGGGACCGAGACTGGCGAGATCGGATTCCGCTTCGACCACCGCTTTCAGTATAGCTCGGTGCAATGAAGAAGCAGGCGAATCTGCTAGCATGAGGCAGTGGCTCCCGACACGACATCCTCCCGCTCCGGACGCCTGGTGGCCTACCTGGCCGGATTTCTCGTGGGTGGCGTGCTGCTGCTCGCAGCGGCGGCCAAAATCTATGAGCCGGGCGCTTTCGTGGCGCAGATCCGGCTGGAGGGACTGGACTTTCTGCTGCCTGCAGTGGTCGTGGCCTTGGCGGCGCTGGCGCTGGAGACCGGCCTGGGAGTCGCACTGGTCGCCGGCGTTCACCACCGGGGGGTGCTGGTCACCTCGGGACTCCTGGTCCTATTTTTTCTGTTTCTCACGGGACGCAACTACTGGCTGGTTTCACAGGGCCTGCGGGACCCCGAAGCGTCCTGCGGATGCTTCGGCAGCCTGATCGAACGGACTCCGGCCGAGGCCTTCTGGCAGGATCTCCTGCTGTTGGTGCCCCCTCTTCTGGTGCTGCTCTGGGTGCGCTGGAAGGATCATCCCAAGGCCCCCAGGAATCGCCTCGGCCTCGCCTCTCTGGCAGCGGTCGCCGTGGCGGTGGGAACCTGGTTTTCTCCGGCCCTCCAATTCTCTGAGGCGGCTGCCGCCATTGCCGCGGCGGAAATCGATCGCGCCTTCCGGCCCAGCAGCACCTTCCAGCTCTGGGTGGACGGCCAGTTCGATCCCTCCGGTCAGGTCCTGGAGTCGGAAGGAGAGGCTGGGCTTTTGGTGCTGTCGGCCGCCTGGGCCGGTCCCATCCTGGTGGTTCCCCGCACCGGAAGCGTGCGGCGCCTGGAGAGCCAGGCCGTCCGCCCCACCGAACGGGGATTCGTGCTCGCCCCGGCTCCGGATGAGGCGGCTGACACCATACCCTTCCTGATCGTCCAGGGAGCCATACAGTTCGAAATCGGGGGCCACACCGTCCGGCTGGTCGCCCAGTGAGAGGAAGACCTGCCGGCCGGCAGGGTGTTTCACCGCGACGACCCTTTGAGAAATCCACGACGCCCGGCCTGGCACTCTCCCCGGGGAATCACCGGCAAGATGGCGCTGTCACCGTTGCTCTATTTGGCTTTCTTGCCCCTGGCCCGTCCCAGTTTCCGGATGATTTCGAACTCCTCGGGCTGGACCGGCTGCACTGAGAGCCGGCTGCGCCTGAACAGCACCATCTCTCCGAGTCCTTTTACATCGCGCAGTTCGGGGAGGGGAATCACCTCGGGGAACTTCTCCACGAACTCGACGTCCACCATGAACCAGCGGGGATCGGCCGGATTGGATTTGGGATCGAAGTGTGGGTCCTTGCGGTCGAAGGCCGTGGGGTCCGGATGACTCTCCTTGCAGATCCGGGCCAGCCCCGCCACTCCGGGCGGCTTGGCGTTGCTGTGATAGAAGAGCACTTGGTCTCCCACTCTCATGTCGTTGCGCATGAAGTTGCGCGCCTGATAGTTGCGCACCCCGTCCCAGCACGTCTTCCCGTCGCGCTCGAGATCGTCGATCGAATAGACGCCTGGCTCGCTCTTCATCAGCCAGTACTGCTTCTGCTTCGCCATCAGGTCTCCTTTCCGAGCCCTCATTCTTCACGAGGACCCCAGTGACGAGGCCGTGATCTTCCGCGCGGCATGCATGCGCTTGCCCGGGCTCCTCGAAGTGGAGTACCCGGGGAAGCTCAGTCACGGCGCGCTGCTCCTCGCGCTTCCGCCGCCTCGCGACGACCCTCATGAGAGTCTGATCGGTCTCCTCGGCAACGGCCGAGGGAACCCGGAACTCGAAGTCATCGCTTGGGAATGATAAGCCAAAGCAGCAGGTAAGGGACAACTCCCGGCAAGCCCCCGGGTAACCCCAAAATGATGAACAACAGGCGAAACCAGAAGGGAGCGATTCCATAGAAGGCTCCCAATCCGCCGCAGACACCCGCGATCATCCCGTCCTGCCGGCGAAGTTGGTGGGCATCGGCAACACTCATTTGTATCAATCCTCCTTGACATGGCCGAGGTTCGGCTCTGGACTACTACGTTGCCCACGGTCCTCCTGTTCAACCGCCTGCCAGTTGCCCCGCTCCCAACGGCCTGCCGCCCTCCTCGCCTCGAGGTCCCCTGTCCTCACTGCCGTAGGTTCCTGCCCTGTTCCCGCCGGCGTGCCACCCTTGCCCTGTTCCCGCCGGCGTGCCACCCTCCTGATGTTGCCCTGTCCCCCACGGCTTTGCCGTTCCTCATTCCGCTTCCCCTTTGAGCGCCCGGGCCATCAACTGGCGGACGGCTTCCAGTTCGTCGCGATTCACCGAATGGCCCAGGCCTGGGTATCGGCGCACGTCGACCCGGGCGCCCAAACTCTTCAGAGCCTCCGCGCTCTCTTCGACACGTTGCCAAGGAACGTGCGGATCGGGGTCTCCCGCGCCCAGCAAGACCGGAGTGCCTTGCAGCGACCCGTCGTAGTCACGCAGCCGGGGACCGATCAGTCCTCCCGTCAGGATGGCGGCTCCACCATAGCGGCGGGGCTGGCGGGCCAGGAACTCCGAGGCCAGGCAGGCTCCCTGTGAAAAGCCCAACAGGATCACTCGCTCCGACTCCAGGCCGTGGCTCGCCAGCAGGAGGACGCACTCTTCGAGCCGGGCCAGTGCCGAGGAGAGATTGGGCTCGTTCTGCTGGATGGGCGCCAGGAAGCTGTGGGGGTACCAGGTCCGGTTGGCTGCCTGAGGAGCCAGGTACGCGAACTCCGGATGCTCCAGTTGACCCGCCAGGTTCAGGATGCTCTCGGCGGTGGCCCCTCGACCATGGACCATCAAAAGGGCCGCCCGAGCCTCTGGCAGGGGCCGCCCCGCTTGTCGCGTAGGCTGATCCTGGTGAATGGGGAGGGTGGGCCGCGGCAGCTTCATCGCCGCGCCTCCCCCCGGTGGGCGCCTGGGGATCGCAGCTCCGGCAGGACTCCCTGCAGTCGCCCCCTCTGGCCCTCCAGCCAGGGCGGCAAACGGAGCTCTTGCCCGAGAACCTCTTCCGCCTCGTCCACCAGAAACCCCGGGCCGTCAGTGGCGAGCTCGAACAGCACGCCCCCCGGCTCCCGAAAGTAGATGGATCGGAAATAAACCCGATCCATCTGGGGACTGACGTGGAAGCCGCGCTTCAGCAGGTCTTCCCGCCAGGCCGATTGGGCGGTCCGGTCGGAAACCCTCCAGGCCAGGTGGTGCACGGAGCCGGCACCCATCCTCCCCCAACCCGCTGAGTCCTCCTGAGCCAGCTGGAGGAAACAGCCTTCCTCCTCCGAGCCGCCCAACCAGCGCTCCCGAGCATCCTCCCGGCCCATCTCGCGAAAGCCCATTTCAGTGAGCAGCTCGGCGGTCGGCGCAGGCTCGGCCAGGGCCAGGGTGGCGCCCCTCAGGCCACTGATCGCGAACTCCGCCGGCACCGGGCCTTCCTCCCAGTAGCCCTCTCCGGAGGAGCCGGGAGTGCTCGCCAGTTCGAGGGACATTCCGTCCGGGTCGCGCAGGCTGAGAAACTCTTCGCCGAAGCGGCGGCTCACCGGGCCGGTAGCTACACCGGCGGACCCCAGGCGCCGTTTCCAGAATTCCAACGCCCCCGGGGGTACGGAAAGAGCGATGACGGTTGCCTGTCCTGGACCGCGACTGCCCCGCCGCGCCCCTGGCCAGGGGAAGAAGGTGAGAATCGTGCCGGGACGTCCGGTGCGGTCCCCGTAATAGAGATGATAGCTGCCCGGGTCGTCGAAGTTGACGGTCCTCTTGACCAGGCGGAGGCCCAGCAGACCGGCGTAGAAGTCCAGATTGGCCTGAGGATCGCTGGCGATCGCTGTGATGTGGTGGAAGCTCGAAACGCTCTCTGACATCGTATCCATCCTCTCCTCGGATCCTGCTCGCAAATCAGCGGGTTTTGGTTGGTCGGGTCTCGAACGGGAGGCCGCTAGTCGGGGTCGCCACGCAGGCGCTCCAGTAAAGCGATCAGGTGGTCCACGTCCTGCCGAGCGAGCTTTCGGAATCGCCTGTGGAGCCACGCCGCCAGGGGGGAGTCGAGTCCGGCCAGAAGGTCGAGGCCCCGCGCCGTGATCGCCGCTCGGACGATTCGGCGGTCGCGGCGGTCTCGCCGGCGGCGCACCCAGCCCTGCTGTTCCAGCCGGTCCAGCAGCCTGGTCACGTCCGGGACCGGTGTGACCATGCGCCCGCCCACTTCCCGGCAGGGCAGTGAGCCCGGACTGGCCCCCCGCAAGATGCGCAGCGCGTTGTACTGCGTCGGCGTCAGGCCGTGGCCCCTCAGAAAATGACCCAGCTGCTGAGCCAATTGCCCCGCGCTCCGCTGCAGATTCAGAAAGGCCTCTTCTGGAGCGCTCGTGAACGGCTTCTCCTGACGGATCTCTCGCTTCAGCAAACTCGCCATGTCAGTGGTCACTATAATTGTTATAACGATTGTTGTCAAGACATCAGCTTGGGAAACCCGGGGGGATGCAGGTGTCAGGCCCCGGCCTTGCGCCGGGCGGCCTCGACCGACCTGGCGGCCCAGCTGTGCAATTCGTCACGGTCCTCCAGGACTTCTGGCGGAGCCGGGTAGTACTGCATGGAGGTAGGCTTGTCCGGGAAGGGTCGAAACGGCTTCAGCCCCAGGGCTTCGAAATCGGGGCGGTTGGAGTCGTCCACCTTCAGATACAGGGTATCGTTGTCGATGAGGGCGAAGAAGAGGCCGTCGCAGTAGATCCCGTACCCTCCAAACATGCGGCGGCCGGTGATCTCGCCGAGCCCTTCCAGTTGTTCCAGTGCGAACTCCCTGTATTGATCGGTGACTGCCAAGGGGCTCCTCGTCGAGTTTCGGGTGAGAGATCACATGTTCAAACGTGCCCTTCGGGGTCGCGTCTCTGTCCACTGCCGGCCCCGGGCTGGAGCGGCTCCATGGTTTGGGCCAGACATTCGGGGCAGTACTGGCCCTGCAAGTCCTGGTGGCCGCAGAGGCGGCACTGGAAACGGGGCTGTTCAGCGGCGCCGCTCTGCTGCTGCTGATCGAGTTCCTGCCTCTTGGCGGCCAGGGCGGCCAGTGAGCCGGCCAGGCCTTTGAATCGCTGGAACAAAGCCATGGGCTCATTCTAATTCGCAAATTTCAAAGCTCAAAGTCTCAAAGTTTCGAAGCGCAGCTCATCGATTGCCCTTTCACCCCCCCTCGCCGAGCTTCATGTAGGCGGCGACCGCCAGCTGGTCGCAGCGTTCGTTTTCCGGGTGTCCGGCGTGTCCACGCACCCGCGTCACCCGGAGCTGGTGCTTCGAGGTGAGCCGATCCAGTTCCTTCCAGAGTTCTGCGTTCTTGAGCGAGCGAAAGCCGTCAGCGGTCCGGCGTCTCCAACCGTTGCGCTTCCAGCCTGGGCTCCACTCCAGGAGCCCCTTTTCGACGTAGGAGCTGTCGGTGACCAGGCGGACCTTGGTGCTTCGTTTGAGTGCGCGCAGCCCTTCGATGACGGCCCGCAATTCCATTTGGTTGTTGGTGGTCCGAGGCTCGGCGCCGGAACGTTCCAGGGTCTTTCCCGACTTGGGGTGATGGAGAATGAAGGCCCAGCCGCCGGGGCCGGGATTCCCCTTGCAGGCACCGTCCGTGTAGAGCACGACATCAGCGCCGTCGGCCTCTTGCTTCCTTCTCTTCGAGGTGCTCTTCTTCATGGCGGATCAAGCGCTTCGGGGGGTCACTCCTCGACATCCAGGAGCATCCCCACGGCGTGATATCCGGCGTCCACGTAGATGGTCTCCCCGGTGATGCCGCTACCCAGCTGATCGCTGACCAGGGAGAGCGCCAGTCCGCCGACCTCTTCGTGGGTGATGTTGCGCTTGAGCATGGACGCCTGGGCGGCTTTGGAAGCCATTTGGCTGAAACCGGGGATGCTGCGCGCGGCAATCGTCTTCAAGGGCCCGGCGCTGATGGCGTTCACCCGGACGCCCCGCGGTCCGAGGTCGTGGGCCAGAAACCGCACACTGGCTTCCAGCGCGGCCTTGGCGACGCCCATCATGTTGTACTTGGGAACCACCCGTTCAGCCGCGAGATAGGAGAGGGTCAGAATCGAGCCGCCTCGAGTCATGAGCGGCTGCGCCCGGCGGGCAATCGCCACCAGTGAATACGCGGAGACCTCCATGGCGATTCGCCAATCGTCCCGGGAAACCTGGAAGAACGGGCTCTCGAAGGTTTCCCGTGGGGCAAAGGCGACGGCATGGATTACGAAGTCGACTTGCTGGAGCTCACGTTCGACGGTTTCGAAGGCGCGGTCCAGTTCCTCGTCCGAGGTAACGTCGCAGTCCAACAGCAAGGGGTCGCGGCAGCCGGCGGTCAGCTTCTCGAGGATGGGGCGCAGCCGCTCCCCCTGGTAGCCGAACGCCATTCGGGCGCCCGCCTGATTCAATTTTTCGGCGATGGCCCAGCCGATGGAGCGCTGGTTGGCGACTCCAAACACCAGACCCTGCTTTTCGCTCAAGTCAATCGCATACATGAGGAAGCCACATCTCAAAGTTGAACGTTCGAACAAACTCGGAGTATCGGGTCTCGAGTGCTGCAAACCCGGCTCAGGGTCTCGGTGGAACGGCGCCGCCTTCGACGGGCGCCACCTCCAGTCCCGGCTGGACCAGCTCTTTTCCCGACTCCGCCTTGGCCTCTCGAACCATGCGCCGGACATCGGCCAGCAGTTTGGGAGCTTCGTAGACGACTCCGCCCTTGATGGTGTATCTGACGCCTCCCACCCGGACCGGCCGGTTCTGTTCGTCCAGCCGGATGGCTCCGGTGCCGTAGAGCACCTTCAAGTTCTGGAGCGGATTCTCATCGATCACCACCAGGTCGGCCAGCTTACCCACCTCCACGCTGCCCAAGTCCTGTTGAACGCCCAGCGCCTGGGCGCCATGCAGGGTGGCGGCCCGGATCACCTCCAGTGGATGAAAGCCGGCTTCGCGCAACAGCTCCAGCTCACGGACGTAGCCGAAGCCGTAGAGTTTGTAGATGAAGCCGGAGTCCGAGCCCGCGGCTACCCGCCCGCCGCGGTTCTTGAAGTCGCTGAGAAAAGTCATCCAGAGCTGGTAGTTCTTCTTCCAGTTCACCTCGTCTTCAGTCGTCCAGTAAAACCAGTAGGAGCCGTGTGAGTCTCGGTTGGGCCGGTAGAAGTCCCAGAGAGAAGGGAGTGTGTACAGGTCGTGCCATTCGGCCCGGCGGGCCCGCATCAGGTCTCGACTGGCCTCGTAGATGGTCAGCGTCGGCACCAGAGTGAAGTCCAATTGCACGAGTTCTTCGATCACTTCGCGCCAGCGGGGGCTCCCCGGTGGGGCGGCCTGTTGCCAGAGGCGCCCGGCTTGCCCGAAGCGGTCCTGTTCATTGTTGTAGTTGTAGTCGAGAGGAAAGTCCTGGACGGTTCGGTCGACGAAGAGGGACTCCGGTAGACCGTACCAGTGTTCCTGAGTCGTGAGACCCAGCCGGGCGGCCTTCAGGGTGTTCATCCAGGCCACCCCGCGCTGGGAGAGATGGGCCGCGGTGCGAATTCCCTGTTGGCCGGCTTCCTGGATCAAGGCCTGCATGATGTCGGGCCGGTGAGAGCTGAGTTTGAGTCCGTCGGCTCCCGTCTTGGCCGCCGACCGAACCCACTCTCGGGCTGCTTCGGGTGTGGACAGCGGTGCTTCCGTCCCCTGGCCGAAGCGGACATAGGCGAAGATACGGGGAGCCGTGATCCGGTTGTCCCGGCTCTGAAGCTTGTGCTCCAGCACCCACTCCAGGCCATTGCTGCTGCCCGGGTCTCGAATCGTGGTGATGCCATGTCCCATCCAGAGCTTGAACACGTACTCGGCAGTCGTTCCCTGGGCTTTGCCCCCGATGTGCCCGTGCATATCGATGAAGCCGGGCAGGAGGTACAACCCCTCCACGTCCAGCTGCCGGTCTCCCGCCCTGGTTTCGGGGCGCTTTTTGGGGTCGACGGGAAGTCCGGGGTTGCCGACGCTCTTGATGTCGGTGATGCGGTCCTGCTCGATGACGATGTCGACAGGACCGATGGGCGGGGCGCCGGTGCCGTCGATCAGGATGCCTCCCCGCAGAATCAAGCGCTGAAACGGGCCTTCCCCTTCGGCTCTCGGTGGTGCTTTGGGGATGCTGCTGTCCTCTTCTTCCTGGGCCGCCCCGGTGAGCGAGAAAGCCAGGCAGAGCAACAGAGTGATCGATAGGCTTGGCCAGTTCAATGGTTTCATTTCAGGATCACCGCCTCTCCATTTGGCCCGGGCTGGAGTCGAATTCCCGAACCGACACCCCGGAAGGGTACCCCTGGCCGCGACTCGGATTCAAGCGCCCCCTGAAGTTCGAAGTTTGAAGGGAAAGGTGTGAAAGCGGCAAAATTTGCCGTTCTATCAGCCCGATTCTGAGCGTCCGGGCAGAAAGTTCGAAGCTGAGAGTAGAAGTTGGCGAAGTCAGTGAACGCTTTGTGAAAAACCCACTCGACAGTTGCGCATTTATATGGTAAACAATGAGGTCTTGGGGTTACACGGGCTTGACCGAAATGGAAGCTCGCGAGGGGTGAGTTGCTTCGAGAAGTCCCGCCGCCCGACGACGCTCGGAAGAACTCCCCCGAAGCTTCTCTGAGGGAGGCCTGTCTATCGAAAAAGGAGCGGTTCGAATCGTGAGTCGCCACCGTGGTTCTGTCGCCTCAGCCGAGCCGGACCCGGGACGGGAAGTCTGGGTCTGGGCAGGTGCGAAGCGACTGCACGCGTGGCTCCTCGAACCCCCAGAATCGGTAGCGACGATCTTTCTGGTTGACACTCACGGTTCACTTCGAACCGATCCAAGGCTGCACCAGCTGGCTTCGAGACTCTACTCGTGTGGCTGGACTGCATGCTGCACCGATCTGGTGCTGGAGCGGGAACGGAACGACCAGTTGGTGTGCTTCGACATCCCGGTGCTGGCTGAGCGCCTCTCGGCGGTGCTGGAGCATCGGCGCCGCCAGCTTTCGGAGGGGGCTCCTCTGGTCCTGGCCGGGCGAGGCAACGCCGCGGCCGTTTGCCTCTGGCTGGCCGCCCAGCACGCGGGGGTATCGGGTGTGGTTTCCTTGTCCGGGCGTCCGCATCTGGCGGAGCCGAGGCTGGGCCTCGTCCGCTGTCCGACCCTACTGCTGGGAGTGGAGGGTGAGGAGCGCCTGCTGCACGTCAACCGGATGGCCGAAAAGCGTTTGGCCGGTCGGAGCCAGCTGATCGTGATCCCCAAGGCCCCTGGGGGGAGAGCAGTCTCGGTCGGGTTCACCGAGGCGGCTTGCCGCTGGCTGAATCGGATCGTAGCCGATTGTCCGCGAACGGCCCCGCCAACCCGCCACCTGTTCGACTGGACACATTCTTTGCTGAGTTCTCGTCTGTTCAAATCCCTTCTGGGCCCTGTGTTCACCCTCCTCTCGAATCACTGGAAATAGCAGCGGGGCTGGATTCTCTCGACTCGGTCCCACCCAATGCCTGAGGCTACCCCGGACTATTCCTCAGCTTTCTGCTGCGGCGCCGCGCTGACTGCGTTGCCCACCCTCGGCCTCCTCGACGGCGTGCACGACTACGCCTCCGGGGGCCTCGGGCGTAACGCCTTGTCAGCGGCGGCGCTTCCGACGCCTCGCGACGAAACCTGGTGCATGATCCGGGCTGGAGCTCGAGACTGACCATTACTTCCTGAATTTGTCGAGCAGCTCGGCGAACGCGCTCGTGTACCGGATCGCGTCCAGGTCGGAGTGAATCTTCAGTAGCTCTTGATCGATTTGGGGCAGGTAACGCTCGGCCTCTTTCTCGAGGGCTTTCTCCAGGTGCTGGATGGCTTTTTCCGGCTGGGAGTTGCGCGCGAACAGGAACGCAAGGCGGAAGTGAGCTTGGGCCTTTTCGATGCCGCCGGCGAGGGCCGCCTGGTAGTGAGGGAAGCTTTCATCGGATCGGTCCAGCCGCTCCAGCACCACCGCCAGATGGTAGTGGGCAGCGGCCGATTGGGGGTCCAGCTCGAGGGCTTGCTCGAGGAGCGGAGCCGCCTGTTCGTTCTTTCTGAGATTGGCCAGGGCAGTCCCCAGGTTGAGCAGCAGGTCGTGATCGCGGGTGCCGCCCGCCAGAGCCTTTTGATAGGCATCCGCGGCCGCCGCGTCCTTCCTGCGCTCGAAATAGAGATCGGCCAGATGGGCCCACAGCTCGCCATTGGAGGGTTCGAGCTTGGCGGCCTCTCGCAGATAGTGCTCGGCTTCGTCCAGCCGCCCTTGCTGATAGGCGATGATGCCCAGGTTGGCCAGATCGGACACGCTGCGCGCATTTCCCTGCAGCCGGGTCTCCGCTTGGGAGGTGTCGCCCAGCTCCAGATAGAGATAGGCCAGCCGTCGGCGCACTTCCTGGTCATCGGGCCGGATCGACTCGGCAATCCGGTAGTGTTGGACCGCCTCTTGATTCTTCCCCAGATCCTGCAGCGCGATGCCCAGCAGCAGATGCCCTTCGAAGTCGTTCGGGTAGGCTTGCAGGAAAGTCTGGTAATGCGGGAGGGCCTGCTCCGGGTGGTCCAGTTGCTGCAGGGCGTTGGCCAGATCGTAGCAAACATCGGGGTCGCCGGGGGCCAGTTGCAGGGCCTTCTGAAGGGACTCCTGGGCGGCGGCCCACTCCTCCCGCTGAAGGGCCAGGTTGCCTTCGAAGTGCCAGATTCTCGGGTTTTCGGGGTCCTTCTCCTTGAGCTCGGCCACCTGGGTGCGCGCTTCCTCCCATTTGCCGGTTCTCAGCAGCAGCTCGGCCCGAAGTAGAGGTCCGCGGAGTTGGTCGGGCTCCTGGGCGATCAGGGTGTCCAATTCGGCGCGCGCCTGCTCGAACTCCCCCTGGTGAAGGTAGATCAGGGCCAGGTTATAGCGGGCAGCAGTGAAATCGGGCTGGATCTCGAGCGCTTCCCGAAAGCATTTGACCTGGCGTTCCGAGTAGGCGTGGGAGGTGCCGATCATGTCCTCTCCCAGCTGGAACCAGCGCAAGGCCTCAGGGGCGACTGGGCCGGTCTGGAAGGTGAGGAGAAGGAGAAGGGTTCCAATCCGCATGTTCAGGCACAGATTTTAGCATCCTGAGGGGCGCGAGGGGGACCGCAAGGGTGGGTCGCGGATCACCGGCGGGATGCCGGTGGCACTCGGGATCACTCGAGCCTCACGCCTCAGGCCTTCTGCAGAATCACGGGCAAGCGCCGGTGTCCCAGGCCCCGAACGTCCTCATATCGCGTTGGGATGGAAGTCTTCGAAGCGGGTCATCTCCTGCAATTGGCGAAAGCGCTCGGTGATTTCGGTGAAGGTCAGCTCGCGCAGGCGTCCCAGAGAGAACTTTTCCACGTTGAAGCTGGCCATCACCGATCCGAAGATAATCGCCTGGCGCAGCGCCTCCGGGTCGGTCCGGCCCGATCCGGCGATGAAACCCATGAATCCTCCGGCGAAGGAATCGCCGGCGCCCGTGGGGTCGAAGACGTCCTCCAGAGGGTAGGCCGGAGCGGCGAACACGTCCAGAGCTCCGGCCGGATTGGTGTGAAACATCATGACCCCGTACTCGCCCCGCTTGACCACCAGAATCCTGGGGCCCCAGGTGAAGATCTTGCGGGCCGCCTTCACCAGGTTGGGCTCCTGGGCCAGCTGCCGGGTCTCGGCGTCGTTGACGATCAGGATGTCGACCTGCTTGAGGGTTTCCTGCAGCGAGCTGAAATGTCCCTCGATCCAGTAGTTCATGGTGTCGCAGGCCACCAGCTCGGGGCGTTCCATCTGAGACAGCACCTGCCGCTGCAACCCGGGATCGATGTTGCCGAGAAAGACGTAAGGCATCCGCTGGTAGGCAGCCGGAATCCTGGGGGAGAAGTCGGCGAAGACGTTGAGCTGCGTGTTCAGGGTGCGGGCGTCGTTGAGGTCGTAGCCATACTCGCCCTGCCAGAAAAAGGTCTTTCCGGAGTGAGTTTCCAGACCTTTCAGATCGATGCCGTGGGAGCGGAAGAGTTCCACGTCCGCAGCGTCGAAGTCGTTTCCCACACAGGCGACCAGGCCCACTCTGGTGAAGTAGCTGGCCGCGACGCTGAAGTAGGTGGCCGATCCGCCCAGCACGCGTTCAGCGGCTCCAAAGGGTGTCTTGATGGAATCGTAGGCGACCGAACCTACGACGAGTATGGACATTGCTCAGAAATTCCTTTCCGAAGCCCCCGGACTGCGGGGGGCGACGCGGGACGCTCGAGTGCCACGATTCGTCGCTGCGGCGCTTCCGGCCCCTCAATCCTCCGAGACATATTTTCCGATGATCAGCCGGAGCCGCGCGAAAGTGGACTCGGGGATCATTTTCGGGTCGGTGATGATGGCGTTGGCCAGGGCATGTTGGCAGCTGCATTCGACCTCGCGTGGCAGCCGGCCCACCACCTGGCGGATGAGGCGCTTGGCGTGATCGCTGTTCTGGTTCAAGTAGCTGATCAACATTTCGACGGTGACCGCTTCTTCCTCTTCGTGCCAGCAGTCGTAGTCTGTGACCATGGCGATGGTCGCGTAGCAGATCTCGGCCTCGCGCGAGAGCTTGGCTTCCTGCAGGTTGGTCATACCGATCAGATCAGCTCCCCAGCTGCGATACAGGAAAGACTCGGCGCGGGTCGAGAAGGCGGGCCCTTCCATGCAGACATAAGTGCCTCCGCGCTTGATGGGGAAGTCGATATCCGCCGCTGCCTCGGTGATCAGCTCTGCCAGGGATGGGCACAACGGGTCTGCGAAACTGATGTGTGCCACCACGCCATCGCCGAAGAAGGTCGAGACCCTCCGGCGGGTGCGGTCGATGAACTGATCGGGGAGCACGAAATCGAGCGGCCGGTGCTCCAGTTTCAGTGAGCCGACGGCGCTGGCCGACAGGATCTGCCGCACGCCCATCTGTTTGAACCCGTGGATGTTGGCGCGGAAGTTCAGTTCGGTGGGAAGCAAGCGGTGGCCGCGCCCGTGCCGGGCCAGGAAGGCAACCCGCCTCCCCTCCAGAGTTCCGGTCACGTAGGCCTCGCTGGGCGCGCCAAAAGGCGTGTCCAGCCGGGTCTCCCGCCGGTCCTCCAGCCCGGGTATTTCGTACAATCCACTGCCTCCGATGATTCCAATCTCTGCCTGACTCATAAATGTGGTCCAAATCTGTTCGCGGGTGGGGAGGAGCGCCCCGCTAATCCTCCCAATGGTGAGGCTGTAAGATATAGTTTCCGCCCTCCTGGCGCAAGTAACCGGCAAAATTGCGAGGGTCGTGCTCGAAGAACAGAAGCCAGCCTTGCTGGGCGGCCTGAGCGTAGATGCGCTTGCGGGTTTCGAGCGTGGTCATGGGGTACAGGTCGTAGCCCATGATCCAGGGTAGGGGAAGATGGGCGGTGGTAGGGCAGAGGTCCGCGATATAGAGGAGGGTCTGGCCGCGAGACTCGATCAGGACCGACTGGTGCCCCAGGGTGTGGCCCGGGGTGTTGATGAGCCGGATTCCAGGAAGGATCTCACAATCTTCGCCGATCACCTGGAGCTGTCCCCGCTCCTCCAGCGGTTTCCAGTTGTGTTCGAAGTAGGTGGCCCGTGTGCGCTCGTTGGGACGACTGGCGTCGGCGAGCTCCTGGTGGCGCACCACGTAGGTGGCATTGGGGAAGGTGGGAACAGCCCGGCCCCCGTCGATGCGGGTGTTCCCGCCGCAGTGGTCGAAATGCAGGTGGGTATTGATCACCAGGTCGACGTCTTCCGGCTGGAGTCCTAGGCCGGCCAGCTGCTGCACGACATCGGTGGGGTGCTCGATGCGGTAGATGTCGATCTCTTTGGGAGAGTATTTGTGGCCGCAACCGGTGTCGATCAGGACGTTCTTCCGGGGAGTTCGAATCAGCAGGCAGTTCAGTCCCAGGGGGATGCGGTTGCGCTCGTCCGGCGTGGTCTGCTTCGACCAGAGCGGTTTGGGAACGACCCCGAACATGGCCCCGCCGTCCAGCCAGAGGCCGCCATCGGATACGCGGTGGATGAGAAGATCGCCCCACTGCATCAGGCGTCGTTGCCCGGTTGTGAGAGTTCCACCAGGACTCCGCCGGTGGAATCGGGATGGATGAAGGCGATCAACCGACCTTCGGCCCCTTGCCGGGGCTCTTCGTCGATCAGCTTGATGTTGTGTTCTTTGAGGGCGTCCAGAGTGGCCTTCAGATCCTCCACCTCGAGCGAGATGTGATGGAGCCCGCCGCCGCGCTGGTCGAGAAATTTGGAGATCGGCGAATCTGGTTCCACCGGCTCGATCAGTTCCACGGCCGAGTCCCCCACGGGCATCACCGCGGCTTTGACCTTCTGGCCGGGAATGATCTCGATGGTGTCGACTTCCAAGCCGAGCAGTTTGTAGACCTCAGCGGTCACTGCAATCGACCGCGTCGCAATGGCCACGTGGGCAATGCGTTTAACCATCAGCTTTCTCCTCCAAGCCGACCCGCTCAAGGACCCGCTCCACGATAGTATACGGATCGGTTCTGCGAGTCATTATTTCCTCGGCCAAGCGGTCGAGTTCGGTTTCGGCGAGGTGGCCCCGCAACAGCTGCATGAGCTTGTCCCGCAGCAGGTTCAAGAGCCGTTCCCGGACCAGCTGCAGTTCTCCGCTGCTGGAGGGTCTCTTCTCACGAAACCGGCGAAATCCTTCGATGGCCTCCTCCAGCTCTTCGATCCCCTCTCCACGGGTGGCCACGGTCCGGACCACGGGAGGCTCCCAGCCGTCGGGACGCGAGACGATCGACAAGAGGGCATCCATTTCCTGGTGGGTGCGAAGGACCCCGTCTCGGTCGGCTTTGTTGATGACGAAGACATCGCCGATTTCCATGATGCCGGCCTTGATGGTCTGTACATCGTCTCCCATGCCCGGCACCAGGATCACCAGGCTGCAGTCGGCCGTTTTCACGATGTCCACTTCATCCTGGCCGACCCCCACGGTCTCGACGATCAAGATCTGGTAGCCGGCGGCGTCCAGAATCAGCAGGGCTTCGTGGATGGCCGGCGCCAGTCCGCCCAGCTGCCCTCGCGTGGCCATGCTGCGGATGAAGACGCCGGGGTCCAGGGTCAGTGACTGCATGCGGATACGGTCTCCCAGCACGGCGCCTCCGGAGAAGGGTGAGGTGGGGTCGACGGCGATGATCCCGACCTTCAGACCCTGGCGGCGGTAACGTGACGCCAGTTGATCGACCAGGGTGCTCTTGCCGGTGCCCGGGCTGCCGGTGACTCCGATGATGAATCCTTTGCCCGTGTGGGGGAAGAGTTGCCGCAGCAGCTGCACGGTTTCCGCTTCCCAGGGGTGGTCTTCGACGAGGCTGACGGCCCTGGCAAGGGCTCGTGGCTCGCCCTTCAAGATCTTGCGGACTCGCTGGTTCTGGGTGTCTGCAGTGGTCGTCACGATGGGATCCAGCCGATGCGGTTAGCGCAGCAGTTCGCGGGCGATCACCATGCGTTGGATTTCGCTGGTGCCCTCGCCGATCGTGCAAAGTTTGGAGTCCCGCCAGAGCTTTTCGGGTGGATAGTCCTTGATGTAGCCATAGCCTCCGTGGATTTGGATGGCCTGCTCGGCGGCCCAGACAGCCACCTCGCTGGCATAGAGTTTGGCCATCGACGACTGCCGTGGAGCCGATCCCCGCTCCTGCTTGCGGGCCGCAGCCTGGTAAGTCAGCAGGCGGGCAGCCTGGGTGCGGGTAGCCATGTCGGCCAGTTTGAATCGAATCGCCTGGAAGGCCGAGATGGGACGGCCAAACTGTTCGCGCTCTTTGGAGTAGCTGAGGCTGCAGTCGAGCGCTCCCTGGGCGATTCCCAGGGCCATGGCGGCGATCGAGATACGCCCGCCGTCGAGGATCTGCAGGGAATCGATGAAACCTTCTCCCTGCTTGCCCAGCAGGTTCTGTTCGGGCAGGTAACAGTCCTCCAGGATGACCGAGGCGGTGTCACTGGCACGGCAACCGAGCTTGTTCTCCTTCTTCCCGGCCGAGAGCCCGGGAGTCCCTTTCTCGACGACGAAGGCGGAGATCCCGTGAGTTCCTTTGTCGGGGTCGGTCACGGCCATGATCACGTAGACGTCACCGTAAGTGGCGTGGGTGCAGAAGTTCTTGGCACCATTGAGCACCCATCCCCCGTCCCGGCGTTCCGCGCGGGTGCGGGCCCCAGCCGCGTCGCTGCCCGATCCCGGCTCCGTCAGCGCCCAGGCGCCCAGCTTCTCGCCGCTGGCCAGCCCCGGAACGTACTGCCGCTTCTGCTCTTCGGTTCCCATGCAGTAGATGTGATTGGTGCAGAGGGAATTGTGGGCCGCCAGGGACAGCCCGATCGCCCCGTCCACACGGGAGATCTCCTCGATCACGATGGCGTACTCGGGATATCCCAGGCCTGCGCCGCCGAACTCCTCGGCCACCAGGACTCCCATCATGCCCATTTCGCCGAGCTGAGTGAAGACCGGCCGGGGAAACTCTTGCTTTTCGTCCCAATCCAGCGCGTGCGGGGCAATCTCGTTGCGGGCGAAGTCGCGGACGGTCTCGCGTAGGATCTGCTGCTCCTGCGTGTCGTGGAAGTCCATGAACGGAATCTTACAACACAGAGATTCCGCACGCCGCGGATTCCCCTCTCGAGGCCCGGGCCGAATCACCCGTGACTGGGGCGTGGTCGCTCCCGACTTTCCGGCCCTGAAATCCGCGGATGCGAACCTGCCTCGAAAAGTTTTCTCTAATGAAATGGCGTTTCCGGCGTTATCACTGATGAAGGCGCCTTTCGACGAGGAGACCTGGACGCGTGGAGAACAACCGGGAGCATCGAGCGGCTTGGATTCAGGAAGCGATGGAGAAATACCATCGCCCGCTGACTCGCTACGCCCAGCGCTTTACCGGTGACCTCGAACGGGCCCGCGACATCGTCCAGGAGACCTTTCTGCAGCTGTGCCGGAGCGACCCGGCACGCGTGAGAACGCATCTCGGAGCCTGGCTGTTCGCGGTCTGCCGCAATCGGGCCCTGAGCCTACAACGAAAGGAGAGCCGAATGACGACGCTGTCAGAAATGGGCGCCTGCGACAGGCCGAGCCCCCTACCCGGTCCCGCCGAACTGGTCGAAGTCGACGAGCAGGCGCGCCGGGTGCTGGACGCCCTGGGAAGCTTGCCCGAAAGGCAACAGGAAATCGTGAGACTCAAATTTCAGGAAGAGCTGAGCTACCGGGAGATCGGTGAGATTACCGGGCTGAGCGCCAGCAACGTCGGTTTTCTGCTGCACGCGGCATTGAAATCGATTCGCCAACACCTGGGAGCGGAGGCCCTCTCTTCTCCCATCACCATGAGGAGGGTCAAATGACGTTTGATCCCAAAGATCTCCGCCTGACCGCCTATGCGCTGGGTGAACTGGACGAGGCCGAGCGCTCGGAAATCGAAGCGCTGTTGGCAAAGTCGCCGGAGGCGCGGGAGCTGGTGGAGGAAATTGCACGCACTGCTGAACTCTTGGGCCGTGCGCTGAAGGCCGAGTCATCGGCGGGCCTGCGCCCCGAGCAGCTCAC
>JBFKLX010000042.1:0-29023 GCA_041630155.1 Acidobacteriota bacterium
CGGACGCAGCCGCTCCGGTTGGCTCGACACGGTAGGAAAGATAGCCTTGCATGGACGGTTGGGAAGTGGTCACCTCCAGCCAGCCCTGCATGGCTTCGGACCCTGCAAAGCCGAAGAGCCGAGCAAGGTCCAGCAGGCGGTTCCCTCCAGCTTCGACCGCGATCGACACCGGGTTCTGGTCGACTTCGGCGAGAAAGAGACTGCCGTCGGGTCGATGGATCGTGACCCATGCCGTGATGGGCTGGTCGGAATGATTCACCAGACCCAACTGAGTACGGATCGGCCCCAGCACTGCAACTTGAGGGAAGTAGAGGGTGTTGAGCCGTTCGCCAAGGCTGCGGGCGTTCAAGCCGGCCAGGTCCGCCCCCTCGAATCGCACCAATTCGAAGCCCACCAGTTCACCGTCTCCCTCGGTGGTGACTGTGGCCCCAGCGGTGAGGGCGTCGATCTCGAAAAACTCCGCGACATCGACGCGCAGCGCGGCCTTGGGAGCCAGCTCCGCCGAGGAGCTGCGTTTCAACTGGGGCGCCGACAATGTGAGTGTCAGGCTGCGAGGCTCCGTGCCCGGGTTGACCACATTCAACTCGGTTGAAAAGCCCGAGTCGGCACGCACATCGTTGAAAACCAGGCTTCGGCTCCGGACCGGAAGTTCGGCCCCATCGAATTCTCTGAGACCTCGGTCCAAAAACAGAAAGAACCCGGTCAAGCCGCGCGTCGAACTGGACGCCTGAATCCATCCGTCGTCACCCTGCCGCAGGAGGGGAAAAAGCTCAGACGCCAACTGAGCCACCTGACCCCCGGCAGGAATCACGAGCTGCGTGACTCCCAGCACTTCCCCAGACAGGCCGTAAGCGGTGAAAGTCACCCGAGCCTCCGCGGCCGTGGGGTTGAACAGGGCGATCCCGTTGAAAGTGTCCTCCTCGAGACTCAGCCGCGGGAAATCAAGCTGGCTGGAGGCGGCAGTGAAGGCGGTGGTGAGAGGGAGAAATATCAAGGAGAAAGCGACTGACAGCCCTCTGGCTCGGAGGAGTTGGCCCAGCATCGGCAGTAGTGTAGCATTCCGGCAGCCACTTCTCACGGCAAGCGAGGGTTTCCCTGTCAGACCGGGTTGCCTGCGAGCGCCAGCCTCATTGGCCGGCTTCGGCCCCTACGGGCTCGGCGATCCGCTTGAACTCGCATTCGTTGGCCCCGCAAAGAAAAACGAGGCCCTCTTTCTTCGTGTAGCGCTCCAGCAGGTAGGGGGCGCCACATTCGGGACAACTCTCCGGAACAGGCTTCTTCCAGAGCACGAACTTGCAATTGGGGTAGCGATTGCACCCGTAAAAGAGCTTGCCGCGCCGCGACTTTTTCTCCACGATCTCGCCGGTTTCGCAATCCGGGCAGTGGACACCCGTCTTTTCCCGCTTGATGAATTTGCATTCAGGGTAATTGCTGCAAGCGACGAACTCACCGAAACGCCCCCTTTTGACGGCCAGTTGCGATCCGCACTGGGGGCATTTCTCGTCCAGCAGTTTGTCCTTCACGACCTCCGCCTTGCCGTTGACCTGGAGGAGCTTCCGGGTGTTCTTGCAGTCGGGGTATCCGGAGCAGGCAAGAAATTCGCCATAGCGGCCCTTCTTGAGAACCATCTCGCGACCGCACTTTTCACAGGGCTCGGTCTGGGCTTCCGGCTTGTCGTTCTCCTCGGTCTCCTCATCGCGGGGCAGCTGCATCGTGTTCTTGCATTTCGGGTAGTTGCTGCAGGCAACGAAACGGCCGAAGCGGCCCCATTTGATGACCATCTCCGAGCCACACTTGTCGCACGCGAATCCGGCCGGCTTTTCTTCCCGTTTCAGATTCGTCATCGAGTGCTGGGCTTTTTCCAGCTCTCGGGAGAATTCCGCATAAAAGGACCGTAAGGCCTTGACCCAATTCTCGTGTCCCCTTTCGATTTCGTCCAAGTCTTTTTCCAGCTTGGCCGTGTAGTCGTAGTCGAAGATCTCTTCGAAATTCTGGACCAGCAATTCACTCACGACTTCGCCGGTCTCAGTCGGAACGAACCGGCCCTCCTGTCGTTGGACGTATTCCCGGTCCTGGATCACGGAGATGATTTGAGAGTAAGTGGACGGACGGCCGATTCCCTTCTCCTCCAGGGCCTTGACGAGCGTCGCCTCGGTGTAGCGCGGCGGAGGCTGGGTGAATTTTTGTTCGGGGAGGATGGCGTCCACTTCGAGTACCTCGCCTTTTCTGACTGCGGGAAGCACGCTTCCCTCCCCTTCGGAATCCGCCTCGGGATCGACATCGTCTCGACCTTCCTGATAGACCTTCAGGAAGCCGTCGAAGCGCAGAATCGAGCCAACGGCGCGGAAGAGCGTCCTGGGAGCTTCGACGTCGATCTCGGTCTGGTCGAAAATCGCCGGGTTCATCTGGGAAGCGAGGAAGCGCTTCCAGATCAAGTCGTAGAGCCGGTGTTCGTCGCGGTCCAAAAACTCCTTGAGCTGGCTGGGGTGGAGCGCCACCGAAGTGGGACGGATGGCTTCGTGGGCATCCTGGGCTCCCTTCTTGGCCTTGAAGGTACGAGGGCGTGGGGGAAGGTACTTCTGTCCGTAGCTGTCGCCGATGTACTCTCGGGCTTCCTGGAGCGCGGTGTTCGAAACACGGTTGGAGTCAGTGCGCATGTAGGTGATGAGTCCCACGCTCCCCTGGTCTCCCAACTCGATCCCTTCATAGAGCCGTTGCGCCACGATCATGGTGCGGCGCACCGAGAAGCGGAGCTTGCGAGAGGCCTCTTGTTGAAGGCTGCTGGTGACGAACGGGGGCACCGGGTTGCGTTTGCGCTCTTTGCGGCGGACGTCGGACACGACGAAACGCCCGGCCCGGAGCTGTTCCAGCAGTCGATCGGCCTCTTCCTGGTTGGCCACCTGAAACTTCTTTCCATCGAGTTTCACGGCCCGGGCCGAGAAGGGGGGCGGACCCTGCCCACGGAGTTTCGCCAGGAAGTTCCAGTACTCTTCACTGACGAAGTCACGGATTTCCGTCTCCCGATCGACGATCAATCGGAGGGCGACCGACTGAACTCGCCCGGCCGACAGACCTCGCCGGACCTTCTGCCACAGGAGAGGGCTCACTTTGTAGCCCACCAGGCGGTCGAGAATACGGCGGGCCTGCTGAGCAGCCACCTTGTCCTGATTGATTGCGGAGGGACTTCGAAAGGCCTCGATCACCGCATTCTTGGTGATCTCGTTGAACAGCACTCGGTGAATCCGCCGCGAATTATTGGGGTCCAGTTCCTCGGCCAGGTGCTGGCAGATCGCTTCGCCTTCCCGGTCGGGGTCGGCGGCCAGGAAGATCGCTTCACTCTTGGCGGCAGCTTTCTTCAAATCACGGACGATCCTCTCCTTGCCGCTGATGATTCGGTAGGTGGGTCGAAAGTCGTTTTCGACGTCCACTCCCAGCACTTTCTTCGGCAGGTCCTTGATGTGGCCGGCACATGCTTTGACCGTGAATTGCTTTCCCAGATACTTCCCAATCGTCCTCGCCTTGGCGGGCGACTCGACGATGACCATCGACTTCGACATGACCATCCTTTTGCTACAGCAGTGCTTCCGCGATCGAATTCACGGCACCTCGAAGGTATCGACCTCTCGGGCGCCGGGCCGGAGCTGAAATCGGGGCGGCGGCTACTCAGGCCGCATCGACGCGGCTTTAGAAGGATCGAACTCAACACCCACGCCCCCCCCACCAGGCTTCCTCCGGACACGGTAGCCTGCTTCTTTGGGGGCGGGCCTTATTTGTATAGCACAAACCACTGATGGGTATTTGTGGCCTCCGTTTCAAAAAAGCTTTCTGCTGTACCGACTGCCCGGCGACTGAACCACCAGCCCGTCCAGCTGCAAACGCAGCAGCATTTCACTCAGGGCCGGGGGGCTCAGTCCGGAACGTTCCGTCAACTCGTCCAGGTGCCGGTCCTCGTCAACGGGCAGCAAGTCGAGGAGCTTTCGCTCCTGGTCCGAGAGTTCTCGAGCGCACTCCCCTGGTCCGGCTTCCGGCTCAGTCTCCTGCTGCCTCGACGACAAGGTCTCCAGAACGTGCAGCGGCAGGTTGTCCAGGACGTCCTGGCTGTCCAGAACCGGACCAGCCCCCTGCTTGATCAGGTAATTGGGTCCATAACTCCCTTTGCTGGTGATGTTCCCCGGGACGGCCCAGAGTTCCCGATTCTGTTCGAGTGCGAGGCGGGCGGTGATCAGGGAGCCTGAGAACTCCGCTCCTTCCCCGATGATGGTCCCATGACAGAGCCCGCTGATGATGCGGTTGCGCACGGGAAAGTTCTGCGGCGCGGGATAACTGCCGCAGGGGAACTCGCTGAGCAGACATCCCTGTTCGCGAATCTGTTCGTAGAGCTGGAGATTTTCCCGGGGATACGGTACGTCCACCCCACTGCCCAGAACGGCCACCGTCGGACCCTTCGAGTCGAGAGCGCCGCGATGAGCGGTGGCGTCGATCCCACGGGCCAGGCCGCTGACGATACAGAGGCCCAGGGCGGCCAATTCGCGGGCCAGTTTTCGGGCCACCTGCCTGCCGTACACGGAGCAGCGCCGCGAGCCGACCAAAGCCACCGCGGGCAGCCCCAGCAGTTCGATCCGGCCCAGAGCGTACAGAATCACGGGAGGATCGTAGATCTCGGCCAGGATCGCGGGATACGATGACTCGTAGAGCGAGAGAAGTTCGATTCCAGCGTTGCCGGCGTCCTCCAGGGCCCGCTCCGCGAGCTTTTGAGAGCGGCCGCTGCGCAGGCTGGCGCGAGCTTCCAGCGGCAGGCGCAGCCGGCGAAGGCTCGAGCTGGAGAGGCGCAGAACTTCCACCGCAGAGTGCGACTCCCGAAGCAGCCGATGCAGCCGCTGGAGCCCAATCCCCGGAGTCAAGGTCAATGCCAAAGCAGCGAAAGTCTCTTCCGTCATCTACTATTCCATTACGCGCGAGCCTGGAAATGTGCGAAACTTTTTGACGGGGTTCGACGAGCAGAGAGTGGAGTTCGTTCATGCGGTTTCGAGTTTCCTTCATCAACTTCCTGAATTCGGTCCCCCTGGGTTGGGGCTTCCTGCGGGGGAGTTATCGCCAGTCTTTCGAGATTCTGTTCGACGTCCCCTCTGAATGCGCTCGCCACCTCTCCAGCGGCGAGGCGGACGTCGGACTGATCCCGGTGATCGAATATCAGCGGATCGATGGGCTGCGGGTGCTTCCGAGAATCTCAATCTCGGCCAAGCGGGAAGCCAAGAGCGTCCTTTTCGTCTGCCGGAAGCCGCTGCTGGAGATTCGCCGCGTCGCCGTCGACACCTCGAGCCGCACCTCGGCGGCCCTTTTGCAGATCGTCTTGCAGTCGTTTTACCGCCGTTCCGACGTCGTTTTCGAGCCGCACCGCCCCGATCCGAGCGCCATGCTGGAGGACCACGATGCCGCCTTGATCATCGGCAACCCGGCCTTGCGCGTGCCCAGCCGGCCCCTTCACGTGGTCGACCTCGCGCAGGAGTGGAACCGTTTCACCGGGCTCCCGTTCGTTTTTGCCGTGTGGGCGGTGAGAAGCGGGGTCGACCTCGGCCCGGATGCGGCCCTCTTCTACCAGTCCCGGGATGAAGGGCTGCAACAGCTGGAGCGCATCGCTGAGCTCTATTCCCAGCGGCTGTCGTTGCCTCGGGCGGAAATCCTGACCTATCTCTCCGAATACCTGGACTACGGCCTGGATGGAGAGAACCTCCGTGGATTGACAACTTTCTTCGAAATGGCGCGCGATCTCGGGTTGATCGATACGGTGCGTCCCCTCGATTTTTATCCTCTCGGTGCCACCCATACGAGGACCCAGGATGCCAGTCAAATCCGGCCTTGAAGTCTTCCTGTCGGCGGAGGTGGAGAGTCTGCGCGGACAGCGGGTGGGCCTGGTCGTCAACCCCACCTCGGTGAACCGGGACCTGGTCCACGCGATCGACTGCCTCCATCGACATCCGGCAGCCGATCTGCGCGCCGTTTTCGGTCCCCAGCACGGGGTGCGCGGAGAGACCCAGGACAACATGATCGAGTGGGAGGGATACTCCGACTCGGCCACCGGCTTGCCCGTCCACAGCCTGTACGGCGAGACTCGGACTCCAACACCCGAAATGCTGCAGGACCTGGACGTCCTGGTATTCGACATGCAGGACGTCGGAGCGCGCTATTACACCTTCGTCTCCACGATGGCTCATCTGATGAGGGCCTGCGGGGAAGCGAACATACGGGTGATCGTGCTGGACCGCCCCAATCCCATCAACGGCGTGGACCTGGAAGGCCCGGTGCTCGACCCCCGGTTCAGTTCGTTCGTGGGCATGTTTCCGCTGCCCATCCGGCACGGCATGACGGTGGGCGAACTGGCGCTGTTCTTCAACCAGGAGATGGGGATCGGGTGCACCCTGGAAGTCGTGCCGATGGAGGGCTGGCAGCGCCAGCAGTTTTTCGATCAGACGGGACTGCCCTGGGTTCTCCCATCGCCCAACCTTCCGACCCTGGACTCCGCCCTCGTCTACCCCGGTATGTGCTTGCTGGAAGGCACGAATCTCTCGGAAGGGAGAGGGACGACTCGGCCCTTCGAGCTGAGCGGCGCTCCCTGGATCGATCCCTTCCAGGCGGCCAGAAGGTTGCAGGAGCGGGTCGCCGGAGCAAGACTTCGGCCAGTCTGGTATATTCCAACTTTTCACAAATGGAACGGACAGCTGGTGGCAGGACTACAGGTCCATGTGATATCCAGAAGAGAGTTTCGGCCCTTTCGAACCGGCCTCGAGATCCTGACCGAGTATCGTCGACAGGGAAAGGCCATTTTCACTTGGAAAGATCCGCCTTATGAGTATGAGTTCGAGAAGCTGCCCTTCGACATCCTCTGCGGTACGGACTCGATCCGGCTGGGGATCGAGGCGGGAAACTCAGTCGAAGGCATGGAGGCGGAATGGTCTTCATCGCTGCGGGACTTCGAACAGCGGCGAACGCCCTTCCTGCTCTACTGAAGTGGAGGAAACCGTGCTCTGGCGCGGCGAAGGTTCCCTGCCGCCGGGCATCCGTGGGGGGAACCGGACCGGAACTCAGCACCCCCGGATTGGGCACAGACTGCTAGTCTCCGTTGACTTAGCCGAAACTCTCCGTCTACACTTCCCCGGAATTGATCGGCAGTGATACCGGGAGGAACGCTAGGGAGCCCGAGGGGGCTGAGTTGACTGGAAACGAAGCGACAGAAGGTGATAAAACCGAGGCTCTGAAAACAGATCCAAAGGGCCAACGGTATGCCCGTGGGGATCGGGGCTGGTTTGAATCGGGTTAGAGGGAGCGCAGATTTCATGAAGTGCCGGCATCGCACGATCGAACAAGCTTTGATTCTGGCTGCTGGTAATGGGCGGCGCCTGGCTTCTCCAAACGGGTTGCCCAAGCCGCTGACACCGATCGGTCATCGAGCCATGATCGATCACATCCTCGGCCACCTCGCCCAGGCAGGCCTGAAGAAGGTCTTCGTGGTGGTCGGTTATCGGGCCGGAGAGATTGAGCATCATTTGCGGCAAACTCGCTTTTCCAATCTCATCGAAATCATTTACAACCCAGACTACGCTCGACCCAATGGCGTGTCGCTCCTGTGTGCCGAAGACCACATCGTGGAGAACTTCTTGCTTCTGATGTCGGACCACTTGTTCGAAGCCGAATCGTTGCGCTCGGTGTTGAACGAAGCGCCCCCCGAAGACGGCGGGCTGCTGGCGGTGGACTCCAAGCTGGACCGGATCTTCGACCTGGCCGACGCCACCAAAGTACAGCGTTGGGACGGAAAATTGGCCCGCCTTGGGAAAGATCTGAATTTCTTCGACGCGGTGGACACGGGGATGTTCGCTCTCACACCGGCTGTCTTCGCCTCCATGCGGGAGAGCATTCGTGCCAAAGAGGAATCGCTCAGCGGCGGGATCGCCGAACTGGCTCAGCGCAGCCTGGTCCTCACCCAGGACATCGGAGCCCGCCGATGGATCGACGTAGACACTCCCGAAGCGGCCGCTGAGGCGGAGCGGCTGTGGTCTTCCGGCTTGTTCCAATCGGGGCCCGCCGCCAGCTCGAATACATCGGGGCTGGCACCCATGGACCCCGGGCCGCTCGAAGAAACGGTATCCTGAAACCCACTATGCGATCCTCATCACGGCCGCCCTGGGCGAAGGGCTTTCTCCTCACTTGCTTGAGCTGCTGGCTGGCGGCGACTTCCTCCCTACCCGCCTCCCCGGGAGAGACCGTCGATACGGTTTCGGATCTGGCGATCTACCGCTACCGCATGAAGGGTAAGGTACGGCTGCTCTTCTTTTGGGTCGGCAAGGACGACGTGGGAGGAGGGCACATTGCGATTGCCAAAGAACAAACCTCCGGCAGCTTGGTGCGAGAGGAAATCGAGGTCCTCTTTGGCTCCAATCCGGAACGCGTTCCCGGACGGGTGAATCGTTGGGGCTACGGCAAGGAAACGGCCCGATGGGGCCCGCCGGCGCTTCACTCCTCACCCCTCCTGACGAGCACCGTTTTCGAAGGCTTCATCAAGCATTCCAAAGAAGAAAGCCTCGATGAAGTGCGTGCCAACGAGTCAGCCAATCAGGGTGAGAACGTGTTCTGGTATGACGGCATTCGTAGCACGGTCCAGCCCGGCGGGGCGGTCTCCGAGATCAGAACCTTTCCGGCCGAGGGGGATTTCGACTACCGCGACGCCCGACCGGTCCATTGCAGTTATCAGGAGCGGCTGAGCACCGGGGGCCCGCCCGACAAGCACAAAAAGCTGGAAAACCCCAGTCGCCAAAAGCCGTTCGGGTTCCTGACGGGTGTTCGGCACCTGATTGGCGAGGTCCTCAGCAGGAACCGTCGCGGGGAGGCGTGGAGAGGCTACCGCCCCTGGATTCCGTACGTTTACAACGCCAATCGATACCGCCTTCGCATCGGCAAAGTGGAGGTCGAGAACTCCTTCGATCTCCCTCTGCCCGGCGACTCGTCGAAGGCGTTCGAGCAGGTTGCAAAGGTTCAATTCTCGATCTACAAGGAGGCGACAGGCGAGGACCACGAGTTCGTCTTGTGGTTTCCGTTGGAGGGTCGCTATCGAGGAATCCCTCTTCGGATCGTCGACAAGCCTCGCTGGTGGCTCCGGGTGGAACTGAATCTGGAGCCTTCGGAACTGGTGGCGGAACAACCGCCCAACCCCACCTTGAGCCGGATCGATTGCGGCGCCGGTCCTGCCGCCGCACGCTCCTCGCTCCGCTGAGCCGGCTGACCCGACCTGCGCCAGGACTCGAAAGAACCATCTCCGTCAGGGCTCGATCTGAAAGGTCCCCCCGAAGAGCCGAGGAATCGTATTCGAGAACACCCCAAAACGCCCAGCGTCCCGGTTGCCCTGGAAATCTCGCGGACTGAAGGAGTTGAAGACGTTGAAGATGCGAATCCCCATCCGAGTGCGCCACTTCCAAATCTTGAACCAGCGCTGAATGTCGATGTCCACCGTGTTCAGGTTCGGAAAGCGACCCGCCTGATTGCGCCTCCCCACGAAGTTCTGATCCTGGTCGCGCAGGGAGTAGGGAAACCCCTGCCTCAGCTCGACCACGGGAGAGAAGATCCATTTCCCGGGAAGCATCAAGGTTCCCTGGAGGATGAATCGGTGAGGCGTATCGACATCTGCCAGCGAATACTCGTTGGGCCGGACAATCGGGTTGCGGAAATTACCGAAAAAGTCGTCGAAGGAATTCAAGTCGCGCCGGGCTCGGGACCGCACGTAGGTCAGGATCAGGTGGCTCTCCTCGTCGAATCGATAACGGCCGGTGACTTCCCACTCCCAGTAGTGCGAACGGCCGCGGCTGTCCAGGCGCAGAAACGGCTCGGGTTCCTCCAGGGGATCGATCAGGAATTCGTGGAATCCGCTGCGGCGCAGGTAATTCGTCTTGAACAGCAGATTCTTGTTGATCCGATGGTTATACTCCACGTTCCAGGTGAAACTGTAGGGTGTGCGCATCTCGGGTGCGGCACGCAGTTGGAAGGGCAGGATCTCGACCGGCGACTGGCCGTCGGCGGCATAGCGGGTCAGGGTAGGACGCTCGTAGCTTTCGAAGGCGGCCACGTTGAGCGGCGTCCGATCGTAAAACAACCCGGCTCCGCCCCGCTGAATGCCCTTGCCGCTGGGCAGCACACCCAGAACGACGCCCGCGCGCGGAGACCAGTTGACACGCTTCAGGACCCCGTCTCGATCCAACCTGGCGCCGTACTCGAAGATCACGCGGTCGTTGAGGCGCCAGCGATCCTGGCCAAAGACAGCCAGGTCAGTGTTGCGCACCCGCTGGCTGGCGGCGGGCGAGTACTCGAGCCGCTGGCCGAGGGTTCCATCGGCTCGCAATATGTTGACGGGGCTGCTGCTGCTGAGCCCGTCGAAGGAATGGTGCAGCAGGTCGACGCCGAACCGAAAATGGTGCTCACCCAACCCCTCGCGGACCCAGCCCAGCGTCTCCACCCACTGGAAGCTGCGCGTCTGGCGCCGCTGCAGGTTGAAGAAATTGCCCTGGTTCTCGTCGGGCAGGATGAACATCTCGTCCCGGCCCTGGCCGTACACGTCCACGTCATACTCCCTCAGACTGATGGTCGATTCCAGCACCGCCGTGGGCGTGAGGACGAAACGTTCCGAGAGTCCGACGTTCCAACCCCGCTGGTGCAGATTGGCGGTGACCGCCAGTGGGTTGAAACTGTCGAGATTGGCGAAATCGATCTTGCGGGGAAAGAACGAGACGATTCCGGTGACGTAATGGCGGTCGTTGATGACCGCGTCCAGCTGAGTGAAGGAATCGAAGCTCTCCAAGCGCATGTCGTTTCGCAGGTCCGGCTGGCCCGGGATACGCGTGCGCAGAAAGCGATACTGAAACGTCTGAGCGACCCACAACCGGTCTTTCACGAGCGGCCCGCGGACGGAGAAGCGCGGGGTGAATCCGCCCAGCCCTACGATGTGCCCGTCACGCAACCGGGGCCGGGGGAAGAAGTTGTTGAGGAGAAACTTCCACTTGGGCGTTCCCTGGCGGGTGAGGATGTTGGTCGTGCCGACTGAAAAGCGGCCATATTCGGCCGCATAGGGGTTGGGCAAGACGTCGATGCTCTCCACCGCGTCGCTGGGAAGGTTGAATCCGAAATCGCCCGTGGCCGGGTCGGTCACGTCGGTGCTGCTGTTGACCACCAGGCTGCTCTGGACGGCCGAGCCTCCCTTCATCACGATGCGGCCGTCGGCGGCCCGAAGGACCCCCGGCACCAGCGGCAGGAGACCCTGAAACTCGTCCCCCTTGATGGGGACGATATTCACGAGCTCGCCGCGCATGGACTGGCGCGAGGCAGCGGTCTCGCCCAGCTCGGAGTCGCGTTCGCCCACCACGTCCACCCGCTCCTCCAGCGGGGCCAGAGCAAGCCTGAGATCGAGTTCGATCTCAGCGCCCGCAGAGACCGCCAGGTCCTCGATCACTCGGGCCTCGAAGCCCTCCAATGTCGCTGTCAGACGGTACCTGCCCGCCGGGACCGACAGCTCGAAACGGCCCTGATCGTCGCTGATCGCCTCGGCGACGATTTCCCCGCTGGCAGGGTCCGACAAGCTGATCGAAACACCCGGGAGCCGGTTGGAGTCGGCTTCGGCAATCACCTCGCCGCCGATCGTGCCGGCCAGGCTCTGGGCCAGAGCGGGACTCCAGAGCACCGCCGTCAGCAAAAGAGGGAGCAGACGTGAGGACTGGTACCAACGCATGAAGCGACTATTCTAACGCCGAGTCCGTTCCGCGTGTGAAAGCGACATCAGGCGGTCCGAATTCCGACGCATTGAATTCACGGTTCGATGGCCGTCAGATCGATCGCCACCCCCGGAAACGGGTGGAACGTTCGCTCCGGAATGGATTCCGGATCTCGGATGACGCGATTCTGATCGTCCAGCATCCCCAGGGTTCTCAACAGTGTGGGCGCCACGTCCAGGGTCGTGCAGACGTCCTCGATGCGGCGGCCGCGCGAGATTTTCGTATCGTTTCCGCCCCAGATCATGAACGCTATGTTGGTCACGATCGGTTTCAGACCGGCGTGACTGCCTCCGGACGTCCGCGCTTTTGAGTTGAAATTCCAGAGCGGGTTGGACCAGACCACGAAGTCGGGCTGAACGCTGGCGTATTTTCTCTTGAGCCCTCGCAGGTAGCGCTCTTTCAACTCAGGGGAGGTGAAGTGAAACAGGTACTTCTGAAACTCTGGATCGTCTACGAAGGCGGGCACGGGGTTGCCGTAGAGGTCCAGCAAGATGAACAGCGAAGGACCGTATTCTGTGCGATGCAGGGCCTTCAGCCACTCGCGCTCGGGTTGAAAGCGACGCACCCAGTCGGCTGGGAAAGAGCCCGCGGGCGGATCGAATCCGGGACCTCGCAGCAGTCCCAAAGGGTCGATCTCGGCCAAGGCTTCGAAGCGGAGCGACCCGTCGGGCAATTGCTGGAGGCCTCGAACCGGCAGATAGGCCACCCCGGGTCGCCTCGACCTCAGAAGGATCGCCTCCCCGCCTTTGTGAGGGTTCTCTTTGGCCGTGGACTTCAACCAGAGAGCCAACTCAATGCTCTGGCCGGCATCCAGGATTCCTCGGGCACGCAGTGCAGCTTCTGTTTCAGGCACCGGAAGGCGAGCAAGGATCAGATCGTAGGGGTTGTACAGACCATTGGCCGGGGCGTTGTCGGCCCGATAGTCGCTCAAAATCCGAAAGTAGTCCATGGGGACCGGGTTGCCCTGATAGTCGACTGTGGTCTCCACCCACCCCAGATCCTCGTCCAATCCGATCGTGTAGTTAGAGAGCTGATGCACCGAATTGGCCAGCCCCAGATAACCCTTGGGCAGAAAGGCGCTCACGTCGAAAGGCCGCCGGAACACTTCCTCGAAGTAGAGGCCTTCGTGATCCGGGGAGAACGTGATACTGGTCAGCCTTTCGAGGGCTTCGATTTGGGGCCGGTCGCGCTTGGCCTCGGTACGCAAACGCCAGGCGCTGTCCCGCGAATACTTGTCTGCTTTCAGATCCAGCTGACGAGCCAGGTCCTGAGCGCCTTCGTAGTAATCCCGATACAGGGCGAGATCTTCGTCCAACCACTGCCTGGTCTTTTGCAGGTTTGACCGAAACAGCTCGCGAAGGCGCTCAAAACGCTGAGGGCTTTGAGGCTGGCGCCGCAGCTCCAGGAGCAGCAGGTGCAGGCGGTTCAAATCATTGTTGCGCAGAAACACCGAGGAGCGCCCGTTGCCGAAATTGTCGATGAACGCGGTGACGTAGCCGTCTTCTCCCTGGGGGTGGCCCTTCTTCGTATAAGGAGAGGACTCGCTGTGGTACACCCGGGGAAAGTCGATGCCGGGGATCGGGACACTGATGGCGTTCCAGGCACCTTCCACCAGCAGCGTCTTGACCGTGTGCCCTCCCATCAGCGGCGTTCGAAACACCTTGGTGATGGGGAAGGAGATGGCGGTTCGCCCCGGATCGATCTCCGAGCCGTGGTCCGAAGCCAGCGCCACCAGGGTGTCGGCGGCCCGGCCACTGCGTTCCACGCCCCGAAAAACCGTTCCGACCAGCCGATCGAGTTTGACCAGCCAATAGATGAGATTCTCGGGATGGGGGTCGACGTGCTGCTGATGATCCATCACCGTGAACAACGGGCTCAGGTAGTCGATCTCCTCTTTGCCCGTGAGCCCCTGCTCCAGGATCTTGCGAGCGGTGAACTCCGCGCCCAATTCCTGGTTCCAATCGGGATAGTCGATCCCGGTGACCTGGCGAGACAGATGCGAGCGGGCGATGTCGCCCACCCCGCTTTCGTTGTTGTGCAGCCAGCGGCGGCCGGCCTCCAAGAGCAGCTCACGGTGGGCAATCCGGCTGTAGACCTGGGGCCCTGTCCAGGTTCGCGCCGGATCGAACGCGTCCGAAATGAGGCTGAGCCCGATCTGGTCCAGGTTCCACAGGGCCGCTGTCTTCCCTTCGCCGCGACGGATCGCGTCGATGGTGTCGCGAAGGCCGTCCAGGTGAGACCGCAAGTAACAGGTGTCGCGGCTGAAGGTCCCGTGGCCCTTGATCACGCTGGGCTGACCGGTGTCGATCACGGCCCAGGCCACTGCCGAAAGCGTTTGGGTCGCTGAGAACATGTTGTCGAACACGACCCCCCGCTCGAAGAAGTAATGGCGAATGTTGGGCAATACGATTTGACGTCCCGATTGCTGCTGGTAGACCTCGACGGCACGCTGCAGATCCCGTCCGTAGGTCAGTTTCCGAAACCCCTCCTCGCGTTCCGGAAAGGCGACGGCAGCCACCAGATCAGGAGGCAGGCCGTCCACCTTGATCAGCACCAGGCGCCGTTCCGGATGATCGTCCAGCAGGCTCGAGGCTTCGACGGCCGCGCTCCCCGTCAGGCCACAAAGGCACAGGAGCAGGGTCCAGGCGCCCAGAGCGGCTGGAAGTGAGGGCCGGTGTGTTGGGCGAAACGATCGCTGGTCCATCATGGGTAGAGGCTTCGTCAACGGCTATTGATCCTGGAGGCGGCCGCCTGAACTGGAACCGTCGGCCTCAACCTTGGCGGCCTTGGGGTGCTCCAACAAATCCTGGTGGACCGTCTCGACCAAGGCGAGAGACTCGATGCGCTCCCGGTCCAACCAGTTGAGGTCCGCAAACTGCCCCTCAGCCAGATTCTTCTGTACGTCGGACAACAGTGCTTCCACGCGAGGCGCAAATTTGGCATAGCGCTGGCGGGCCACGGGGTTGAACTCGAGGACTTCCGGCACCTGGGAAAAGAAGTCGAGTGCATCGGCCACGTACCAAGGGGAGAAGCGCTTCAGGTCGCCTTGGTTTTGGGCGAAGCCCTCCAGGAACTTCAGCTGGTCCTTCAGCTCTTTTTCGAAGCGTGAGGCCTGATCCTTCTGGCGCTTGGCCCGTTCCCGGTCTCCCCGTTCGGCCCAGATTGCTTCAGCAACAGCCAGATCGGCGCGCAAATCCGCTTCGCCCCGGCCCGATCGCTGATAGATGTCCAGCAGTGTCTGATCGGTTCGAGCCAGCAAAACCCGGCCCTCCAATGCGATATCCTCGCTGTGCTGGAAGCCGGACTCCAGTTCCAAGCGGCGGCGAAAGCGCTGAATGGTCTCCAGGAGTTCCGCCTGTTCGAGCGTGGTCTTGCGTGCCAGCACTTGCAGGGCGTGCTGGAGCTGATGGCGGGGGACACCACTGAGGTGCGCCTCGGCAAGATAGAGTTTCAACGTTCGGGCCGCCTCCTTTTGCTCCAGGAACTGGCGATATTCGGCGTAGTGTTCCGTGCTGACCCTCTTCGAGTCGAGATCCAGAGCTCGGCGAACCTTCTTGTCACGCAGTCGCCGGCCGAGTTCGATCACTTCGGCGCCCTGATTGGCCAGCAGCAGTCCATGGTGGTAGCGCGCTCGCAGCCGTTGCACCTTGCCGGGCTGGACGAGCGGATTGATCAAAGCGCGCTCCAGCTGCTCCAGCATCTCGTCGGCCCGATCCGGTTCGAAATACATGTGGCTGATCAGGGAGAGGCGCAGTTCTTCCAGCCCCAGCGCCAGCTTCTTGTCGGTGAACCAGGTCAGCCCTTTGCGATTGGCCGCGAAACTGCTGCTGCGGCGCAGGATCTCGTAGATCAGATCGACGTTCGATACCGAACTCAAGGCCTCGTTGCCCAGCCGCCGCCAGTAGGTCGCCGCTTCCCTCAGGCGCGGATTGTCGGGACGGAAGAAGTCCACGGCGATGATCGGCTTGAGGGCCAGATTGCTCTGGTAGACATACAGGGCCAGGGGAACCCGCTGCCCCCCTCGGGCGGCTCGCTGCACCTCTTCGTTCTTGAACGGGTTGTAGGTGAGGTCGAAGGGATTGGCGACCGACCACTCCACCTGAGAGGGCTCAGGCGCCAGCTCCGGGTCGTAGTACAAGATGCCACCCAGGGCCAGCGGCACGCCCGTGGCCGAGTAACGCTGAACCTCCTCGTAGCCCAAGTGGTGGAGGTTGGCGACGCTGGCCAGGAAGCAGGACGTGCCCCAGAGGTGATCGCGCAATTCGCTTTCGTAGCCGTGCACGAAATGTTGCCGTTCATCCGGGTCGACCCAGGTGCCCAGGATGTGGCGGTCCGCCAGCAGGCGGAACTTGATCTCCTCGACCCATTCCGGATGCAGCGAGAGGTCCTCTCCTCCACGGGCCAGGTCGTCGTACCAGAGCAGCCCGAGATAGCTGTGCTCGAACTCCCTCTGCTGCAGGTCGCGCGCTCGAAGCAGATAGTTGCGGTAAAACACCTGAACCGGGAAGGCGATATGGTCCAGGCCCGAACGGCGCAAGCCAAAACCCAGTCCGCTCTTGATGCTGCTCAGTACCAGACCGATCTTGGAGCGCCGGTGTTTTTCGGTCACGTCCAGATGAGCGCCGGGAATGTTCCGGCTGCGGCCCTCTTCGGCTTCCAGCCGCGCGATCTTCTTTTCCAAGCCGCGCAGTTCGCGCCCGCGAGCCCGCTTCTTGGCCAGGAAGGCGGGAAAAGCGGCACGCATCCGGCTCAGCCAGCCCGGCGATTTCCGACCCAGGTTCCAAAGCGCCAGCCATTCGCCGCGGGGAGCCTCCGGGAAACTCTGATCGACCAGAAAACTCACCAGCGGATGAAACTCTTCGTGCTCGCCGCACGAGTCGACTACGCCCACTGTGGAGAGCACCAAGCGCTCGCCTTCCAGTTTCGGTTGAACGGGTTCCAGCACTTCGTCCCTGACGCTGACGCGGTAGCAGCCGTCGTCGGCCGGGACGTGCCCCAGGGCGGGCTCAGAAGCCCAAGCGACACCCGACGCCGCACACAGAGCAGCCGTCAGAGCCACCACCAGCCTCCCGAATCTCAGGAGTTCGAGCCGCCCCTTTGTCACCCGCATCCGCTTCATCACCTCACCATGAACCGTCAAACCCGCAAACAACCCCACCGGAAACCAAACCAGATGGGATTAGGAGGCATGCGAGGCCAACCTCAGTTCCAAGGGCCCTACCAGCCTAGCACGCCTACATGCTTAGATTAAAGGAAACCGCAGAAGGATCGACCAGGGGGCTGGGGGGGCGCAGGGCGTAGGGCACACAGGGCGTAGGTCTGTGGATGTCGTAGTCACGTTCGTGATCGCCATTCGCTCCTGTGACACCGGAATCTTGCCGCTGGCCGGGCGTTGAGCGTCCCCGGATCTTTCTCCACCGAGAGACAGAGTCCACAGAGGAATCAGAAGATTCTGCTGCGGATGCGATCTGTTCGAGTGCATTCCTTACCCAGCACTGGCGGGGCGGGGCTTGGGAGCTACCCGAATCCGATCTATCAATCGCGAGTCCCGCCTGTGCTTTCCCCGCCGGAAGATCTCCGATTCTCAGATCCGCGGAATACAGCCAGTATGACCAGACCGACACCCGTCCAGGCCAAGCCGCGCAGGCGGCGCGCCAGTCCCAGCGTCAGTCCAACGTCCGCCCCAGCCCCCAAAGCTTGCAGAATCAGTACGTTGCCACCTTCGTAGACACCCAGGTTGGCGGGGATGATTGCACCGGCGAGATTGACCAGTTTGGTGAAGGCTTCGATGAGAAAGGCCGTCAGAACGCTCACCTCCACGTCCAGGAAATACAAAACCAGATAGACTTCGGCGACGCTCAGGGCCTGCCCCAGCAGGTTCAAACCCAGGCAGGCCCGAAAATCGCCTGGAGTCTCGTGGTAGAAGTGCTGCAGCAAGCTCTCGAGCTCTTGGAGCTTCACCTGCCGTCCTGCCAACCTGGAGGGCAACAGGCCCCTGCGAATCAGGCGCCCGAAGGGGGCGCTCAGGAAGGGCCAGCGCCGTCTCAGCGCCAGACCCATGCCCGTCATCACCAGCAGGACACCGGCAATCACGAATGCATATCCGCGCTGCAGGCGAAGCGGCGAGACCAGCGGAGCCAGTGCGCCTCCCAGCACCATCATCCCCAGTGCGGTAAAGGTGTACATGCCGCGGTCCAGGACGACCGAGGAGACGCCATGCGGAAGGGGCATGCGCGATTTGAGCAGCAGCGCCTTGGTGGTCTCGCCGAACACGTGCCCGGCGAAAGTCAGCTGGGTGACCGCTTCGCCCGCCAGGCGCATCTGGACCTTCTGGGCTAGCGAAAAATTGGCCCGGTGCTGGCGGGGCATGGCGAAGTGCCAGGCTGCGGCTTTGACCGTGTGCGAAACCCCGGCCAATGCGATCACGGCACCCAATCCCCAACCCAGCTGGCGGATGTTGTCGACGACCCGCATCGGCCCGATCTTCCAGATCAGGAAGACGAACAGCCCAACGCCCAGCAAGGTCAGCAGTATGCGGATCCAGACACGTGTCGAGAGCATGGCCTTTCGCCTCTCGCCCGCCCTGGGTAAAAGGCGCATCGAAATACTATCAGGGAAAGTGACGGGCGATCAGCGATGTGAAGGAAGCAGACATACCCGCGGTGACAAAGCGGGGGGATCCCGAG
Source organism: Acidobacteriota bacterium (assembly GCA_041630155.1). Taxonomy (GTDB): domain Bacteria; phylum Acidobacteriota; class UBA6911; order RPQK01; family JANQFM01; genus JBFGHG01. The sequence continues at coordinate 18,491 of JBFKLX010000042.1, forward strand.
CTTCCGGCACAACAACGCCGGCAACCCGGCCGCTGAGCCTGCACTGGATGCCGGGGCTTCCCGGCCGCGGCACTAGTCTCCAAGCTGGGCCAGCAACGCTTTCCAGCGCTCCCAGGCCTGAGTGCGGGCACGGCTGTTGGCTGAATCCGCACCGGGCTGCTCTCCGCTGCGCATGAAGCCGTGTCCTGCCCCCTCGTACGTGACGGGCTGGTATGTCTTCCCTGCCGCCTGCATCAGTTTCGTCGATTCCGGAACCGTCGCGTTCACGCGGGCATCGTTTCCACCGTAGAACCCGTAGACCGGCGCCTGAATCCGGGCGATCGCCTCAGCCTCGTCGGGTCCCGTCCCATAGAACACGAAGGCCGCCGCCACGTCCGCTCCGCTGGCGGCGAAGCGAAAGGTCTGGCTGCCGCCCCAGCAAAACCCTCCGACGGCGATGACGCCGTTGGACGCCGGCAGCTTGGACACGTACTGAGCGACCGCGTTCAAGTCGGCAATGACCTGATCCGCGGGGAGTCTGTAAATGGCTTCCCGGGCGGCGTCAGAGTTGGGGAAGTCGGCAGTGCGGCCTCCCCCGGGTCCGAGGCCTGAGAGCAGGTCGGGTGCAATCGCGATGTAGCCGGCGGCCGCCAGCTGGTCGGCAACCGACCTCACCCAGTCCGAGAGTCCGCGATTCTCGTGGATCACCACTACCGCGGGAACCTTGTCCGCCACTTCCGGATAGACCAGAAAAGCCGCTACCTGGCGTTCCCCCTGTGCAACGGAGACCCATTCGTGGTGCCGCGGAGACGCCTCGATCCGCTCGCGTGCCCAGTCTTGACCGGCCTGCACGGAAGCGAGACCAGCCGCGAAGACCAGCAAGAACCACCTCTTGTTCATTCCAATCCCCTTCCAAATTGCATCGGCTCGAACTGGCCGGACCGCAGCAGCATCAGGCCGCTCACGACCATGGCCAGGCCGATCCCCAGGACCACGGCTGACGGGACCGCCGGTGTGGCGGCGAAGCCCGCCCCGAGCCACAGCCCGAACACGACATTGCTTACAGCCGACAGTCGACGGGAGCGAGCCGGCAGGCCGCGCGACCAGAGCGCCATGTTGAGAAATGCAACGAAAATGGCGCCGAGCCCGGCCCCGGCAAACCAAATGGCAGCCTCGCTCAGTTTGCCGAAGAAGACGAAGGTGCCGGCGGTGTGAACGAGTCCGATCGCCAGCACCAGCCATGTGAAGATCCGATGTAGGGTCAGTACCATCGCGATGGGCCTCGATTGGCGCCGGCTCGAGGGGTCAGCTGGAACTCGCGGACCAGTATGGCCCAGACGCTCCCGCGCGCGCGCGGCAGGTACCCGCAGGTCACTTCGACTTGTTGTTGGGTGAGCGCGTCTGAAGCAACCCCACCAGCGCCTTTCCCGCGGCCGGAGTGGTCACCGCACCGTCCAGCACGATCTGACGGGCCGAGACCCTCTTTCCATACAGATTCTGATTGGCGTCGTTGTCCTGACGGAGGGTGGAGCCCTTCAGAGAGACCCCGGCGAAGAGACCCCTGGACCGGGAATAGGTGAGGATTTCCGCAGTCAGCTGCAGGTCGGTGGCGGCTTCGGCAGTACGCCCTTTGGGACCGGCTGCGGCAGAGGCGTCGGCACCCAGTTTCGCCTTGCTTCCGAGCAGTGTCTTGGCGCCTTTCGGGTTCATGACCAGCAACACGAAGTCGGTGGCTGATCCTCCCAGCTGAAGGCCTACACTGCCCCCCTCCAATCGGAACATGGCCGGGGCCCCCCAGGGGCCTGCATAGTCCGCGCCGCCGCGGCAGACCATCGCTCCCCGCCCGTAGCTCCCGCCGAAACCGACGGCAAACTTCTTGACCGAGGGGACGACCACCACGCATTCGGCTTTGTGCAGCAAAGATTCGGGGATCCCCTCGGCAATCTTCAGGATTTGTTCCAGGACCGTTGCGCATTTCTCGAGCCGCTCCTCCACCTTGGTGGCGGCTCCCGTCGACACGGTCATCGAAAGCAACAACACAACTGCCATCCAGCATCGGAAGTACATACTCACCTCCAGCTCAGCTAAGGTTCGACCAGGGATCCAGGGAACGGAGATGTCGTCGAGTCCCGGATCGACTCGCACTGGATCCCATCAGTGAACCGCGTGACTGAGGATCGGTGCTCTTCGATCTGAGGGTAGCAGGTGCTGATCCGTGGGAGCAAGAATCGACACCCGCTCGCCCTGAACTTCGTCGTGGGCCCGGCGGTCGGAATCGAACCGAGCGCTCTCAGCGAATCACGAAAAGATTGGAAGGCTCGCGTCCTGGGAGCCATCCTTCGAAGAGTGCAGTCAGTGCGACTGACCCGAGAAGAAGGTCTCCTCACCAGAGGTTGACAGACGGGCCACTCACTGTCGCACCAGTTCCACGCGCCGATTGAGGCTCCTTCCTTCCTCGGTCGCATTGGAGGCCGCGGGGGCCAGAGGCCCTGCTCCCGCCGATCGCGGCCTTGCGGCGGCAATCCCGTGATCGCGAATCAGCGCGGCCACCACCTCCTCGGCCCGCAAAGCCGAAAGCCTCATCTTGTAGTCGAAATCTCCGACATTGTCCGTATGACCGACCACGTACAGTTCAGACCGGGCTCCAGCCCGAGAAGTTTGGCGATCTCCTGCAGCGTGGGCTGCGATTGGGCTTTCAATTCTGCCTTGTCGAAGTCGAAATAGATTCCGTAGACGGCCACCCGGTCAGCCCGGTCCACAGAACTTCCCTTCGACGGTGTGTCGCACTTTCCGGTCTTCTCGAAACATGTCGAAGGTGTAGGCCGCGAAATCCTCGTACTCTCGGTCTTTCAGCGTGAACCCCGTGATGGGGCCGACCACGGGATGGTTCTGTGCTCCAGCCCAAACGACCAGAAGCGTGGCGACGGTGAGCCGCAGCAGGTTGACCCCTTTCATCGGATTTCCCCCTTACAGCAACCGGCCGGCTGCCGTTCCCGGCTCGAGGCCTTGAACGCGCGGTCAGGGAAACAGATTGTTTGAATTGTAACATTTCTGGAACAGGGAAAGTCCGTCTCTGCCCGCGAACCCGGTCGCTTTGAGAGCCCTCTTCGAGGACGGGTAGGCTGGCTCCCCGCAGGCACCGGCGATCGCACACGACGCGATTCCCACCGCTACCCTCTGTCGAGAGCAGCCTCGCATCGAATGGATGGATGCGGCGCGATCGATCCGGCCTGCGGAGGATCCTATGAAGCTGACTCAGCCGGTCGTGACGCGGAATTCGGCAGCGCCGGCCCCGTGCCCATCAAAGAGAATCTGCGCGCCTAATTCTGCGCCTGCATGGGCTCGTGATTCGCCATCGTTTGAGCGAGGGAAATCACGGCTTGGAAGGCCGTGCCACGGGGCGAGCCGCACCGAGGCGCGACGGCGACCCCGGGAGGATCGCAACGAGAGCGGAAGCATCGTGCTCCCCGTCCCAGTCGGGTCCTATCTCGGCCGATCGGCCCCCGTCTGTCTCACTCCGGCGCGGCTGCGACCGTCCCTGATCCGCTGCTTGGTTTCCTGATGCTCAGTGGTACCACGGGGCCGACGGGGGCGCTCCTGTCTTCGACGGACAGTCGCGCACCCGTTTTTGATCGTCGCTCGATACTCCCCTAGCGAGCATGGACCCGTTCGACCGAGAACTCTGCGCCTCTGCCGTGGCAGGCGCCGCAACCCTCGCCGAAGGGAGCAATCTGCGTAAACGCATGGGCCGCCGCCGCCACGCTGTCATGGCACCCGAGGCAGGCCGCCGTGATGGGAGGCAGCGGGGAGAACAGGTCGGCCGGCGTCTGGGTCGAGAGCAGACCGGGAAGCAGAGGGAATTCGCCCATCTCATTCGCGATCGTGTGCGTCTCGTTCACGTGACAAGTCCCGCAGTCACGCAGGTCACCGGGAAAGCGGAGCCCATTGTAACTGGTGTCCTCGATGGTGAAGTCCCGGGCCAAGTCGGTTCCACGATGGATGCGGTGGATCATGTACTTGAAGTGAATTCCCAGCTGACCCCCTTCTTCATCGAACGCGTTGGCGTTGTGGCAGGTCACACAGTACTGAACGGTGTGCCGCTGCCCGCCGTGGAAGGACAGCAAGTCGTGACACCGGTGGCACAGTTCCTGGGCCACCACGGCCCGGCGAGTCAACGGCTCCGCATCGGTCACGCCGAAATAGTAGAGGGCGTTTTCCCCACTCGATTCTCGGATGCGGAATTCCTCGGTCGTTCCCGCGTTCAAGAAGGCGTCGCGACGACTTTCATGTCCGATCACGTAGGTCCCCGTGGCATCCGGGGGGATGGTTGCCCCGAACGTGTAGGTGTAGCCATCCTGAAATGGCACCGATTCGGTCAACGGTTCCGACTCCCGGACCTGACCCACGTAGTCGGTGCTGGGGCCTGCCAGGTTGAACCGGAAACGGTTGAACGAAGAGGGTTCCAGGTCATCCCCGGCGTCGTTTCTCACGGTGAAGTACACCGTGGGGTTCTCGCCCGGCCCGGTTCCGGTCACATCCATGATCTGCACGTTGATCCCGCCCAACTGGCGCGACTTGCGAGGTTCGGTATGAGCACCTCGGATGTCGGAAGAGTATTCCAACTCACCCTCGGGAAAGTGGCAGTTGGCGCAGAGATTGTCCGAAATCTGGGGGCCACCGACGTGATTCTCACCCGAGGCGAAGTTCACGTCATCGTGGCAGGAGCCGCACACCGCCCGGGAAGGCCTCATGAGCCAGGCCATGCTCTGGGTCCCTCCCACGATCTCCGCGGCACCCAACCTCCCCGTCTTGACCAGGACCCCATTGACCACGCCTTGATCGGGGCCCGGCAGGTGACATTTTTCGCAGTTGCGAATGTCCTGCGGGTAAACGACGTCTGAGAAGTCCCGTCTTCCGATCAGGTTGGGAGTTCCCGACTCGACGCTGGGAAGATCCGCCCCTCTGTGAATCTTGTGAATGATGGTTTTGAGATCAACGTCGGCTCCCGTCCTGGCGGAGATGGTCTGCGGCGTGTGGCACTGGATACAGATCTCGATTTCCCTGCGTGAGCCTCCATGATAGGCGAGCGGATTGTGGCACTGATTGCAGGCCTCTGTGACCACCACGTCCCGTGGCGGTGCGTCCAGGAACGTCACTCCGCCTTCCGTGGGCAGAAAATGAAAGAATTGGTTGTCGACGTACCGGTCCAGTTCGAACTCTCGCAGATCTCGTCTGGCATAGACACCGATCGTGTGGGGAGCACCCCGGTCCAGGTCCTGCGGAAGCGCATCGTTGAACGTGTAGGTGTAGATTCCCGCTTCAACAAGGGCAAAAGCGCCGCCGCGGTCGCGGTCGGCCTGTGTGACCGGTTGTCCCCCGGGGCCCGTCCGCGTCCGGGTGTTGTAGTTCACGTGTTGCTGTTCGCCCGCTGGAATCCGGCTGATGAGGAAGGTAACACTGACGGGCCCTGGAGTGAAGACCCCGTCGATGTCCAGCGCCAGTCCGGCGGGATCACTGATCGAAAACTCTACCACCGGGTGAAGATCCGCGGGAATTGTCAGCCCCCGTAGCTCCAGCACCAGTCCCGGGCGTATGAATGCAATCTGCTTGGGTGTCAAGTAGTATTCCTTGTCTGCCGGGCCGTACAAGTTGTTTCCGGGCACTGCTGCCTTGGAACGGTCGATTCGCTCTGCTGGAAAAAGAACGGAAGTAAGAGCGAAGCACAGCAAGAGCAGGCTACAGCAAAACGTAGTTTTTCGGGTCATTCCAAGTCCTCCTCGAGATAGTAATCTTCCCTGACACACGATTGCTGGCCGAGTGGGCAGCAAATCTCGTGCCGGAGCAGGTGCCCCGGGTGGCCGTGGATCAGCCTTCCGTGGCCCTTTGTCAACCCGGCCGGAGGATGGCGGACGGCCAGGCTCGAATCCCTTTGCAGGTTTCGAATGAACGTTCTCACCGGCTTGGCATCGCCTCCTTCGACGGCCCAGCCCGAACCTTCACCGCCCTGCGTTCAGCCACGGGGGGCATCTCCGATACTCCGGAGGGACCACTCGTCCTCATAGCGATGCTCACCCGAGCCACAGATCCCGCCGGCAAAACACGAGAGTCCTGGGTCTGGCTTCTCGCCTGAACAGGGTCCCCCGGGAGCAGGTGTTGACTTTTTGGGCAACTTCACGAGGAGCCGAACCGAGGCCCTCCTGCCGGACCCGATCGTCTGCCAGTCGGGCAATTTGCCCGACTGCTCGAACGTCGCGACGGGCAAAATGTCCGACTGGTGGCGGTCTCCGCTGGCATGGGCCGAGCCAACGAAGACGCTCCGGGCTGCTCCGAGAATCTCGGGCGATTTACAATGAGGACAATATCGAACTGTGAGCGCGTCGGCGAGAGCGACCGAATCGCAAGCCAACGCGATCGCCTCGTCGGAACTCGTTTTCGGGAGGCGCTGACGGCAGTGACACCCTCCATCTCCTCGCCGCCCTCTTCGCTGAGCCGTGATGAAGAGGGGAGATCCGGAGCGGGGCCGCCTGGGATTTGTGAGGGAATCTCTCTCGGGCGGGGGCCCCCACCACTGACCTCCGCCTACTTCTGCCAGCAGTCGAAGACCGGGACTTGAAGGGTGGTTCGGCAGCACGAACCCAGGACGGGGTCCAGGGCCTGCTGGCAAGAGGAGCTTCCCATGGCGTCAAAAGAGCGTGCTCAGGGGTGATCCGGGCTGAGCGGCCAGACGACCGGCAACAGCAGCAAGACGACCAGGAACACCACCAGGAGCAGAGGCAGGCCCACGCGTGCGTAGTCGGTGAAACGATATCCGCCCACGCCCATCACCAGCAGGTTGACGGGGTGTCCCACCGGGCTCAGGAATGCGCAGGAGGAGCCCAGCGCCACCGTCATCAGGATGGCATGCGGGGAGAGGCCGAGATTGTCGGCCGTGCTGAGCCCGATCGGTGCCATCAGGACTGCCACTGCCGCCGTGGGCATCACCTGCGCCGACAGCGCCGTGACCAGGAAGAGACCACCAATCAGGGCGAGTGTCCCGAAGGACGCCAGCCAGCCCAGTGCGGTGGTGGCGATCAGCTCGGCCGTGCCGCTCGTCTGCATGGCCCTTCCCAGGCTCAGCATGCCGGCGATCAACAGAATCGCTCGCAAGGAAATGTAGCGGTAGGCCTCCTCCATGGAGAGGCAGCGGCTGAGCACCATCCCCAGCGCTCCTGCCGGCGCGGCCACGTAGATGGGGAGTGCGCCGCTCAGGACCAGCAAGACGACCCCACCCATGATGGCCGCGGCCAGCGGGGCCCGCTTGAAACGGTAAGGCGTCGCGTCGGCGCGCGTCAGGCAGATGAAATCGGGGTTCGAGGCCAGCTCCTCGATCTTGGAGCGCGGTCCGTGCATCAGAAGCGTGTCGCCGAGTTCCAGGGTTCGATCTGCCAGCCCGCTCCGGAAGGCCCGTTCTCCGTGCCAGATCGCCAGCACGTTGAGGCCGTAGCGCTGTCGAATCAGCAGGTCGCGAACTCGCGCGCGCAGCTGTGGGGAGCGCGGTTGCAGCATGAACTCCGCGAACCCATGGTGTTCCGTCGAAAGGGCCTCGATCGTGGACGCAGGGGGGCCCGGCTCCAGCTCCTGGAGGGCCCCCAGCAAGGCGAAGTCGCTCCTTCGCCCTTCCACCAACAGGATGTCATTGGCCCGCAGTGGGTCTGCCGGTCCGGGCAGCCAGAGCCGGGCGTGATCGCGGCGGATGCTCAGGACGTGCAGGCCGAAAGCCTGCCCCAGCTGCGTCTCGGCCAGCGGCATGCCATCCAGTGCCGAGCCGTCCGGCACCCTGACTTCCTTCAGACGGCGGTCCAGGCCGTATTCGCGTTCGACCTCTTCCGGAGACAGCAGCCGGTATCCGTCCTCGGGAGACAGACCCTCGCCGAGCCGCTGCAGGCCCTCTTGGGACCCCACCACCAGGAGATGGTCGCCTTCGCCCAGTCCCAGCCGGGACAGATGCGTGAGCCGGACCTGACCGGCCTGCCGCACCCCCAGGACGCTGACGCCGAAACGGCTCCGGGTGTCCCAGTCCGCAAGGGTGGCCCCCGCCCTGCCCTTGCCCAGCGTGACCTCCGCGAAGCCCAGTCCTGCCGCGGGAATCTCGCTCAGAGGCATTTCCGACTCGGCGAGTTCGAGATTGCGCCACGCCTGCAGGGCCCGCAACAGCTCTCCGCGCCCGGACATGAGCACAGTGTCTCCACTCCGGAGACGGAATCCGGGTTGGGGTGCGACATGCTGCCGACCCTCCCGGTGCAGCGAGATCACGGTGATGCCAAGGGCGCTGCCCAGGCGGCTTGCCGCCAGCGTGCGGCCCACCAGCCAGGAGTCCTCCGGCACGGTCACACCGAACAGGACGCCGGAAATCCCGAAACGCTCGGCGAGGCTGCTGGGGGAGACCGACTCCCTGGCTTCCGGAGACCGGCGGGTCGGTAGCAGGCGCTGTCCCAGGGTGACCATGTAGAGGATCCCGGCGCCGAGCGCCGCATAGCCGATCGGCGAGAAGTCGAACAGCTGGAAGGGGCGCAGACCGGCCTCGTGCAAAGCGGCGCTAATCAGGATGTTCGGCGTGGTGCCGATCAACGTGGTCATGCCCCCCAGCAGCGAACCGAAGGCCAGCGGAATCAGCAGCTTGGAAGGCGGGCATTGGGTGCGGCGGGCCATGTCCACGACCACGGGAAGCATCAGCGCCGTGACGCCGATGTCGTTCATGAAGCCCGAGAGAATGCCCACGGTCGTCATCATGGCGATCAGCAGGCCGGTCGTGCTGTTGCCGGCAACCTGCAGCACGCGGTCGCCGATCATGTTGGCCACGCCGGTTCTCGCCAGTGCTCCACTGAGCACCAGGACCGAGGCGACCGTCACGACCGCCTCGTTGGAGAAGCCCGCGAAGGCTTCTTCGAAGCTCAGCAGTCCGGTGAGGGTGAGAGCCAGCAGGACCAGCATGGCCGAGACGTCGAACCGCAACCGCTCGGTCAGGAACAGCAAGACCGCCATCAAAAGAATTGCCAGAACCAGGACGATGCTCAGGCTCATCGCAGCAAGTAGTATACCCATGCGTTTGGACACCGGCACGCGAGGCGCTCGAGAGCTATCTGCCGGTGACACATCGCTGGGAACCCGCCTCGGCAAGGGACCCATGCCGCCTGGCCGTCCTGCTGCGGGGAGCGCGCCGGACAGCTGGCTCGGAACGGTCCGCCTTCACCGAGACTTCGGCGGCCACCCTCGGTCCACGGGGCTCGGCCTCTCGGATTGGTCCGACCCTGAAACTTCGGGTCAATACGCGATATACCAATCGCCCTCGTGTTCGAAGATGGCGGTATCGACTCCTCCGTCTGGCACGCACGGACTGGACTCGGCTCGCCCCCGCGATCGGCCCACCCGGCCCGGCCTCCCCACGAGGGACCACCCTACGGCACCGTACCTCCAGCCTAATTCTTTCGCTTTGGCTTCTCTTTTCCGAGGGCGGTGTTGAGCTCGACCGCGGCACGGACGAGCGCCTGGAATGCGCGCTGGTCCACCTTCTGCCCCTCACGGATGTCGATCGCGCGCCTGGTGTTCCCGTCGAGGAACGAGGCCGTCTTGGAGCCGGGCGCCCTGCTGATCTACCTGTCAGAAAAGCCGCTGCTGGCCCCTCCGCCGTGACGGCACACCGGCCGCACGTCCAGGCGGCCCCCTCCCTCAGCAGCCCTCGCACCTCATCGTCCGACAGGTATCAGAGGCGACACCCGAAACCACCATAGGCCACCGCCGGCCCCGAACAGGATACACACGCAGGCCAGAAGCCGTGCGCAAAGCTGCGGGTGGCGTCCGGTGCAGCGATTGGTCAGGCGGCGCCTCAGGAGAGGCCGGCACCCCCAGAGGGCGTTTGCCGTAGCCCCTTGAGCACCGCCCCGAATACGACGAGAGTGTAGAGTCCCCGGACAATGTGATGACTCGGATGCCCCAGACCAAGCACTCGTTCGTTGAACACGGCCAGAGCCGAGGCCAACAACAACGCCAAGACAGCGACTCTGAAGGCGAAAGCAGACCTGCGCACCGCCAGAACGACCGCGACTACGAACAGTGCGCCGGTAACCAGTAGAGCTGCGTCCACACCCACAGGCAGACTGCCCTCGGCGGCGACATAAGCTCCCGCAAACAGGTTAGCCAATCCGTAGAGCCCAAGGCCAACAATGGCAAGAAGTCTCATTTATCGTCGTCCGGTGCGCCGCGCCCAACTTCTGTTCATCTGGTTTCCAGATAAAACCATTTCCTGGGGTCGCTTCAAGATAACCCCCCACCGATTCCGTCTAAGGCATTTGTTTTACATCGATTAGAGTCGGCGCCGCAAGAGGCCGCGAAGGATCGTGGAGGTAATCGGACTCATCCGCTACGCGGGAAGCACTAAAACTCGAAATCCTCGGGCTCTTTACATCGGGTTGAGAAGGCTTTGGAGTTCTCCCGCCGAAGTGGACACCTCGGTCATACGAACGGACCCCGGTGGGCCTGTTGCTCATAATCATAGGGCGACCGATAGCCGAGCGTCGA
>JBFKLX010000043.1:0-28990 GCA_041630155.1 Acidobacteriota bacterium
GGTCGCATTAACAACCATCAGATCATCACCCATGCGGTCAGTCAATTCTACCGATGAGATTGAATCTCCTAGCGGGTCTAGCTTCATTTACGCTCCTCAATTGCTTGTCGTAGGTATTGGCACACATGTGGTGAAACGCCGTGACTGCCCGACGCTCTCTCCCATAGGCGGAAGCTCCCATACCGACCACCAGAACCGGGACTGCTCCCGGCTCGTGCCGGCTGTCGGGGGCTTCGACTTCGAATTGCTGCACTGCTTCCGGCCGGGTCAAATGCGGCTCCGCTGGCTCGCCCTTCCACCGTCCCTCACGCCTCGGCAGACCGCCAGGATTTGTCCGAAGGCTTCCGGATCGCGCCCCCGTCTCGAGAAGGGGTTGGAGAAGTGCCGGCAGAAGTGCGGAATGAGTCGCCAGCCGACGCGCGTCGCATACCAGCGCGACCAGCGCATCGGCCAGAAGTACTCGAGGTCGATGTTTCGGAAGAAGGTTTCCAGGCAAGCCGACAATTCGGCTGGCTGGTACTCCTTGACGTGGCGGTGGTCCCAGACTCGTTCGGGGCGCCATTGTGGTGTCGTGAGAACCAGGTGGCCGCCGGGGTCGAGCACGCGCGTGATCTCGGACAGGGCCGCCTCCAGGCTGTCCAGGTGCTCGATCACGTCCGTGCAGGTCACCAGATCGAAGCTCGAGTCCCGAAACGGCAGCCGGTAGGAGCTGGCTCGCAGCACGCGGCAGTTGGCAAAGGGCTCCAGGCGTGCCGAGGCAAGTTCGACTCCCCGCGATTCTGAGTCGATTCCCACCACCCACCCCAACAGCGGGCTCAGGCGGCCCATCAGGAAGCCATCACCGCAGCCCACGTCCAGTGCTCGCCAGGAGGGAGACGACAGGGCGCCGACCGTTTCCGTCACGATTCCGTAACGAGCCGCCAGGGGAGGGTTGAAGTGACCGGACAGCGGGTCTGCCTCGAGCCAATGGTAGGCACCCATCACCTCATACTTGTCAAACGGAACTGGGGCGTGAAGCTCAGACATTTCAGTCACTCAGGGTCGGGACTCGGGAGTGTCGGTTTGCGGCGGCTCCGGGTGACGGCGCTCAACGCCTCGAGCACGGCCCGACTGGCGTTCTCGATGGAGAATTGACTGATCCTGCTCCGCACCTCCTGACGCAGGCGCTCGCGCTCCAGCTGGACCAGCCGGCGAAGCCGCAGGATCCGCCGGCACAGCCTCTCGATGTCTCCGCAAGGATACGTGAATCCCGTGACTCCTTCCTCGATCAAATCCGGAGCGCACCCCACCCGATCGCTGACCAGCGCCGGCAACCCGCAGGCCATGGCTTCATTGACCACCAACCCCCAGCTCTCTTCGCAGGAGGCCAGGACCAGCGCATCCGCCGCCACGTAGTGAGCTGGCATCTGGCTCTGGTTTCGGAAGCCGACGAAGACCACCCGCCGGGTTTGCCTGGTCGAGTCCTGCAGCGCATTCTGCAGCGGGCCACTCCCCACCAAGACCAACCAGATTCCACCTTCGCCCGCCCGTTCCAATCGCGTACAGGCCTGAATGATGTCTTCGGGGCGCTTCTTGGGAATCATCTTGCCCGCGAACAGGAGGACGAATGCGTCCTGGGGAATTCCCCGTTCAGATCTGATCCGAGCAGCCTCTCCCGACCGTTGCGCCGCGGCGGCGCGGCGGGCGAAGAATTCGTTGTCGACGCAGTGAGGCGCGAAGAACAACCGGTTCTCGCCAACCCCATAGTGGGTCAGATAGCGGCGGTTGCGCTGTCCCACGAAAAGGTGCCCATCGATCCGTGACAGGAAAACCCGGTAGGGAACATACTTGACCAGCCGCTTCCAGAGGGGGCGCTGATTGGGCAGTTGCGAGTCTCCCCGCATGAGCACCGGGATTCCACGTCGCCAGCAGGCCCAGACTGCCTGCAAAGCACTTCTGTAGTTCCATCCCATGACCAGCAGCGCGTCCAGTGACTCGCTGCTCACCAGGTCGGCGATCTCGGGTGTGTCGCAACCTCCAAAAGTGCCCAGCCCGGGGCTGCGGGAGACATTGTTCAGCCAGCGGTAGGCATAGCCCTCCAGCAACGGGGTGTCCCACTCCAGCTCGACTCCAAAGCCCGCAGCAGCCTGGCCTTGTGGATTCTGGCGGTAACAGTAGAAGACTTCCAGGTCCAGCCAACTAGCGAGTTCCCGAAACCAAGCCGAGTAGTACTGAACGGGATGAGTCGTCAAGACTCCCAGGCGATAACTCATGTTCCACCGAGTAGCGGCACAGCGCTCGATCCGTGCGGGGAGCAGGCCAACTCCTTCAGCCGGCCGGCCAGCAGGCCGGCGAGAGCCCGGTGGGCCTCGGGAGTCCAATGCTGATTGAAGGGGTAGTAAACCGGGCGGCCCGCTGTCTCGGACGCCAGCTTCGCCGTGGTTGCGTCCAGTTGGGGGATTCCGCGCTCTCTCAGCTCAATGCTCGAGGCTTGGAACTGGAGATTCCAGTGACCGGCAAAGACCACGAGCAGTCGGGCACCCTGGTCGAGGATCTCCCGGTTCAATTGCTCTACGAGTGTATTCAGCAGACGCACCTGCTCCTCTTCGAATCGGCTCAAGGAGCCCGCCCGCTCCTGGTCCCCGAGATGGGGCTCCGGCGTGCGGTCCGTTTCCAGCTCCGCTCGTGTCCAGACTCGCGACAATGTGTAGAGCAAGCGAGCAACATCCGAGTTCTTGGCCATCCAATGGACCAATCGATTGCGGCGGAACGTCGGCGTGGAAAAGAGCGTCCGGTAGGGAGGGGCCAACTCGTGCATGATGCCGTTTTGCCAGAAATCCGAAGTGGGCGCCGGGGAGTTGAACAGCTCGAGACCTCCTGCCCCCAGTACGAAGTAAGGCTTTGCTCTTCCGTAGAGGACTTGGAACAGATTGTCGTGGAAGTCGTTCTGAAAAACCGTCAGTACCACCAGGTCCGGGTGAAACGGTCGGGCACTGGTGCGCCACGCCAGCAGAGATTGATCGGTCCCATACCCGGGTATCCCCAGATTCATGACTTCGAGCCGATCGTCCTCCGCCTGAAGACGATCCGAGAACCGCTCCTCCCTGGCCACGCCCATCCCCCAGGTGAAGGAATCTCCCAGACACACGACCCTGCAACGGCCGGGAGTCTTGGCCTGGCTCCATTCATCGTCCCAGAAGCCCCAGCGATTGCTGGAAACGGGGATGGCTTCGCGATCGACGAAGTCGACAGCAGTCACGATTCCGGGTGCCATTTTCCAACCCAGTCCGGGGTCGTGCTGGATGACGGTGAACATGGTGTCGGAGTGTCGCCCAATCCACGGATTGGTGAGACGCAGGATCCCCTCGACTGCCAACAGGCCGGTGATCAGTCCCAGTCCCAGAGCCATGACTCGGATCAGGATGGTCCTCGACATCAGGTCTGCCTTGCCAGGACGTCCGCGAAGAGCTGGCACTGGGACCGCGTCAGCTCCCCCCCGCTGTACCGGGCCAGTTTCCCCGAACGAACTGGCGGCTCCTCCCCCAGCGACTCGAGGAGCTTCGTCCACTCTCCCAACAAGCGCTCGACCAGCCCGTCCTGTTCCCCGGAGCGGAACGACACGACACGCCCGCAACCGGTGCTGCGGACCAGCTGCACCACGCTGCTGCGTTCATGGAAGACGCACAGCAGGGGTTTGCCCGCCAGCACGTAAGGGTAAATCTTGGAGGCCGTGTATTGTGGATCGTCCGAACCGGGAACGATCAGAAAGTCACTGTCGAGCAACAATTGGAGCGCCTCGAAGTAGGGGATCCGCTGAACGCTTTCCCGAACCCGGCCGGCCAGGCCCATCTCTTCCGCCACCGGTGCAACGGTGGGCGTGCCTCCGGGTGGCGGAGCGTAGTCGGTTCCCACGAAGTGAAGGTTGACTTCGCCGAAGAGCTGCGGGGCCTGCTGAAGGCCCTTTCGAAAAGCTCCGAAAATGGCTCTCAAAGCGGGCTCCATGTCGCGCCCCCCACGACCCACGTAGACGCCGTTGAGCACCCCGTTTCGACGCGGGGAGAAAAACCGGTTGGGCCTTGGTTCCGCCCTCAGCAATTCAAAATCTGCTTCGGAGAACCCAAACGGCAGCGTCGCAGCCGGCACGTCGCAGAGCCGGGGATAACGGTGCCGCAGGACGTCCAGGTAGTCCTCGGAAACCGCCAGGATCCCGTCGACCTCGGCCATCGTCCAGGGCTCCAGCGTTCGATGCAGGCCTGCGGCCAGGCTCCGCTTCCAAGACCCTTCCCGGCGCGAAGGGTGTTCCGACCCGCGATACTCGACAATCCAGGGATCCTGCATATCGATCACGTAGGGAATCCCGTAGCGCTTCTTCCAAAGACGGCCCAAGGGCAGCGCCGTGAAAACGGTCGTCGAAAAATAATTCAGCGACACCCGCTGTTCCTCGATCAGGCGGCAACCGCGCCGGTAGAGCCACCAAAACGCTCGAATGCCCAGATTCCCCACCCCGAACCTTCGAGCCCAGCGGATCGGCAGGGCATTTTCTCTCCAGACCTCCAATCCCTCTGGGAGCGTGTCCTCCAGCCCTGGGTCGAGGGGGCCTTCCACCTGATCCGGAGCCACCGCCAGCACGATCGGCTGCCAGCCGTGCTGGCAGAAATGGGGGAGGCTGATGCGAACACGGTGCATGTCCGGCGTGTTGACCGGCGGAAAGTGCGGAGAAATGACGAGGAGTTTTCGCTGCGACTCGACCTGTTCAAACGGATGCTCACTTGGCATGGGGGGGTGCAGCCTTTCCCGCACTCAGCAGGGGCGAGAATTGGGCAACGGAGTCCGGATGGAGGCCCAGCAGGGCTCGGAAGACGCGCAGACGCAGCAGCTCTCGAGCACCTCTCAACTCCTGCAATTCTGTGCCTTCCACATCGATCTTGATCACTTCGGGGACCCTGATTCGGCTCGGCCGCTGGGCGCGTAAACGGGCGGTCGCTCGGGTGCGTCCTCGGGCCCGCTCAGCCGCTCGTTGCGTGTCCCGGCGGAGGACCGACGGGGAGGAGCCGGCTTGTAGCACCAAAGAGGGTTGTTCCAGCTGCTCGTGACGTCGCCAACGAGTGTACCCTGGATCGTCTCGACCCGGTATCCACGAGTCACCAACTCGTCTCTGATGCCGGCCTGCTCCACGCCCCCATGAAGCTCGAGATAGACCGATGGGGAGACCCGATCGAGTATAGAGCGGGCACCGCGCAGGACCAAATCGGCGGCGCCTTCGACATCGATCTTGATGATGTCGGGCAGAGGCGCGCCCTCTCTCACGACGGAATCCAGGCTGCGAGTGGCAACCACCCTCTCAGTGCCTGGATCCAGATTGGCGTAGCCGCTCACGTCTCGCCACAGCCTTCCACTGGAAGGGCGGCTGGCCAGGTATCGGAAGCGAGCCGTTCCGTCCCTCTCGGCCAGGGCCACTTGCCAGAGACAGACGTTGGGGAGGCGGTTGAGCTGGACGTTTCGCTGTAGACTCTCGAACTCCTCCGGCACGGGTTCGAACGAATGCACCCGGCCCTTTGGGCCGACACAGGCGGCGAAGAAGAGAGTCATCTGCCCCTTATTGGCTCCCACGTCGTAAACCGTCATGCCTGGTTGAACCAAGTTGGCGAGGAAATCCAGGTGCATGATCCGGGGTGCCAGCGCGTAGGTGAACCCCATTCCCGGCTCGACAACGTACTCGAGACCGCGAGCCGGCCCCCGGAATATGGTTCTCACGCTCCCATACGGATAGAAGAGTCGAACCAGGGAACCCTGCATTCTCCTCAAAGCATCGATCATTGGGCTGACCTCACACCGTCCCGGACCGAGATGGCGGGAGTGGGCGGAGCCGATTCCGACCGGTTCAAGCTCCTCGCCACCAGAGCAAGGAACCGGTGCTTCTCCCGATCCCAGTTGAAGCGCTCCCCTCCTGCCGTCCAGGCGTGACGGCGCGCTTCTTGGAGGGCTGCCCGATCCTGGCTCCAAATCCTGATCCTCTCGGCCAGCGCCCCGGTATCGCCCGGCCTGTAACAGTAGGCACCCTTGGGGATCTCGCGGCAAACTACTTCCTGCCCGTCGGTTCGGGTGGCGATCACCGCGTTTCCGGCCAGCAGATAGACCAGGATCTTGTTGGAGATGGTGAGCCGGTTGTTGTCGTCACGCCCCGGCTCGACCGCCAGTCCGACATCGTGAACCGAGGCCAAGCGCACCATCTCGTCGGGAGAAGCCGGGGGGTGCCGGATCAAGCGATGTTCGGGGATGCCCAGGGAGGCCGCCCGGGAATACAGGTGCCGGCGGTAGTCGTCCTGCCACTGGCCCCGGAGATGAAGCCGGGCCCTGGTCTTCGACATGGCCATTGCCTCGAGGACTTCTTCCAGCCCCCTCCTGGCCCCGATGGTCTGAGAGAACCAGTAGAGAGAAAGAGGGTCGGAGGGCGCGAGGGGTCGCAGCTGCGAGGGTCGCATCTGCAAGGGGAAAACGTTGAGAATGACGGTTGGCTCTTCTGCCAGTCGATACTTCGTCATCAAAGCTCTGGCGATCCCTGGAGAGGCCGCTGTCAGGTAATCGCATCGGCGGTAATATTCCTGCTCCACGGATTCCAACCGCGCCAGCCGGCGAAGGCCATTCCCGGAAGGGTGAGGGACCTGGGTCACGAGATCCTCCGCATCGTACCCGACTCGCGAGCCGTGCCGGGCGGCAGCCATCGCCGCCGCTGGGAGCGCGCCCAAGTTGTGAGCGATGTAGAGATCGGCGGGGCGGCGCGCGGCTGCCGCGGCCAATTCCGTAGCCACCCGATCCAAACCCCACAGCGTGCGCCGGGAGTCGGGCGGCGAGTCCCACAGCCGACTGCCCAGCTCGAGGCGCAGCCGAGTCCATTGGTGGAGCCAATGCAGCGGCCCGGGAGATCCACCCACGTAGGTGCAGTGCCAACTCCGGCTGGAAAGCATCACCGGGTCGAACTGATCGGCCCAATCGGACCAGTGCGCACAGATCACTTCCACCTGGAATCCAGCTTCGACCAGAGCATCTGCTTCTTTGACCAGGCGGGGATTGGTGGAAGGCTGCCCCGTCGTGAGCAGGCAGACCCGCACGGCGCCGAGCGATTTCGAGGATTCCCGAGTTTTCGCCCGCGCCAGTTCAGGCTTCAAGCAACGACTCCCGGAGTGCAGATTGTCGCAGGATCTTCCAGTACAGCTTCTCGTACTGCTCCACGATGGCGGCCGCACTGAATCGCACGAGCATGCTCTGCCGGCAGGCGTGGCGACCCAGTTCGTCGATTCTGGCGACTGCTTGGACCATCTCCTCGACAGTGTCACAGACGAATCCAGTGAGACCGTCATCGACGACCTCTGGAACCGCCCCCCGCCGCAGACCGATCACGGGGGTTCCGGTGGCCAGCGCTTCCGCCATCACGATTCCAAACGGCTCCTCCCATCGAATCGGCATCAGGAGCGCCGCCGCTCGACCCAGCAGGTCGTCCTTCTGGGCGTCATCGACGGGCCCGAGGTAGACGATTCGCTCATTCAGCAATGGTTGGACGACCGTTTCGAAATAACTTTCATGACCCGGGGGAACGTTCCCGGCAATCAGCAGTCGCCGGCCCGATCGGAGCGCCACCTGGGCGGCCAGGTCGACTCCCTTGATCGCCTCGATCCGACCCAGGAAGGCAAGCGGTGCATCGGCAGCCACGGTCGGTCGAAAGCGGTACACCTCCCCGGGGACACCGTTGTGCACCACGTGCCAGTTCTCGCGCCCGGCATAGTCACCCAGCTGCCGCCGGCTGCAGCCCGTGAAAAAGAGGCGGCCCGGCCGGCTCAGACGCTCCGCCAGGTTCACGCTGCGGCGCGTGATGAACCTCTGGTAGGTCATGAGTACCGGCACCCCTTTGGCAAGAAGAGGAGTCACATAGGCGAGCCGGCCGAAACTGTGCACCAGATCGAATTCCTTTGCCAGCACGCCCCGGCTCACCGTCCAGGTGTTGCGTAGAGTCGCCACCAGGCCGCGGCTCGTCCGCGCGGGATAAGCCGCCAGCGGGCAGGCCGGCTGGGAGTCCGGGTGGGCGAACAGAGTCACCGCGTGACCTCTGGCCACCAGCCCGCGGACGAGAAAGTCGATGACTCGTTCGACTCCCCCGTAAAAGCGGGGCGGCACCTCGATCTCGGGATCGGCGGTCAGCGCCAGCCGAAGAGGCCGAATGGCTGGCTGGCGACGCGGTGGCGCCTCTTCCCGTGGCGAAGTTACGATCCCCAACGTGCCTCCAGGTTCTCTCTCCAGGTCAGGTGAGCGTCGAAGGCAATCCAAGGATAGAGCGCGCCCTTGACCGTGCCCTTGAAGCGCTCCTGCAGACCTTGCAGCTTCAGGGAGCGGCGCACCCCCAACCAGGGGTGAAGCCTCAACATGCACTCGATTCGGCACAATTCCCGTTCGGGCAGCAGGTCGCCGGCTCCTCGCAGAGCCTGCTCGAACGCTTCCTGGTGCCTTGCCAGCAGCGCCCGCCACGCCAGTCCCAGGTAGGCAGTGGCCATGGCACGACGGTAACGGCTCGATTCCAGAAGCTGCCGGGCCTCCAGCGCTTCCTGGGTGTTGCGATGCAGTGCCAAACGCGCCTCCAGCCAGCCTGCGTCGATCCGGTTTCGACTCTCCGCGCCCGCCTGCCGACAGTAGACGGCGCAGTCGCTCCCACCCAGGTGATCGAAGCGAGCGCCCCCCAACGCCAGCTGCAAGAAATAATCGGTGTCCTCGAGCGCCCCCAGGCGTGTGTCCCAGCGTTGGCTCACGGCTGTTTCCCGGCGGAGCAGGAAGGCGTGCAGAGCGATCCATTTTCCGGCGACGATCTCAGCCACGAAATCCTGGAGGGGAAATGTCCGCCGCCGTTCCGGCCCGATCCGGACCCCGTTGCGCGAGAGCCGGTCTTTCCAATCGCCATACACGCCGTCTGCCTCGACGTGGTCGAGCAAGTAGCGAACCTGGGGCCGTACCTTGTCAGGCTCCAGAAGGTCGTCGGCATCCAGATACTGGACGAACCCTCCACGGGAAGCTTCCAGTCCGGCCTGCCGAGCGGCGGCCGGGCCCTGGTTGGACTGCTGAATGATCCGGGTCTGGAGATCGCGGGCTCGCGAAGACCAGTTCTCGACCCCGGCAGCACTGCCGTCCTGTGAGCCGTCGTCCACGACGATAATTTCCAGCGGCCGGTAGGTCTGGGTGCGAATGCTCTCCAGCGCGCGTACGATCGTGCCCCGCTGGTTGAAGCAGGGGATGAGGATGGAAACCAGTGGGTCTGGGGTCATCGGCCGGCCCGCCTCGAATTGCTCTCCCGAAAACGAGCGTACAGGTCGCCTCCCGGTCCGCACCCGGTGACGCGGGGCAGCGATTCCAAGCGGGAGAGAGTCTCCGGGAGACCCACCCAGTCGTCCCAGACCAGGCGCATCTGACGTCCCGGTGAGAGATTGAATTCCGCCCGACCCAGTTCATCCAGCCGGCGCAGGCAGCGAAATGCCGGCTCCAGCATCTCCGGGGTGAACTCGAAGGAGAGGGCCGGGATGGGGCGGCGACAACCCTGCAACACTTCCCACTCGAAACCCTCTACGTCGATCTTGCAGAAGTCGGGCAGGCCGAATCGATCCATCAGGCGGTCCAGAGTCGTCAGCTCCACCTCCTGGCGTCTTTCCCAGCGATACAGCTCTCGAGAAAGCCGCCCGGAGGCCGTCACCGCTTCGACGTACTCCGGTGAGAGCGAGGAGCAATCGCTGTGGTTGCAGACGAGCAAAGTGGCCGCCCCGTCGTGGGCGCCGAGGGCTGCAGCCACCAAGCTGACCTCGGCTCGGGAGGCGAAGCGTTCGGACAAGAAATCCAGGTTCTCCTGCTGGGGCTCGACGGCGACCACCCGGGCTCCCAGTTCGAGGAAGACATGCGTGCTGTCGCCCCTGTTTGCGCCCACGTCGAAACAAAGGCCCCCCGCCGGAACGAACTGCCGGTACAGTCGAAGAGTCCGCCGTCTCTGACGCCGGGCAGTCCAGCGGCGCCCCAGGCGTGAGGCCGCGCCTCGGCGCCGGATCCGGCCGGCTGATCCCAGCAAACCCAGGCTGCTCAAAACTTTCTTGCCAACTTCGCGCATCTCAGGTTTTCGGCAAGCACTCAGTACTCCGGTTCGCAAATCGGTGATGGTTGCGGGCGAGGCTCTCGAGGCGAGGTCGCGAAGAGAGGAGAGGCGATGCCGCAGCATCGTCGACGACGAACGACAAAGAGATCGCCCGAGACCCCCGTGCGCCCGAAGGGTTGCGGGCGAGCCCCCAAGTGCCCGCCGCCTCCCAGCAGGGGGGCCCACTCGGTTTCCGGGGGCCGGCTGCTGCTTCGAAACGCCCGCAACATACGTTACTGTATTTATGGATCGCAGTACTAAGCCCCACGCCCCACGCCCTCGAATCCCCACCCTCGCCAACTCTCCACCGCTTTCCTGGCGTACATCGAGGCGCGCCGGCGGGCGGCCTGGTCACCGCTCCAGAAGGCGCTCCAGCTCCAGCGGGCACTGGCCAGCGAGCTGAACAGGAGCGATGCGGCGCGGATCAGTGACGCCGCGAGACGGCCGTGGTGCTTGCGAAAGTACAGATACTCGTTGCGTCCCGTCTGCTCGAGCCACAACTCCGAGCTGGTGAGGGAATCCAAGCGAGCCGCACTCCGCCCGCCCAGGTGAGTGATGACCGCTTCCGGCTGATGCCAAACCTCCCAGCCCTGCTCCCAGAACCGCTTGCACCAGTCGACATCCTCGCCGTACATGAAGAAGTTCTCGTCCAGCAGTCCCACTTCTTGGATCGCCCGCCCGCGAACCAGCAAGGCCGCGCCGCTCAGCCACGGCACGGCAGAAGGGCGCTCGAGAGCCGGCGGGGGCGGGTGGCGGTTGCGGCCGATTCCGGACAGCCAGGCCAGGGTCGCCGCCACGGAGGGGAAGCGTCGCACCGACGTCTGCCGGCTCCCGTCTCCGCCGAGCAGCCGGGGCCCAACCATCCCGGCTTCGGGGTGGGCGTCGAGGAACTCCAGCAGCAGCCGTACTGCCTGGCTGTCGACCAGCGTGTCCGGATTCAGCAGCAGCAGGAACTCCCCTCGCGCGACGGCCAGGACCTGGTTGTTGGCCGCGGCGAAGCCTCGGTTTTCGCGGTTGGGGACGATTCGCACCGACGGAAAGTGCTCGCGAACCATGCCCACGGAGCTGTCTTCCGAAGCGTTGTCGACGACCCAGATCTCGGCCCCGGTCGAATCGAGCGCAATCTGGAGCGACTGGAGACATTGCCGCAAGAGCTCGGGCACTCGATAGCTGACGATTACTGCGGACACCCGCGGCCGGCCGGCCGATTCCATGGGGTCATCAGGGAGGTTCATTGTCCGGCCTGCTCCAGCAGTTGCTCGGCCCGCTCCCAATCCTCCAATGAGTCCAGATTGACGCTCCTACCGGGATCGACCGGGTAGCCCAGGGTCCGCTCGCCGAACAAGCTGTCACGATCCCTCAGCACCTGGCGGCGGAAGAGGTAGACCGATCCTTCGCGGAGATAGCAGGGCGGCAACTCCTGGCGAGTGCCGATTTCACATTTGCCGAGGGCCGGCTCCAGCCATCCATCATCGCGCTCGAGATAGAGCCAAAAGGGGTTGTATCGGTGCGGTACGGGCAAGACGGTCAAGACCGTGTCGGCCTGGTTCGAAGTCAACAGCTCGTAGCACCCGTCGATGTACTCCGCTCGCCGCAGCGGACTGGTGGGTTGCAGCAGGCAGACAGCCTCGAAGTGATCGCCGTTGCTCTCCAGAAAGCGAACCGCATGTCGAACCACGGGCGCCATGGGAGTATCGTCCCGCCCCAATTCGGCGGGGCGGAGAAAGGGGACCTCGACTCCCAGTCGCCGCCCCTCCTCGGCGATCGCTTCACTGTCGGTGGTGAGGATCAGGCGGGACAGACAGCGCGCGGAGCGGGCGCTTTCGATGGTGTACTGCAGGATCGGCTTTCCTTTGAGCAGGCGCAGGTTCTTGTCGGGGATCCCCTTGGAGCCGCCGCGGGCGGGGATGACACCCAGCACTCTCACTGCTTCGCTCCCACTTCGGCCGCGTCCTGCTGAGCCTGCCACCAGGCCTCGAGCTTGCCGGCCATGAAAACCTCGGTCATGGCCATCGATTCGACGGTCGCGCCGCCCAGGTGAGGGGTGAGCAGCAGCCCGGGATGGGAGCGGGCGTACTGGACCAACGGATGTCCGTCCAAATCCAGAAACGGTTCCCCTTCCAGCACGTCCAATGCTGCTCCCGCCAGCCGGCCCGACTGCAGGGCTTCCAGAAGGGCTCCGCTGTCCAGCAATGGCCCCCGCGCCGTGTTGATCAGAACCGCTCCCTGGGGAAGCAGAGAGAGTTCGGCCCGGCCGATCGAGTAGCGCGTCTCGGCGTTGAGGGGCAGGTGAAGTGAGAGAACGTCCGCTCGGCGCAACAGCTCGGGCAGCGACTGGGCACGATCCACCCGGGGCGGCCAGGCAGCCTGGCTGTGGGGGTCGAACGCCCAGATCTTCATGCCGAAGGCCAGCCCGTACTGCACCACCTGCCGGCCGATTCGGCCCAGCCCCACGATGCCCAGGCACCGCCCCCTCAAATCATGCCCTCGAAACCTATCCCGGTCCCACTGGCCGAGGCGGACCGAATCGAAGGCCCAGGGAAGCCGCCGGACCAGTGCCAGCAGGAGTGCCCAGGTGTGCTCCGAAGAGGCGGGCACAGTCCGCAAGAACTCCTCCTCGCCGCTCAGGTTGAGAACCGCAATGCCGCGTGAGGACGCCGCTTCGAGGTCGATGTGGTCCAGGCCGGTGGTGGCGCTTACGATCGCTCGGAGCTTGTCGGCTGCACCGATCACCCGGCCGTCGACTCTCAGCCCCAGGCGAACGATCAGGATCTGAAAATCGCCGATCTGCTGGAACAGCTCGGACTGCCCCAGGGGACGCTCCGTCACGTCGGCGAAACGCTCCAGGATTGCCCGAGCCTGGGGGCTGTATGCCTTGGGCTCAGCATTCAGCAGCGCCGGCCTGTTGGGGTGCTCGAGAGCGTTCAATAGGGCAGCCTTTTCTCGACGGACAGCGGAGTTTCAGCCAACAGAACTGCGATCCTGTGGCCCGCTCTGCCGTCTCCATAGAGGGGTTGGGAAGGGTAACGCCCGTTTCGGACCTGTCGCAGGATCGCCTCGCCGATGGCCGTCCCGGTGTAGTCGACGTTGAGGACGTTGCCCGCCTGCTCGCGTCCCTGCTGGCGCGATCCAATGTTGACCACCGGGACTCCCAGAAAAGAGCATTCACGAATGCCTACACTGGAATTCCCGACCAGGCAGCGGGCGTTGTAAACCAGGCGCAGAAAGTCGTGAGGCTGCATGTTCTTGAAGAAATGGATCTGCCGGGGCCGATGGATCTCCCGGTAGGCTCGGATCCCCCCTGAGGAACCGTCGGAACCGGCATCCACGTTGGGCCAGAACCAGAAAGTCGGCATCCCCAACTCGTCCACGGCTCGCAAGGTCTCCGTGACATGCCTGCGGGCGCTTTCATACTCGGTGGTGACGGGATGCTGCACCACCACCAGATAGCCGTTCGAATGGTCCAGCTCGGCGCCGACCCCTCCGTAACGCTCGATGGGGTCGAAGTCCAACCCGGGCGACTCCATCATCTCCCGGGCCAGATCGACCGAAGGGCAGCCGGTCACGAAAACCGTTTCCTCCGTCTCCCCCATGCGGATCACGCGTTCGGCCGCCTTTCGAGTCGAGACGAAGTGCAGGTTGGAGAGCTTCGTCACCGCGTGACGCACCTTCTCGTCTATGGAGCCGGTCACCTCTCCACCTTGTACGTGAGCCACGGGAATGTTCATGTACGAAGCAGCCACCGCCGTGGCCAGCGTCTCGTAGCGATCGGCCACGGTGACGACCACGTCGGGAGCCAGATTGTCCAGCACGGTGGCCAGTTCCAGCAGGCCGAGTCCCGTACTCTTGGCCATGGTCGTGAGGTTCTCCCCCTCCAGCACCATGAAGACCCGCGCCGCCACTCGAAACCCGTCCTGCTCAATCACCCGGATGGCCGACCCGTAGCGCTCCAACAAGGCCGAAGCCGCCACGACCAGGTGAAGCTCCAGGCTGGAACGCTGCTGAATCGCCTGCAGCACGGTTTTGATGCGGCTGTAACTCGGCCGAGCGGTGATCACGACGCAGACTTTTCGAACCGGTTTCGTCATGGCTGCAAATGCTCGGGCGTCAACATCTCGCCCTTTTTCAGCTCCCGTCCGAGACGGCGTCCCACCATCGCCCCCAGCCGATCGGCTGGAATCCCCGTGCCCGGCTTCCTGGGCACCAGATGAACCGCCTCGAGGACGGTTCCGGAGGGAAGGTCCCGGGCGGCGAACAGGCTCCTGGTGAAGATGCGCCGCAGAGGCTCCAACTCCGCTGCCAGCGCGTCCTTGTCGACCGGATTGGCCAGCACTTCTTCGATGAACCGTACCCCTCGGATCAGCTGCCGGAACTCCTCGATCGTCAACGAAACGGGGACATCAGGACCAAACGTCTCTCGGCTGAAGGTGACGTGAACCTCCAGCAGACTGGCCCCCAATGCGGCAGCCGCCAGGCCTGGATATATGGTGCCGGAATGATCGCTCAAACCGACCGGACAGTGGTAGCGATCAGCCATCTCGCGCAAGACGTTCAGACCCACCTGCCGGGCCGGGCAGGGATAGGCAGAGGTACATTGAAAGATCGCGAATCCCTGGGGCAGGGTCCTCAGCTCTTCGATCACCCGGTCCAGCTCGGTCCAACTGCTCATCCCCGTCGACAGCAGCAGCGGCAACCCGGTCTCCCCGAGGCGGTCCATCAGGGCCCGGTTCGGCAGCTCCCCGGATGCGATCTTCCAGGCGGGCACCTCCGCCTTCAGCAACACTTCGACCGCTTCCCGGGAAAAGGGCGAGCTCAAGAACAGCAAGCCCTTCTGGCGAGCGTGGCCCGCCAACTCCTTCCACTGGTGCGCACTGAACTCCATGCGCTTCCAGTAGTCGAACCGGCTCTCGTCCTGGGTGCTGAAGCGGACTCGAAACGGTTCCTCCGCCGAGCTCTCGGCTTCGGCGATGTGCGTCTGGAACTTGACCGCGTCCGCGCCGGCCTGGGCGACTGCGTCGATGAAGGCGTGCGCCATTCCGAGGCTTCCCTCGTGCGCCTGGGCCACCTCTCCGATGATCAGGCAGGGCTTGCCTGGCCCGATCGCACGAGGACCGATTTGCAGTCTCGGGGACTGCTGCGGCGCTGTGCCCGTCCCGGTCAAGCGCCTTCTCCCGCCGGCAGCAGCTCAAAAGTGGAATTCTGATACAACGTTCGGTACTCGAAGCGATAGCGCCCGCGGAGGTTTCGTTTCAGGAACATGGCGTTCTCCCATCGGCCGTCGACGATCAACAGCAATCCCGGTGGGAAACGTTCTTCAAGGTCCAGCACATCGACCGCCACCCGGCACTCGGGAGTGAGCTCGGGCCCGTCCAGATAGACCAAGTCGGGACGGACGTCGGGCAAATTCAGATGACGGAAGCACGGGGTCCCCTGGTGTGTGCAGCATCGGACCGGCCGGTGCAGAATCTGGTGAAATCCTCGCAGTTCGGCGGGCATCGCTTTTCGATTCGTCTCGGCCCAGAACTCCACTGAATCGATCGATAGCAGCCGCCCGGAGCTCTGCGTCGAGACGTGATTGTCCCGCAACGCCAGGGCCAGCGCCAGCGTCGAGCAACCGCTCCCGAACTCCAGTACTGTTTGGGGCCGGCGTTCCCGCACCGCCCGATAGAGGAACCACAAGTCGGCCCAGTCGGGCGCGAACGCGTCTGCAGGCCTGGCCGCGAGGAAGTCCCCGAGCAACGGCTGTCCGGCCCAGAAACGCTTGGCGCGGGCTCGAAACAGATGATATTCGGCGCGCCGCCCCAGGCTTCCCCAGGGATCCCTGAGAAAGACCCTCGACTTGCCGGCCAGAACTTCCCACATCGCCACCGCACTTTTCATCGAAGGAACCGAAGCATCGAAGTAGACCCTCTACAGCCCCGGGCTCGCGACCACCTCCTCTTACTTGACCCAGACCGGCGCTCTTTGGCCGGAGTACTCCAAGCGCAAGGGCAATCCTTCCTCCTCCAGTTCCAGGTGGACTCTCAGCACTCGGGGATGACCCCGCAGCCAAGTGGGAAGCCATCGCACCAGAGCGCCGCGGACCCTGCCCGGCGAGTGGGTGAGGAGGTAGATCCCCCCTTTGATCAGATCCCCGGCGGGGATCCAACCGGGCAGGACTCGCCGCGCATAATGCAACTCCCGGCTCTCCCGGTCTTCGTACCAGACCAGCAAGTGCCGTCCACTCTTCCCGCCCACCTCGTCCGTCACCAAACGCTGGACGGCTGTCCAGAACTCCTCTCCCGCAGCCAGGGCCGGCGCCTCCGGGTTTTCCGCATGGGCCCGCCTGGCCAGGACCCGCAGCTCGGTTCCGCTGTGTTCCCGGACCACTTCGAAGCCGGTCGCGGCCAGCAACCGCTGGAGAGATGCCAGAGTGAACCAGGAGAGATGAGGAACGAAGTGGAAGGCCTGCGGAAAGTACTCCTGCCACAGGTTGGGGACGGCCAGGTAGAGCAGGCCCTCGGGGCGGAGCTGAGGGCGCAGCGCCGTGAGGGCCTCCACCGGATCGTAGAGGTGTTCCAGAACGTGTTGCAGACAAATCAAATCGAAGGGAGGGGCGAGTTCCTCGACTCGTGCCGGAGAGTCGACACAGGGAAAACCCAGCCGCGAGTCGAGGAATTCGGCGCGATGGCGGGATGGCTCAATCGCGGCGACCCGGTGTCCTGCTCGCTGGAAGGCGAGCAGCGACGAGCCGAACCCGGCGCCGACGTCGAGTATCTTCGAGGCGGGCTTCAGATGGGCCGTCGAGAAGCGATAGGCGCCTGGGTCGGGCTCGATCGCCTCGGGGTGCAAACTGGCCGCCCGCCGCTGCCCCGCCTGGTCCCAGGCCGACCGGTAGAACTCCTCCGCCCAGGCTCGAGTGGGGCGCCGCCGCAAGAAACCGAAACGGCAACCCAGGCAAGCCGAGGTCACCACTCCCAGGCACTGCCCCTCGATCCGCGAGACGTCTCGCCAGCCATCGGCACGGCCGCACAAGGGACAGACCTCCAGTTCTTCCCAGGCACCCCCCTCCACGGATGCGGTGCGCAAGCCGGCAAGAACTGGTCTGCCAAGCACTTTCATGCGCATCGACTCAGGTGACGGCGAAACGCGCGACGGGACCCCACGACTCGGCCTCCTGCTCCCACTCCAACCGGTAGGCCCGGGGACTGATGGAGGCGGGGCTCACGAACACCCACTTGGCTAGGATTCGCGGATGCTCGGTGGCATAGCCCCCCCGGTGAAAGCCGCGAGTGTCGCAGAAAACGAAAGTCCCCCTCGGGCCGGTGCAGACGGCCCGGTCGGACGGCGAAACCAGACGCTCCAGCTCCGACTCGGAAGGATAATGCTGACCCCGGCGGCGAAAGTGTCCATAGTACTTGCCGGCGGCGTTGCTGCCTCGGATGTACTCCAACGGGCCGGCCGACTCGTCGACGTCGGAAAAATACAGGAACACCTTGAGAATGCGTTCGTCGTCCGGGTCGCGGTGCCAGCGTTGCGAAGCCACCTTTTCGCGCTGCACGTTCAAGGGGATGGTGTACCAGATATCGAAGTAAAGCAGCTTAGACCAGAGGTCGAGGTAGGCATTGGCGATCTCCAACAGCCAGCGGCTCACCCCGAAACGAACCAGAGGATGACTGCAAGCGACAGTCGAGCCGGGGGGAAACCGCCGGACCAGGTATTCTTTCCACCCGGCCTGCCGGAAGTCCTGCTGGTAGGCCTGGATCCGGTCAGTGGTTGGTGCGCTGCCCACGAATGCGGCGACGGTCTCGGCCAGCTCCGGCCAGCAGCCCGGGTCGTCCACCAGCTCGTCGAACGGCATACTGGCCAGACCCTGCCGCCGCAGGCCTTCCACGATCTGCGCCTGCGCCTGCCCGAGCCGAGCCGGATTGGACCGGAAGAGCCGCCGGCTGGCGGAATTCCTGGTGAGGCTTCGATAGCGGAACCTGGTTCGATCTGCAGCCTCTCTGAGTGCTCCGCGCAGCCCGGTTTCGGACCAACTCCGAATTTTCAAAGCCCTCCTAACGACCGTCCGGTTCGACGACCAGTCCCTCCGAATCCCAATCCCCGGCCCCGCCGGCCTCACCCTGCTCACAGACCTCCCAGCGGTGCGGCACGATGATGCTCCCATCCACGTAACGTCTGGGATAGTCGAAGAATCCGCTCTCGCCACCGTCCAGGACCGCGAAGGTTGCGGCCGCGATCACGTGCTCGGTGTGGCCCCGGTCATCCATCAATTTCAGATCGACCCAGTACCGGCCAGGGATGAGCGGCAACCAATCCACGCGGCAACTGACCTCCCCGCGGGGCGGCATTTCCACGAAGTCTGCCCGTGTCATGGCGCTGTTGCAGACGAAAATCGTGGTCCCCAGGGGATCTTTGACCGCCAGCCCCACGCGCATGAGAGCGAGCCTCCCGGGCGCCTGGTAACTGATGCGAAACTCAGCCGGGCAGGCCGTTCGGGCGGGCCCTCCGTCGGCTCCCAAGGCCCGGAAGCCGGTCGCGACGAGCCTCGTCGGGGCACTCTCGCCGCGTCGCTGACCCAAGTCCCGCAGCGTCCCCGAACTCGCCTGGATCGAGTTCAGGTACTCCTTCACGACATCCTCGGTGTCCCCCATCGCGGACACGCTGCCCTCGTCCAGGAGAATGGCGCGGGAGCAGAGACGGCGAATCGCGGCCATGTTGTGGCTCACGAACAGGACGGTCCGCCCCTGCCGGGTCACCGAGTCCAGTTTGCCGAGGCATTTCTCCTGAAACGCGGCGTCACCCACCGCGAGTACTTCGTCCACCAACATGATGTCCGGTTCCAGATGAGCGGCTACGGCAAAAGCCAGGCGCACGTACATGCCGCTGGAGTAATACTTGACCGGGGTCTCGAGGAACTGTTCCACCTCTGAGAAAGCGACGATTTCGTCGAATTTCTCATGAATCTCGGACCGTTTCATCCCCAGTATGGCGCCGTTCAGAAAGATGTTCTCCCGGCCCGTCAACTCGGGGTGGAAACCCGTGCCGACCTCCAGCAGCGCGCTGACGCGACCCCGAATTTCCGCCCAGCCTTCGGTCGGGGGTGTGATTCTCGAAAGCACCTTCAGGAGCGTGGTCTTCCCCGCCCCGTTGCGGCCGATCACCCCCACCACCTCTCCGGGCCACACTTCGAAAGTCAGTTTGCGCAGCGCCCAGAGATTTCGCTGCGCTGAGCCCGCCGATCCTCCACGGATTACCGACCGCAGCCGCTTCCAGGGTGAGCTGAGGGTCGCGCTGAGCAGATCGCGGAAGGTGTCGTACCGGGCTTTCCGACTCCCGATTCGATACAGCTTCCCGAGATCACGGACGCGAATCGCAGGCTGAACCGAGGCGTCCCTAACGCCGGGCAGCACTGACTCAGACCACGTCGGCAAAGGTTCTCTCCATGCGTCGAAAATAAAAGAAGCCGCTGAGCAGAATCCCCACTGCGGCGAGGGCCGACACCAGGATCATGCGGCTCGGGGCGGGATCGAGCCCCAGCAGCGCCCAGCGGAATCCCTCCACCACGCCCGCCATCGGATTGATCGCGTAGACGGTCTTCCAGGGCTCGCCCAACAGGCTGCTGGGATAGGCGATGGGAGTGCAGAACAACCACAACTGGGTCAAGAACGGAACCGTGTAGCGGATGTCTCGAAACTGCACGTTCATCGCCGAGAGCCACAGCCCGACCCCCAGAGCCGTGGCCAGTGCCAGAGCCAGCAGCACCGGCAGCCAGATCACGTTGCGCGTGGGAGAGAGGTCGAAGTAGTAGATCAACCCCAGCAGCATCAGGAAGGCCAGACAGAAATCGACGATGCCCGACATCACGCTGGAAAGGGGGATCACCAGCCGAGGAAAATAGACTTTGCGGATCAAGTTGGCGCTCCCCACCAGGCTGTTGGAGGACTGATTCAAGCCGTTGGCGAAGAAAGCCCAGGGGACCAGCGCGGCGAAGCTGAATACTGGATACGGAAGCCCGTCGGAAGGAACACCGGCCAGCCTTCCGAAAAAGAGACTGAAGACCACCATGGTGAAGAAGGGCTGGATCACCGCCCAGGCCGCTCCCAGGACGGTCTGCTTGTAGCGAACCTTGATGTCCCGCCAGGTCAGGAAATAGAGGAGTTCCCGATGCTCCCAGAGTTCGGCCAGGGAGAGCCCGCCCCAGCCGGTCTGGGGTCGAATCACGAGTGCTGTCGGTGAGTTAGGGACGCTCAACGTAGATCTTTTTGGACGGAGCCTGCATTTCCCATCCAGTGCCCTGCTGCGGCGCGACCACTCCTCATGAGGGTTCCGATGAAAGTTCCGTCCCGGAACGATTCCCTTCCAGGACGCTGCGGATGGGCCCATATCGAGCCAGCGAGGTGAGCAACTCGAGGTGCCAGTCGAAACGCGCCGTCCTCTTCACCAGAGGGATGATCCCGTTCCAGCTGGCCAGTTTGAAGAGCGCTTCGATCTGCCGGTCGGTCATGCGGCTGAAGGCCTTGCGGTACAGGTACCCCGCCTCGATCTCGGCGGCGATGCGTTGTCTCCAAAGCCGCTCGTAGGAGCTCAGGCGTTCCGCGGCGAGCCTGTCGGCCCGCAGCGCTCCGGCGGCCACTCCGGCAGCCAGGTCGGCGCCCAGCAAACTGTAGTAGATCCCGCCGCCCGTGGTCGTTTTGACCTGCCCCGCGGCCTCCCCCACTGCGATCACCCGATCCGAGAACGAAGGGCCGACGAAACGCTGCACGATCGGTTTGACGTCGGCCTCGATCTGGTCGCTCCCCTCGGTCAGAAACTCTGAAATCCTGGAGAGGAGCGCTCCCAGGTAGCGAGAGGGCGTGCTGTCAGTCATCAAGCCCACCCGGGCCCAGCCGTCGGCTAGAGGCACCAGCCAGCCAAATGCCCCAGGGGCGAGCTTTCGCCCCGCAAAACAATGAGTGCAATCGAGTCCACGGACCTGGACGTGCGCTTGCGCAGCATTGAGAAAATCGGTCGGGTGCCCCAGTCCAACCTCCCGATTCAATCGCGAATTGACCCCGGTGGCCACGACCACCAGGCGGGCTTCGACCAGCCGAGCGGGCCCGGGGTCACCAATCAGTTCCACCTCCACGACGGCGCGGTCCGCCGACACCCGTAATCGCCGAACCCGCCGGCCCGATCCAATCTCCACGCCCGCGGCTGCTGCTCTCCGGGCAAGATCCTGGTCGAAGCGGGTGCGATCGACGACGTGGGCCAACAATTCAGGGTGGGTGTAGTCGAGGACGCGCCCCTGCGGGGAAACGAACTTCAACCTCTGAATCGAAGCGACGATGGAGGATCGCGGCAAGTCGAGCGCTTCGAAGGACTCGGCCCCGATGATGCCCGTGCAGATCTTGCGCCTGCCGATCTGGGCTCGCTCGTCGAGCAGCGCGACGTCGAAACCGCCCCCCGCTAACCGGGTCGCAAAACGCAGGCCGGCAGGCCCGCCGCCAATTACGACTACATCTCGCATTTGTGCACCGCTCGATCTCCAAACCCGCATTTCTCAGGAGAGCTCACCTGCGGCGGGATCACCCCGGCTGCGTTGCGCTCGCTCGGGCTCCCCCGAGGTACGGTCGAATACGGAACGGGGAGCCCCAGGTCTGTCGGGGCGGCTCGTCCCCCAACCCCGGGTGAGTGTCCCATGAGAATTCTGAGCTGTCCAGGCCTACATCCGTTCAAAGACGAGAGTCTATCATCCGCTCCTCTCAGAGCCAATGCCAGCGGCCAAGCGACTTGCCAGAGCCGTCGAGATCGGGTCCGCTGCCAGACACTTTCGGTAATGAAAAAGAAGCGCTCCGCGCCTGTCACTTACGGGATCGCCTCGAGGGCTTCCCAGAGGGACTGTGTGACCTGCCCCGGGTGAATTCGCCAGTGGGTGACCGGACAGTTCCAACCCCTTTTTTGAGGACCGTGCCAGATTCCCCTCCTCCGGTCCCTCGGAGGAGCCGAGAATAGACACCTCGTCTTCGCGCGAAAGCTTAGCACACGCCCCTGCGCGTATACTGTGATCGGAAAGTGTGTCCCCGGGACAATCCGTCGAAGCGATGCAGAGAGATGATGGTGAGCGATTCTGACCAGTTCCTCCGGGCTCTGCTCCGGGGCCAGGTCGAGGGTTGGCCAAGCCGGGCCGGTGCGGAGTTTCAGGAAGGTTTCGTCCAGTCATGCACAGCCAACGGAGTAGCTCCTCTCGTGCACTTTCTGCGGGAGAGGGCCGGTCGATGGGACGGCTGGCCGGACCAAGTGCGCCATCGACTCAAGTCCGAGGAAACGGGAGCGCTCCTGCTCCAGGAGTTGATGGACCGAGAACTCGCAGCGGTGCTGGGGCGGCTCCACTCTCACGGGGTCCACTGTTTGCTCCTCAAGGGAGCGGCCCTGGCCAGGCTCGCCTATCCCGCGCCCCACACTCGGCCCAGGCTCGACTCCGACCTCTGGGTGCGCCTCAACGACTGGCAGATCGTGGAAGACTGCCTCACCCAGTCGGGCTATGACCCGGGTCCGGCAACCCGGGCCCGAGTGATCCAATCCCAACTGACGTTCGTGCGGCCCGGTGGCCCTGACTGGCAGCACAACCTGGACGTACACTGGAAGATCAGCAACCTGCAGCTGTTCGGCGACAGCCTGTGCTTCGAAACCTGCTGGGAAGAGCGGCAGCCAGTGCCCGGGCTGGGTCCGGCTGCCTGGACCCTGGCCCCCGCCGCCGGCCTGCTCCTGGCCTGCCTGCATCGGGTAGCGCATCACGGCCGCAGCTCCCGCTTGATCTGGCTGCGGGACATCTATGAATTGGCCCGGCGGTTGTCGCCTCAGCAGCAAGAGGAATTCCTCGAGCTGACGGGGCGAAAACAGCTTCGTGCCGTCTGCCGGGACGGGCTGGCGCACGCCCTGGAGGCTTTCCCCGCGATCGACGGAGTGTCCCGCCTGAGAAGCTGGTCGGAGGAGCCCACGACCGAGAGCGAAGAGAGCGCGCGCTTCTTGCAGGAGGCCCACGTCCGGAAAGCCGTCTTTCTTTCCGACTGGCGGAATCTGGAAGGCCTGCGCCCGCGTCTGACCTACCTCAAAGAGCACCTGTTCCCGAATCCCACCCAGATGTTGGCGCGCCACCCCGGCAAAGGCCGCCTCTGGCTTCCCCTGCTCTATCTCTGGCGGATCCTGGCGGGAAGTTGGCGAGTGTTCTTTCCCCGCCGCCAAGAAGGGAGAGTGCAGCGCCAGCCGGGCCCTGAACGAGGAGAGTCCTCCTGAAATGGCTGTTTTGGTGACCTCTTCTCCCGAGCAACAGACGAAGGCCGTCGTGCCGGAGCCCTGGCTGCTGATCCTACCGGCCGGCGACCAGGCTCCCCAATTACGCTTCCCCGCCGGCCTGAGGCTCGAGAGCGAGCAGTTGCGCCGCTGGCCCGAAGCCGGCAGCTCCCTGCTCCTGGAAGGATATTGCTTCGACTCTCAGCACCAACCATACGACCCGGAAGAGCTCTCGCGCCGGCTCCGCGATTCCGGCCCCGGGCTTCTGGCTTCGACTTCCGGGGCCTATCTTCTGCTGGCCTGGGACCCCCAGGAACGCAAGCTCCTGGCGGCCCGTGATCCATTGGGGCTGCATCCGGCTTACTACTGCTGGAACGGCGAGAGGTTGCTCATTTCTTCCCGCCTTCAGCTACTGGTGGACCAGCCCGAGGTCCGAGCCCGGATCGACCGCCCGGCCCTGGCGAGATACCTGCTCGACCGCCAGGGCTCTGCGCCCCCCTGGGAATGCTACTTTTCCGGGATTCGGCGCCTGCGCCTCGGACACTGGCTCGAGTCTTCCCGGGGCCGGCTTCGTGAAGACCGATACTGGACGGGCCTGCCGGAGGACTTCCAGTGGGCCACCGGCGAGGAGTTGTCCCAGGTCCCCGAGCGGTTGGGTAGAGCGGTCCGTTCCCACCTCGAGGCGGGCGCTGACTGCCTGGCGCTGAGTGGAGGCCTCGACTCCACCAGTCTCGCCGCCCTGGCCGCGGAAGTCCGGGCCGAGCCGCCGCTCACAGCCGTCTGCCTGCGCTTTCCCGGAGCCCTCGACGAGTCCGAAACCCAGCGCTCCGTCAGTGCCCACCTCGGCATGCCTGTTCTCTGGGGCGAACTGACCGACTTCCTGCGAAACGAAAGCCTTCTGGAAACGACATGGGAGCAGTCGCGTGACAGCCCCGGACCGGTCCTGAGCCTCTGGCAAGGAGTCTACCGCTGGGTGCTGAGGCTGGCACGCCGCCAGGGCCTGAAGGGGCTGATCCTGGGGACGGGCGGCGACGAGCTCTTCAGCGTCGACCCGATGGCGGCGGCGGACCTGCTGCCAGGGCTTCAGGTGCGGTCGCTCCGGCGACTCTTCCTGGCTTACCGGCGGGCCAGCGTCGCGGGCTGGCGTGAGCTGGCTCGGGAGCTGGCCTGGAGAAACGGTGCGAAACCCTGGCTGACCAATCTGGCCGGACGCGGGCTTCACAGCGTTCACCCGAAGCTGCTGGGCGCCCTCCGAAGACGGCGTTGGGCGAAACTCCCCTCCTGGTTTGGAAAATCCGACCCGGAACTTCTTCGAGAACTGCTCGATCGAGGACCGGCCTTTCTGGCACCGCCTCCGCAGCCGCCTTTCTACCCCCGGGTGCTGCGCAGCCTGCTCGACTCGCCGCAGCTGGCCCAGGAGATGGAGCAGGGATTCGCCTGGGCCCGGGCGGACGATTTTCGCCTCTACCTTCCTTTCTACGATCGAGCGCTGGTCGAGCTGGCCCTGCGGGCTCGGCCCGACGACCTGCTCGCCAACGGCGCCTCGAAAGCACCACTGCGCCAAGTGCTCCGCCGCCACTACCCCTTTCCCCTGCCCACGCGGAAGGTCGACTTCACGCCGCTGGGAATCCGGGTCCTGCGCCAGGAAGGACCCGGCTGGTGGGCCCGAACCGATCGAGCCGAAGCTCTGGCCTCTCTGCAGCTGATCGACACGACCGCAGCCGACCGCTACCTGCAGGCCTTCTTCGAAGGACGCCACGATCACTGGCTCCCCGTCTGGCTGCTGCTCAGCAGCGAACTCTGGTTGAGGCGGTGGTCGGGACAGTGACGGCCCGGTCCTCCAACCTGGCATCATTCTCACTTCCTCACTTCTCCAGGCGAACCCTCGGCCCTGCCCGAGGCGCCTCCAGAACCTCGAACCCGCCCCGTTTGTCAGATCCCGAATGCTATACTGATGAGTACGATTCAGCGAATCGTGGAGCCAAGAGTGTCCCGCTCTTGGCGGGTTCGCTGCTCATGGCGTCCGAGGCTCTAGAGCGTGATGCGACGCAAGCGAGTGAAACTGGGTCCCGGAAGGCCGCCCTGGAAGCGCCCGAAGTTGACCCGGCTGGCGGCGCTGTCCGAATTGGTCCAGGGAGGCGGCAAGTCCGGATCCAACATCGACGGGGATGCCCTCTCCACGAGAAAGAAGGGAGCGGGTTGACACGCTTGGTCCAGGCAAGCCGAACCCCCGACTCCAGGCGGCGCTCCCTCATCATCATCGCGACTCTGACCGGCTCCTTCGCCCTGATGCGCCTCTGGCTGCACAACTGGCCCGACGCCGATTTCGATTTGGCCGGATACAACATCCACCACCTCTTCACCGGTCTGCTCCTGGTTGTTGCCGGCGGAATCCCCCTGGCCGTGCTGCCGCGTTCGTCTCGCGGGCTCGACTGGGCCTGCGCGGTGTTCGTGTTGGGCCTCGCCCTGGCCTTGGACGAATGCGTCTACCTGATCGTCACCGACGGCAGCAACGCCGCTTACCTCTTGCCCGCCTCTTTCTGGGGCGGGGCGATCATGATCGGCCCGGCTTGCCTCTACACCTGGCTGATGGTCACGCTGGGCCGCCGCTCCTGAGTTTTCCGGTGGGATGTGGATCCAAGGAGTGTGGCAGTTTGTCGTCGACTCGCCGACCGCCTTGCCGTTGGTGCCGAATCTGGTTATCTTTCCCGTTCGGCTGAAATAGCCCGAGAAGCCGGTCTCGCTGCCAAGGGGTCTCTCCTCTCCTCAGGTGTCGTCGGCGTTCCGAGACACCAGCAGGTTCCGACCCGGGAGAGCGGCCTCGTGCGGGGGCGACGAGAACCGACGCAGCGAAATCTGTGGGAGACGGTCATGAGCAGTCGGAGTCCAGCCCGTTTCGCCCTGAACCGATTCCTCGACTCGGTCGAGTTTCACGGCCGGGTTCTGGATCTGGGGTGCGGCTCGAGTCGTTACACCCGGCATCATCCGAGGACGATTCGGGTCGACCTGGCCCCCCAGGAGCACGTCCACGTTCTGGGGGATGCGCTTCACGTGCCCTTCCGGGAAGAATCTTTCGACACCGTGATCTGCACCGAACTGCTCGAACATCTGACCAGACCCCGACAGGCCGTCGAGGAAATCCACCGTGTGCTGCGCTCCGGCGGCCGCTGTATCTTGAGCACCCGTTTCTGCTACCCGATCCATGGCGCTCCTCACGACTACTTTCGTTTTTCCGAGTTTTCGCTGCGCTCCCTGTTCGCCTCCTGGCGGATCCAGAGGCTGGAACCGGACATCGATTCGTTTTCCACCCTCATCCAGGCGCTCCATCTCCTTTCCTCGGAACGGGGAGGCCGTTGGACACGGCGGATGGCCCGGCCATTGTTGATGCTTTCCTGGAAGACCTACTTCCGACTTTATCCGCTGCTCCGGATCGAACCGGGATCTCCCCTCCTCCCCTCCGGATACCATCTCATCGCTCAAAAGCGATGACGCTGTTCCCACGCAGCACGCCAAGGATGAAGATGGGCATCGCGGTCGGGCAGAAGCGCTCACCCCTTGGCGCTCTTGGCGGCTTGGCGAGGGATTCCGGAGTTCTCTCGCAGAGGGGCACAGCACCGGTCTGCCGCGGTCGGCTTGCGGCGGGGCCCCTTGGACTTGGAGCCCTGGTTTTGAGACAGCGGTGCTTTGCCGGTGATTCGCTTGGGATCCAATCGGTTACAATGACCTCATGAAGTGGTTCGGCATTCTGGGGGCGATCGGCTGCGCGATGCTTGGGCCGGCTTGGGGGCAGAATTGGAACATCCCTCACCGCACCCAGCAGATCCTGCTCGACGGTTGGCTGGAGGACTGGCGAGGCGTGCCCGAGTTGATTCTCCGTCCGGGAGCTTCCGGCGTTCGGACACAAGGCGAGTTCGGCGACTCGGACGTCAGTGTCAAGATCAAGGCCCTCTGGGACGAGGATGGGCTCTATCTAGCGGTCGAGTGGCAAGACGATCGCTGGGACATCCGGGAAGTCAGGCGCCGTGACGCCGTCTTCGTCACGCCCGATCGGCGGCGGCGAGACCGAATGCTCTTTTTCGACAATCTCAAGTTCCAGATTCGAACTCTGGAATTCGACTACCTGCTCTGGGTCTCTCCCCGCGTCCAGGATCAGGGGCCGTTCTTCTGGCATCGCAGGTTGCGCGGCGCCAACGTGCGCGAGTCGGCCACCCGGGATCCCGTAATCACTCCCAGGGAACACGAAGATGGCCGCGTCACCCTGGAAATACTGCTCGAATGGAAAGAGCTGGAACTCAAGCCCAAGAAACTCGTCAAAAATGGTTTGCCGGTTTTGATCTTGTTGGCCGACAGCGATCAACCAGGCTCGATCCTGGAAAGTAAACTCGCCAATCTCAAGTCCCTGGAGTGGGACGGCACCGGGCGGCTGGCAAAGCGGTAGCGCAGGGCGCAGGGCTTAGCTTTAGAGGAGAAACCCAATGTCTTCCAGAGATGATTCGCGCGAGGCTGTCATCGTGGCGGCCGGCCGCAGTCCAGTCGGAAAGGCCCCTCGGGGCACGCTGCGGCACACCCGTCCCGACGACATCGCCGCCCAGGTGATCCGGGGAGTTATTCGCCAGGCGTCTCCGCTGGAACCCGCTGCCATCGAGGACGTCATCCTGGGTTGCGCGTTTCCGGAGGCGCAGCAGGGCATGAACGTGGCGCGCATCGCCGCGCTCAGGGCGGGCCTGCCCGATCACTGCAGCGCGATGACCGTGAACCGCTTTTGCTCCTCGGGCCTGCAGACCGTGGCTTTGGCCACCCAGGCCATCCAGTCGGGACAAAATGACGTGATTGTGTCCGGCGGCACGGAAAGCATGAGCATGGTCCCCATGGAGGGATATCACTTCGCCCCCAATCCCACCCTGGTCGAGCAGGACCCGGATGTCTACATTTCGATGGGCCTGACGGCCGAAAACGTGGCCGCCAAGTATGGGATCAGCCGGCAGCAGCAAGACGAGTTCGCCCTGAACAGCCATCTGAAAGCCATAGAAGCCCAGGATCGCGGGTATTTTCAGGAAGAGTTGATCCCTCTGGACGTGACCGTGGAAACACTCGACAACGGCCACAAGACGAGCCGGAGCATTGAATTTGGAGAGGACGAAGGGCCGCGGCGAGACACTTCAGCGGAGGCTCTGGCCGGGCTGCGGCCGGTGTTTCACGTGCGGGGCAGCGTCACGGCGGGCAACAGCAGCCAGCGCAGCGACGGCGCCGCCGCAGTCGTCCTGGCCAGCCGGAACAGAGCGCGAGAACTGGGACTCGCGCCCCTGGGCCGCCTGATCGCCTTTGCCACCGCCGGGGTGGAGCCCGAATTCATGGGGATCGGCCCCGTGGAAGCAGTACCCAAGGCTCTCGCCCGGGCAGGACTGAAATTGAAGGACATCGGGCTGATCGAGCTCAACGAGGCCTTCGCCGCCCAGGCCTTGGCCGTGGTTCAGGAGCTGGGGTTGGACATCTCCCAAGTCAATGTCAACGGCGGAGCCATCGCCCTGGGTCACCCCTTGGGGGCCACCGGAGCCAAGCTCACGGCCACTGTCCTGCACGAGATGAAGCGGCGCGGGGTGA